>DASRCB010000265.1:0-28937 GCA_035653295.1 Bryobacteraceae bacterium
CGAACCAGGGCCGCAACAGCACCGGCAAGACCGGATGGTTCGGCCCCTGCCCTCCCAGCGGCACGCATCATTACGTGTTTCGGCTGTACGCAGTCAATGTTCCGTTCGATGACCTCAGAGCCGGCGCCGAACGCAGCGATGTCGACAACACGACGCGCGGGCACGTGCTGGCCGAGACGAAACTGACGGGGCTGTATTCCCGGCAGAAAAAATAGGCGGGTGTCTAATCGTGGCGGAGCGCGACCATGGGATCCAGACGCGTGGCGCGGCGCGCCGGACCATACGCCGCCAGCAGCGCCATTGCGGCGAGAAAGCCCGCCGCCGCGCTGAAGGTGAGCGGGTCCAGCGGGCTGACACCCAGGAGCACAGCTACCATGACACGCGCCGCTGCAGCGGACAACACGAATCCGGCCGCGATGCCCCACACAACCGGACGCATGGTCTCGCTGAGAACGAGGCGGAGCACGTTGCGGCTGCGGGCGCCCAGCGTCATCCGGATCCCGATCTCGGCAGTGCGCCGGCTGACCGCGAAGGACACCGTTCCGTATATGCCTGCCGCAGCAAGCAGCAACGCCAGAACGCTGATCATGCCGCAGAGGATCGCGCCCAGGCGAGGCAGCACGAACCCCGGATGGTTAGTCACTGCGTCGCGTCCGCTCAGAGTAACACCGATCATTCCCGGCGCCGTGGCGCGAACCGCTTGCCGCAACGACGGAATGATCGCTGCCGGATCACCGGTGGTCCGGATGTAGTACTGCGGCCAGACGACGCCCGCCTTCCACGGCAGATACAAATGCGTCGCGTCGGGGCTGCGCAATTCAACCAGGCGTGCGTCGGCAGCCACACCGATGATCTGCACGGAAGGTGACGATGGAGCGGCTTCGCCGAACCAGTCCGCGGCCCGGTTCGGGCCGCCGATCGCGATCCGTTTGCCAATGACGTTCTGACCGGGCCAGAAACGTCGAGCCGTGGATTCACTGACAATCGCGACAGGCTCGCCGGCGCGGCACTCGGCGTCCGTGAATGGCCGTCCGCGGAGAATGGGAATACCGAAGGTGGCGAAGAAATCGGGATCGATTTCGCTGTACAGCACCTCCGGCGAACCGGCGCCAGGCGTGGCGCGGTCACCCAGTGAAATATTGGTGAGCCGGGCGCCGGCGAAGAGCAGACTGTGAGCCGCGGCGGTGACTGAGCGCGCCTGCGGCAGCGCGCGCAGACGGTATAGCATGTCCGTTTCAATGCGCGCAAGCGCGGCCGGGTGTTTCTCGAGATCGGCGGGCTGCAGCAGTTCCAGTGACATCAACCGCCCGATGTCGTATCCGCTGGCGATGGTCAGCGCTTTGCGCGACGACTGCGCCAGCAGTCCCGCGGCAACCAGAAGGACCAGACACACGGCAATCTGCACGGCGATCAGGACATCGCGCTTCGGCAGACGGAGCCGCGCTCCGGCGCGCGGAAGCACCGTCGCCGCGGACTCCTGTTTCAAAGTGGCGCTGAGGTCCGGCTTCGAAACCTGCAACGCAGGCGCGAGCCCGAATGCCACCGCAGCGATGCAGGAAAGCATGATGGCGTAACCGAACACATGAAGATCGGGAGTGAGGTTCAGTACCACCGTCCCCCAGTACTGCGGAATCTGCTCGCCAATCGTGCGGATGAGCAGGTGCAGCAACCAGTACGACACCAGCAGACCGGCCGCGCCGGCGATCGTCGACAAAAGCATGCTCTCGGTGAGCAACTGGCGCACAAGCCGAAGCCTCCCCGCTCCCAGTGAAAGACGGATGGCAATCTCGCGGCTGCGCGCGGCCGAGCGAGCCAGCAGCAGGCTGGCGACGTTCGCGCAAGCGATCACCAACAGCAATCCGACGGCCGCAAGCGCGAAAAACACCACCGCCAGGTCCTGCGCGTCAGGCGGCGCTCCACCGCCGAACGCTGCCCGTACCACCTTGATTCGACGTTGCGCGGCCTTCGCGTTGGTTCCGGCAAGCGGCCGCGCCTGATGTGCCGTTACTGCGGCAAGTTCGGCCTGGGCCTGCTCGGCCGAAATCCCCGGCGCGAGCCGGCCGCACAGGCGGAGGATGTCTGCATCGGGACTGCTCAGCCAGTTACTCGCGGGACGCAGTTCCGGCTCCATGGAAATGGGGAGCCATGCATTCGGTACGGCGGGCATCGTGCCCAGATAACCGGCTGGCATGACCCCGATTACCGTGAACGGATGACGATTCAGCTCGATGACGGCGCCCACAATCGCCGGGTTGGCGTCGAATCGGCGCTTCCAGTATTCGAAGCTCAGAACGAGGTATGGATCGGACTCCGGGCCGCGAGCATCCTCGGGGGAGAACGTTCGGCCGAGGGCCGGATGTACCCCCATCATCGCGAAGTAGTTCTCCGACACCACGGCGGCAATCAGCGGCTCGGCGCTGCCCGCGGTGAGCAAGCCGGGAAAATGAAAGCCCAGCGATCCCGAAAGTCCGCCAAACCCCTGCTGCGCTCTTCCGCCAACCGTCGCGGCCGTCATGCTCGCGGCGACGTTGCTGATAGCGGCAATGCCCGAAAGCGTCCGCGCATGGTCGCGATAGTTCACGTAGTCGTTCCACGAAAACCAGTCGTCATCACGATTCTCTTTTGTGCGCTGGAGCAGCGTAACGACCTTGTCGGAATCCCGGGCATCCAGCGGGCGGAACAGAATCGCATCGAATGCCGTGAACACCGCCGTATTGACCGCGATTGCGACCGCGAGAATGAGCACCGCCACTGCCGTGAATCCCGGGCTGCGAGCCAGCATGCGTGCGCCGTAGCGGGTGTCCTGAAGCAGATCGGCGGCCCATGCGCCAGGGCTCGCCTCGCGGCAGATCTGGCGGACCACTGTTGGATTCCCGAATGCGCGGCGCGCCGCACGGGCTGCTTCCTGAGCCGACAGGCCGCGCTCGACCTGCTCCTCGGCCTCCAGCTCGAGATGCATGCGAATTTCGCGCGCCAACTCGTCGTCGCCCGTGCGGCCTCCGAGCAGTGAACGCAGTTTTCTGAGCATTCAGGCCTCCTCGGGCGGCGCCTGCATCACGCGCGCGATGGCCTGGGTCAGGTCTGCCCATTTAGACTCCTCGGCGGCCAGCTGTTTGCGCCCGCTCGGAGTCAGGCGGTACATCTTCAACTCGCGTCCCTTGTCCGCCTTTTCCCACTTCGCTGCGATCCAGCCGTTGCGCTGCAGGCGCTGGAGAGCGGGGTAGAGCGAGCCGTGGTCCACCAGCAGCGCTTCCGCCGAGGTGCGCTGAATGTGCCTGGCAATGCCGTGCCCATGCAACGGTCCAAACAGCAGGGATCGCAGCACCAGCATGTCCAGCGTGCCCTGCAGGAGTTCCACCCTCGCCATAGTAGAGACTCTACCATGGAGTTGGTAGGTTGTCTACCATGGCGTAAGATGCGTTTTATGTACGGGATGATTGCGAATCTGCGAGCCGTTCCGGAGAAACGCGAATGAGTTGCGGGTGAGAGCGCCGCCAGCCACGAGGCGTCTCTGTCACTGCCCGCGGTAATGGAATCGAGAGGACGCGCCCGGCCGATGGTCGCACACTTCGAAAGGATCGCGACCACCGTGCCGGTTTGCGGGAGTTCCTGAGGCCAGTTGATCCGGCGCTACCAGCTCCCGCCGATCACGAACGAAGAACCGTAGTAAGGATACCCGTATCCATACGCCGGGCAGCCGTAAGGATAATAATACGGGTCGCAATAATACGGATCGTAGTAGCCATAGTAGTAGCCGGGATAGTAGCCGAAACCCCAGCCCCAGCGGCCCCATCCCCGACCCCAGCCGTGTCCATAATAACCACGGCCGTAATATCCGCGTCCGCCGTAGTAACCGCGGCCGCCATAGTAGCCGCGTCCACCGCCGCTATAGTATCCGTGACCACCGTAGTAGCCGCGCCCACTCCCAGCGAACGCTCGTCCGCCGCCGTAATAGCCGCGACCGCCGCCGGAGAACGAACGTCCACCGCCGCCGTAGTAGCCGCGTGCGCCGCCGGAAAACGAACGTCCACCGCCGCCGAAACTGCCGCCGCCGTGGAACGAGCCTGAGGAGTGGAATCCGCCGCCACCCCCGTGGAACCCACCACCGCCACCATGAAATCCCCCGCCGCCACCGTGTCCGCCGTGCTGAGCCAGCACCATCGTGGCCGCGAAAAGAAACGACGTAATCAGAGTTGCGATTTTGCGCATAACACCCGCCTGTAACTTAGACTACCTCCGGAACGCCGCGGGTTGCGTGATGAACAAAGATTCACGGCATGAGGTCGGCAATTCGGCCGATGATGTCGCGCTCGTTCGGCCGGAAGCGGTCGCGGAACTCGGGGCTGCCCATCTCCTGCCACCGCTCCGCGTGCGATAGAGAGCGCAGATGCTCCAGTTCCTCGCGCATCATGTCCTGCCGTTCGGGCGACTGGACCGCAAAGCGGGCGAACGCCCGGCGAAGCTCGAACTGCTTCTCCGGCGGCAAATCGTGGAACCAGCGATACTGCGCGCGAAGGAGTTCGCGCTGTTCGGGTGATAACCGGCTGTACTGAGCGAGTCGCCGCTCCACGTTTAGCCGTCGAGGGGGTGGCAGCCTGGATAAAACCTGCTCGAGCTCCTCGGGCGACATGCGCATGAGCCGATCGAGTTGATCGAGCGGCGATCGTCGCGCCATGCGGCGTTCTCCGGCCGGCGGCGAAGGCGTCCTCGCAATATCCTGTGCCAGGCCGAGCGCCGGCAGTGTGACCGCGGCGATCAGCGCGGCAGCGGCCCGCAGTCGGGTTCTCATAAATGAGCTTTCAGGAGCCCGAATCCGCCTTCGCTGGCGCCGGCGCAGCGACTCCCAGCTGATTCAACATGTCCACATCGTCCAGTGCGCTCTCCACCTGATCGATATCGATCGTCTTCTGGGCTGCAATCGCTGGCGCTGGACCCTGCGGCCCATTCTCCCCGACGGGCGCTCGCAGCAGGAGGATGGCTAATACAATCGCGCACGCGCCGGCCACCGACAGAGACACTTTCCAGGACAGACCGTGCGCGACTGCCTGCCAGAACCGACTCCATATCGATTCTGCATCCCTCGCGGCAATCCGCGCCCAGAGCCGCTGGTCGAAGTCCTCGGAAACCGGCTCCGCGCTCCATTCGTCCAGCGCGTTCCAAACACTCCGCTGTGCGGCTGCCGCTTCCCGGCATTCCGAACAATTGCGAAGATGCTGCTCCAGCACAGCTTCCTCAGCCGGGCTGAGCCTGCCGGCCGCGCGCCGCACCAGCAGATCGACATCCTTTCGTGGGCAATTCATGTTCTTCCCTCAGCCAAATGCGCCAGCTTTAGCCGCAGCGTCTCATAAGCCCGGAACAGGAGTGATTTCAGCGCCGATTCCGAACATCCGAGGGCGCGGGCGATCTGCGCGTATTCCATTTCCTCGTACTTGTGCATCAGTACGGCCGCGCGCTGTTTTGCCGGCAGTGCTTCGATGGCCTCCCGGATCTCGTTCAGGCGCGCGCGGTTGACCAGCGTTTCTTCGACCGTGGGACCGGCATCGGCCAGCTCGCGCCGGGGCCCCTCGGGTTCTTCGTCGATACTCTCCTGCGCCCGGCGGTTCCCCGCATCGCGCAGCCAGTTCAACGCCAGATGCGTGGCGATGCGGAACAGCCAGGTTGTGAATTTGGCAGTCGGTTCATACGTTTGCCGCGATTTGTAGACCCGCAGGAAGACCTCCTGCCCGAGTTCTTCGGCCACCGCCTGGTTCTGGACCATGCGATAGAGAAAATGCACCACCGGCCCGCGATGCTTCTGCAGCAGCAGGCCGAAGCTCGCCTGGTCCCCTTCCCGAACCCGGATCATCAACTCGGCATCGCGGTCGAGCGACGCCAGCGCGGTCATATCTTTATCAACCCGGTCGGGGGCGGAAAGTTGCGGTGCGTCGGTACGGTCGCGTGAGGGCATGCCGTCAGGGTCGGGCACTCCGGCTTCCAGGATAGCCAGGGTCGAGAGGTTGCATCGCACACGGCGCTGGATAGAATGCTGACATGCTCCTTCGCTTGGTTTTGGCGGCGGCCTCTGCTTCCGCGGTGATAGCGCAATCCGGCGCCGTGCGGTGTGGGCGGATGCTGGACGTGCGCTCCGGGACGCTGCTCGAGAACGCAGTCATCGTCTACGATGCCGGAAAGATCACCGACGTCGGGCACTCCAGCGCGCAGGCCATCGATTTGTCGGGCGAGACCTGCATGCCGGGGTTGATCGACGTACACGACCATCTGACCATGGACCCGCGCTACTCCGGTTACCAGTCGCTGGGCGTTTCCATACCGCGGGCGGCGCTGACCGGGGCGAAGAACGCGCGCCTGACCCTGCGCGCCGGCTTCACCACAATACGTAACGTCGGCGCGGATGGCTTCGCGGACACGGCGCTCCGGGATGCGATCGATGAAGGCGATGTGGAGGGCCCGCGGATGCTGGTTTCCGGACCGCCGCTGGGGATCACCGGCGGGCACTGTGACGAGGACCTGCTGGCGCCCCAGTATCACGCGGTAGGCGATGGGGTTGCGGACGGGCCGTGGGCGGCGCGGACCATGGTGCGCAGGAACGTGAAGTACGGCGCCGACCTGATTAAGGTGTGCGCCTCCGGCGGCGTGCTGTCCAAAGGGGATCAGCCCGGGACCGAGCAGTACAGCCCCGAAGAACTGCAAGCGATCGCGGCGGAAGCCCACAAGCTGGGGCGTAAAGTGGCCGCGCATGCGCACGGCACGCAGTCGATCAAGGACGGCATTCGCGCGGGAATCGACTCCATCGAGCACTGCAGCCTCATCGACGACGAGGGCATCGCCCTGGCGAAGCAGCATGGCGCGTGGCTGGTCTTCGATATTTACAACGACACTTACATACTCTCGGAGGGCGCGAAGGTAGGCATGCTTCCGGAATCACTGGACAAAGAGCGACGGGTAGGGCGGCTGCAGCGCGAAAATTTCCGCAAGGCATATCTCGCCGGCGCAAAGATGGCGTTCGGGACCGACGGCGGCGTGTACCCGCACGGCGATAACTGGAAGCAGTTCCCGGTCATGGTCGAGTTCGGCATGAAGCCCATTGATGCCATCCGCGCGGCCACCATAAACGCGGCGGAGCTGCTCGGGTGGGCCGATCGGGTGGGCTCGCTCGAGAAGGGTTACTATGCGGATATCATCGCGGTGGACGGGAATCCGCTGGCGGACATCAGTGCGCTGGGCAAAGTGCGCTTCGTCATGAAGGGCGGCCGTGTGGTGCGCAACGAGGGAGGCGCGCGGTGATTCAGCCGCAGACCGGGAGCGCGCCGGCCCGAAGTGAAGCCGGGCCACTGATTCCGCCGCAGTATGTCGTGCCATTCGTACTCGTGACGGCGCTGTTCTTCCTGTGGGGCATTCCCAACAACCTGAACGATATCCTGATCCGGCAGTTCATGAAGTCCTTCGAGATTACGCGGCTGCGGGCGGGGCTTATCCAGTCGGCATTCTATCTGGGATACTTCCTGCTCGCTATTCCCGCGGCGCTGGTCATGCGGAGATTTGGATACAAGACGGGGCTCGTGACAGGGCTGTTGCTCTATAGCACCGGCACGCTGCTGTTCTGGCCGGCGGCTATTGCGGGCCAGTACGGATTCTTTCTCTTTGCGCTGTTCGTAATCGCCAGTGGTCTGGCGTTTCTGGAGACCGGTGCGAATCCGTTTGTGGCCCAGCTGGGAGATCCGGCAACCGCGGCCCGGCGGCTGAACCTGGCGCAGGCATTCAACCCGCTCGGTTCCATCAGCGGCGTGCTGATCGGGACCGTCTTCATTTTCTCGGGGGTCGAATTGCACCCGGCGCAGGTAAATGCGATGAAGGCGGCCGGCACGTACGCCGGATACCTGCGGCACGAGACCATGCGCGTGATCGCGCCGTATCTGGTGATCGGGGCGGTGGCGTTCCTGTGGGCCATGCTGATCGTGCGCACTAAGTTCCCGGATATTCGCGGGGGTGGAACGGACAGCGACGAAGAGCACGGGCACTGGTGGGAGTTAATGAGGTACCCGCACTTCGTGCTGGCAGTGATCGCCCAGTTCCTGTATGTCGGGGCGCAGGTCGGTACCTGGAGCTACTTCATCCAGTACGTGCAGGATTACACGCATCAGCCGGAAAAAGTGGCGGGTTACTTCCTTACCGGGACCCTCGCGGCCTTCGGCATCGGTAGATTCAGCGCCGCTTGGCTGATGAAGTTCTTCCGCCCAAATATCATGATGGGCATCTATGGGCTGATCAATGTGGCTCTGGTCGCCGTCGGCGTGCTGTTGCCGGGCTGGATCGGTTTGTGGGCTATCTTCCTGACCAGCTTCTTCATGTCGGTCATGTTTCCGACAATCTTCGCGCTTGGCTTGAAGGGACTGGGACGGAACACGAAACTGGGCGGATCGATGATTGTGATGGGCATCATTGGAGGGGCCGTGCTGACGCCGGTGATGGGCTGGATCTCGGTCTCGACCGGAAGCATGGCCATGGCCATGCTCGCGCCCCTCGCGTGCTATCTGTTCGTCGCTTACTACAGCTTTCTGGGGTCGCACGTGCGAGGAGAGGGCGCAGCGGCATGAGCGCCGGAGTGGACCCAAAACTGGTCCCGCAGCGGACCCTTTCCACAGGCGCGCGCATGCCCGCCATCGGACTTGGTACGTTTGGCTCCGATCATGCGTCACCAGCCGAGGTGGCCGCCGCTGTCCGGGGCGCGGCCGAGGTCGGCTACCGGCACTTCGACTGCGCGTCCGTTTATGGCAATGAAGCCGAGGTCGGGGCCGCGCTTCGGGATACAGGCATCCCGCGTGACGAGCTGTGGATTACTTCCAAGGTCTGGAACGACAAGCATGACGATGTAATTGGATCGTGCCGAAGGTCGCTCGCTGACTTGCAGCTTGAGTACCTCGACCTTTATCTGGTTCATTGGCCGTTTCCGAATTACCACCCGCCGGGCTGCGATGTCACCTCGCGCAGCGCCGACGCAAAACCTTACATCCACGAAAATTACATGCGCACCTGGCGCGCCATGGAAGACCTGGTGGACATGGGCCTGACGCGGCACATCGGAACGTCCAACATGACCATTCCGAAGCTCGGGCTGGTTCTTCGGGACTGCCGCATCCGGCCGGCGGTAAACGAGATGGAGTTGCATCCGCATTTCCAGCAGCCGGAGCTGTTCCGCTTCGTGAAGGAGAACGGGATCGAGCCAGTCGGGTACTCGCCGCTCGGCTCGCCCGGGCGGCCCGAGCGGGACCGCACGCCGCAGGATACGTCGCCCATCGAAGATCCCGTGATCGTCGAAATCGCGCGCCGGCGCGGCGTGCATCCGGCGGTGGTATGCCTGAAGTGGGCTGTGCAGCGCGGGCAGACGCCGATCCCCTTTTCAACCAGGCGAAAAAACTATCTCAGCAATCTCCGGGGCGTCGTCAGCGACCCTTTAAGCGAGGCCGAGATGGAACAGATTCGTGGACTGGATCGCAACTGCCGCCTGATCAAGGGGCAGGTGTTCCTTTGGAAAGCCGGACAGATCTGGGAAGATCTGTGGGATCCGAGCGGCGAAATCACGCCGCCGTGAGCGAGGGAGAGGGATGAGCGAAACCATGCTGGGGGCTTACCTGCCCGGGGACAGCAGCACAGTGCTGAAAGAGGTCGCGGTCCCCGATCCGGGCCACGGCGAGGTCCTGCTGCGCATGAAGGCCTCCACCATATGCGGGTCGGACATCCGCTGCATTTACCACGAGCACCTCGGGCGCGGGCCGGAGGGCTACCAGGGGGTGATTGCGGGCCACGAACCGGCGGGGCAGATCGTGCGTTGCGGACCGGGATGTCGCCGGTTCGCCGAAGGCGACCGCGTCATCGTGTACCACATCTCCGGATGCGGCGTCTGCAACGACTGCCGCCGCGGGTACATGATCTCCTGCACCAGCGAAAAGTACCGGCGCGCTTACGGCTGGCAGCGCGACGGCGGCATGGCCGATTATCTGCTGGCCGAGGAAAAGGACCTGATCGCATTGCCCGACACTCTGACTTATGCGGATGGAGCGCAGGTCGCGTGCGGCTTTGGGACGGTCTACGAGGGGCTGCAGAAGATCGGGGTCAGCGGCGACGACGCAGTGCTCATAACCGGTCTGGGACCGGTAGGGCTGGCCACGGCGGCGCTGTGCCGCGCTATGGGCGCCCGGCAGATCATCGGTATCGACATCATCGAGGAACGGCGGCATCTCGCCTTCGAGCGCGGCCTCTGCGACGCGGTGCTCGCCGCCGGTGACGGCAATGTCCAGGAAGTGCACGACCTGACAGACGGCCGCGGAGTCGAGCGCGCGGTGGACTGTTCGGCCAACGCCGCGGCGCGAGCCACCGCCATTCGCGCAACGCGCAAGTGGGGAAAGATCGTGCTGCTCGGTGAAGGTGGGTCGGTCCAGTTCAATCCGTCGCCGGACATCATCCATGATCAGAAAACCATCTATGGCTCGTGGGTGACATCGACGTGGCTCATGGAGGAGCTCGTTGAGCGGCTGGTGCGCTGGAATGTGCATCCGGCCGATCTGGTCACGCACCGCTTCGGATTAAAGGACGTCAGCCGGGCGTACGAGCTTATGGCCTCGGGCCGCTGCGGCAAGGTCGCGGTCTGCTTTGACGAGGAGCTGCAGGCCGCTACAATTTGAGATCGACATGCCGGACCTGACTTCCCTTGCTAACCAGTTCGACCCGAAAACGGCAATTTGCCGCGCCATCATCGAGACGCCCAAGGGCTCGCGTAACAAGTTCGATTACGATCCCGAATCGAACATGTTCATGCTGGGCGGACTTCTCCCGGAAGGGATGATGTTTCCATTCGATTTCGGCTTCATTCCTTCCACGAAGGGCGATGACGGCGACCCCCTGGATGTGCTGGTCCTGATGGATGCGCCCGCGCACGTCGGCTGCCTGTTGGACGTGCGAATCATCGGCGTGATCAAGGCGGAGCAGACGCAGGATGAAAGGACGAAGACCAATGACCGGCTGCTCGGCGTCGCGGTCCATTCTTACGCTCACGAGAATATCGAGTCTATCGACGAGGTCAGCAGGACTCTGCTGGACCAGGTCGGAGAGTTCTTCGTCTCGTACAACAAACAGCGCGGCAAGAAGTTTCGGATCACCGGCACGGCCGGGCCGAAGAAGGCGTGCGCACTCCTGAAAACCGGGATGAAGGCGCACAAAAAACAGAAATAGCTTCGGGTGCGGTGACGGGACGCTCCCTGGTGCGCTTGTGCGGCATGCGTGCACGGCCGTCTCGTCCGCGTTCAACGAAATCGCCTGCGGCGCCGTGCACGCCCGCCCGTCTGATGCCTGGCCACAGCTCAGGGGTGCGGTTTTGAAATGGCCGCCGTTGGCGGGCCGCGCTGCGGCTCGGCGGCGAGGCCGGTCTCGTTGAGGACCACGATGTCCACGCGCCGATTGCGGGCGCGGCCTTCTTCCGTGTCATTGCTGTCCGCGGGGTCGTTGTCCCCATAGCCGGCGATCGACAGTCGCGCATCGGGCACGCGGCATTCCTCAGTCAGTACTCGCAGCAGCGTGATACTCCGCGCCGCTGACAATTCCCAGTTGCTTTGAAACTGCGAATTGTGGATCGGCACAGAATCGGTATGCCCTTCGAGGCGCACCGGATTGGGAATCTTCAGCAGGACCTTCGCAATCTTGTCCAGCGGAGGCAGGGCGGAGGGCACCAGAGTAGCCGCGCCTGACGGAAACAGCGCTGCCTGGCGGAAGCTGATCACCAGCCCACGCCGCTCCATCGACACTGTGATCTTGCCCGCACGAATCTCCTCCTCCAGTTCTTTGGTCAGCAACGCGAGGGAGGGGAGAAGCTCGGCAACCTTGCCCGGCCCCGCGGCGTAATCCGCCTTCTGCTCCTTCGGCGGCTTCGTGGACCCATGCAGTTGCGCGTTGCCGGCCTTCTTCTTATCCACCGGCGATCCGCCCAGAATCGCGTTTACCACCGCCGACAGCTTCCCCTCCTCGAGGGCCTTCTGCACCGAGTCCTGCACCGCCTGCGCCTTGTTCTTGTCCGTTTGGGAGGTGGCGAACATGACCACGAAAAAAGCGAACAGGAGGGTAATGAAATCGGCGTACGAAACCAGCCATCGCTCGTGATTCTCGTGACCGGCGTCGTGTTTGCGGCGGGCCATATCAGGCCTTCGCCGGCTCGGCCTGCGCAGCCTTCGCCTTCGCGTCGGGCTTTGCCTTGCTCGGTTTCGCGCTCGCCTGCTCGCGCGTGTAGGCCTCCAGTTTGCTCCGCACCAGCTTGGGGTTGAGACCCTCGACGATTCCGCCCACACCCTCGAGGATGAGCTCCTTCAAATCCGTCTGCCGTTTTATGCGGGCCTTGATTTTCGTGGCCGCGGGAAGAAGCAGGATATTCGCTACTCCCACGCCGTATACCGTGGCCACGAAAGCGACGGCGATGCCGCGGCCCACTTCCTCGATATTGGCGAGGTGCTTCATCACCTGGATGAGGCCGAGCACCGCGCCGATGATGCCGATGGTGGGCGCAAAGCCTCCCGCCGATTCGAAAACCTTCGCCTCCGCCTCCCCACGCTGCTCCTCGACCGCGATCTCCAGTTCCATCATCTTGCGAAGTTCCTGCAGGTCGGTGCCATCCACCGCCAGATTGAGCGCTTTGCGCAGGAAGGGATCGGCGATCGCTTCGGCCTCGCTCTCCAGCGCCACGATGCCGTTCTTGCGGGCCTTGGTCGCGTACCCAATAATCTCCTCCACCATCGCGTCCGCTGCCATGCTTCCCTCGAAGAACACGCTGGGGAGCCGCCGCAGTGCCCCCAGCAGGGTGGAGAACGGCGTGCTGATCATGGTCGCCCCGAAGGTTCCTCCGAGGACGATCATGGCCGCGGTGACCTGGGAGATATCGGAAACTTTGCCGCCTTCGATCATCAGGCCGCCCATAATCCCCGCAAGCGCGAGCACCAGGCCGCCGAAGCTGCCTATGTCCGGTTTTGAGCCGCCCTTCTTCGGCGGCGTCTGGCGGGCCGCGGGCTTTGGCGCAGATTGTTTTGGTTGCGGCATGCAGCGCCCCGATGCTAATCAGTGTTCCCGGCAAGCGGAGCGTCGATGGGCGGAAGCGCATGAATGCGGCGGCGAAAATCGACCACCCGATCGATCACCTGGTCGGCTGACTCCAGTACCATGAACTTCTGCCCCGTGGTCAGGCTCACCACCGTGTCCGGCGTGACCTCAACGTGGTCGATGAGATCGGAATTGAGCACAAGGGGAATGTGATTGATGCGTGTGAGGCGAATCATGGCTATGCCGTTTCAATATGCTTATCGGCCGCGCCAACCGAACTATTCGAAAAATCGAGGAGGTCGGGCTAACGTAGAAGCTCGAGGATTGCGCGCAGTTCGGTCCGGATGGCGTCGAGCGCCGGCCCGCCGGTGCGGAATAACTCCGCCTGTCCCCGTGGGCGCCTTTTCCCCTGCGCGTCCTCGCCGGTTGGCGTCCGGGAGCGGCTGTCCAGGAACTTGCGGGCGCCTTCGATGGTATAGCGCTTCTCGTAGAGCAGGCGCTTGATTTCGAGCACCGTCTCCACGTCCTTGCGGCGGTACAGACGCTGCCCCGCTCCGGATTTGCGCGGCATCAGCGAAGGAAACTCGTTTTCCCAGAAACGCAGGACGTAAGGCTTGACGCCAGCCAGATGACTCACTTCGCCGATACGGAAATAAAGCTTGTCGGGGATCTCCTGAACCGCGGTCTGTTCGGCGGCGTCGCTCATTTCCAGGGCCATTCTACCGCAGTATTTCAGGACGCCCCCCGCCGACCATGCGGTGCAACGCTACGCTGGAAGCGTGGCCACACTGGCGGGCATCCACCCCGTGCGCGAGGCTCTCCTCGCAGGCCGCCCAATGGATCGCGTTTTGATCGCGCGCGGCGCGGGCGGCGCGCGTGTGCAGGAAATCGTGGACCTTTGTCGGCAGGCGCGCGTGCCGGTCCGATTCGAGCCGCGCGACGCGCTGGACCGGATCTCTGGCGGCGCCGCCCATCAGGGTGTCGTCGCGCTCGTCGCGGCGCACCAGCCCGGCACACTGGACCAGCTTCCGCAGGACGCCGAGCTCGTGATCCTGCTCGATGGAGTGGAGGACCCGCATAACCTCGGCGCCATCGTGCGCACCGCGAATGCCGCCGGCGCGAGCGCCGTGCTCATTCCGGACCGGCGCGCGGTGGGGCTGACCGAGAACGTGGCGAAAGCCGCCGCAGGCGCGCTCGAGCATGTTCCGGTGTTGCGCGTCGGCAATGTGTCGCAGGCGCTCGAAAAGCTTAAAGCGCGAGGATTCTGGATCTACGCCCTCGATGAACGTGGCGCCGTTTCCTACACAGACGTGGAGTACGCGCGCCCAACCGCGCTGGTTTTCGGCGGCGAAGGCCATGGCATCCATGAGCACGTGCGCCGCCACTGCGACCTTACGGTGCGCATTCCCATGTCCGGGCGCATCCCGTCGCTGAACGTCTCGGTGGCCGCGGGGGTGGTGCTTTTCGAATGGCGCCGCAGAGCCGGCGCGCCCGCGAAACTATGACTTCCGCGAGCTCTTCTTCGTCGATTTGCGCTTCGACGTGCTCTTTTTCGACGACGACTGCTTCCGGGAGGAGGCCTTCTTTTTCGACGCCGATTTCTTCGCGCCCTTCTTCGGCGCAACCTTCGCGCCGGAGCGGCGCGCCTCGCTCAGGGCGATGGCAATGGCCTGCTTCCGGTTCTTGACCTTTTTTCTCCCGCCGGACTTGAGCTGGCCATGCTTGTATTCGTGCATGACTTTCCCAACCTTCTTTTGCGCTTTGCGAGATGTTTTGCGTGGCGCCATGAGACCTCCTTTGAACAGGATACAGCAACGTCGAAACATTTTCGACTGTTTTTGTAGCGAAACGTCCCTCGCCCGGACGTAGTCCTTGATCACCAGGAGGAAGTATGCCCGCGAAAGTACCCGCGCCCACGCCGAACCTGGAGCAACAGAGAATGTCGACGGCGCACTCGCTCGAGGAGGCAGCCAGTTCCGAGCAGTCTCTGGAAGGCTACGTGGCCATCAACCACGGTGCGGGTCCGCACGGCGACCGGCGCATCGAGCACGACGAGATCGCCGAGCTGGCTTATCGCTTCTATACCCAGCGCAACGGCGAGAACGGTTCCGCGGAAGAGGACTGGTATCGCGCCGAGCGGGAACTGCGGCGCCGAAACGGCCAGACCGATGAAGTCCCCACCGTTCCCGGCGACGCCATGAACCTGTAAGCCCAGGGGAAGAGCACAATGGCGAGCAACGGTACGGCTGTTGGCGTATTCAGGAGTGCGGACGACGCGCGCCGCGCGGTCCGAATGCTGCGCGAGGCCGGAGTTGCCCCGGACCATATCAGCGTCATTGCCGCGGCGGAGGAGCAGCGCAGCGAGGATGGCTTGTCTGCCGACATTACGGCCGATGTGGCGGCGGATGCGGGCATCGGAGCCGCGCTGGGTGGAATCGGTGGCCTGCTGCTCGGGTTTACCGTTCTGGTTATACCCGGCCTTGGGCCCGTGATGGCCGCTGGACCACTCCTGGCGGCGCTCGGCGGTGCGGGCGTCGGAGCGGTCGCCGGCGGTCTAATCGGCGCGCTGAGCGAGGCTGGCGTGCCGGACTCGGATGCGCACGACTATTCCGAACAGGTCCGCGGCGGCAAGATCCTGATTACCGTTTCCACCGGCGAAGCCCAGGCAGAGCGCATCCGAACAATACTCGATACGGCGGGAGCCGGTGCGGTTCTCCCTGCCGCGGGGGCGCGCGGCGCCGTGGAAGTGGAAGGAGCTGGTTCGCCGTCCGAATGCGACCTGCGTACCGACGACCGCCTTCAAACGAATACCCCAGGCCCGACCACAGCGGGCGTCGTTGGTCTCAACGCCGGCGGTGAGGTAATGTCGGCCGACGAGGCCCGCCGGGAAAACGAGCACTATGCGCCCCAGAACGCCGGCCCCGGAACATGGCCGCATAAAGAGGCGTTCGACATCGGCGACTCGGTCGTCCGCCCCGAGGTTCTGGAAGCCGAGCAGGACCCCACCGGTTTCGCCGAACGAGCGGGCGCACAGGGAACGCCGCGAGCGCGCATCTACCGCCGGAGATAGCAGAGTAGGCCGGTATCCCGAGATTCGGGCCTGGCCGCCGCGACCAATATACTGAAGAGTATGGCGACACTGGTCAGCCTGGGCGCTCCGCCGAAGCTCGATGCGGCGGCACTCGAAGCCAAGCAGCAGGCCCTCCTTGGACTGCTCCGAGGCATGGGGCGTGTGATTGTCGCCTATTCGGGCGGAACCGACTCGGCATATTTGGCGTGGGCAGCCGCACAGGCCCTCGGCGATAACGCCGTCGCCATCACCGCCGATTCGGCATCGATTCCCGAATCGCACAAGCGCGATGCCGAACGCTTCGCGCGCGAAAACGGTATCCGCCACGAATATATCGATACCCACGAGTTCGACAATCCCGACTACGCGCGCAACAACCCGGACCGCTGCTTCCACTGTAAGGACGAGTTGTTCACGCGCCTCGCCGAGGTGGGAGAGGCGCGCGGGTACGAGCACATCGTTTACGGCGTGAACGTCGACGATCTCGGCGACTATCGCCCCGGCCAGCGCGCCGCCAAACAGCACGACATCGACGCGCCACTGGTCGATGCAGGCTTGACCAAGGCGGAGATCCGCGAGTTATCGCGGCTGGCCGGGCTCGAAACCTGGAACCGGCCCGCTTCGGCGTGCCTGAGCTCGCGAATTCCCTACGGCACGGCAGTCACCAGGGAGAATGTCAGGACCGTGGAGAAAGGCGAAGAAGCCATAGGCGCGCTCGGCTTCCGGCAGTTCCGCGTGCGTTATCACGGCGATCTGGTCCGCATCGAGATCGCTCCCGAAGAACTGCCGCGCGCGTTAACGCCGGAGATGGCGCGCGAGTTCACGGCCATTTTCAAACGACTCGGGTTTCATTACATTACGCTCGATTTGCAGGGGTACCGCCAGGGTTCTTTGAACGAAGCGCTGCCGCTCAGCGCTTCACCAGCGCGAACCGCACCTGCGGCGGATTGATCGAATCGACGTTCAGTCCTGGCGGGACGCTGAGATCCGAGGCCGTGATCCGGTGCACCAGCGTGCCTTCCTGGCCGCGCTTCATGTCGATGTGGGCGACGAGCGAGCCGAGGCTGGTGCGGTCCATGATCCACGACGGAGCGCGAACCGTGACCTGTACTCGGTCCGTCGTTACGTTGCGGACATCCATGCCGCGCGGCACGTTCTGAAACTCCACCGGTACGGTGACCGTGCGAATGGTTACGCCGGTCTCGAACAGCGAGAAGCCCCACAGCACCGCGGCGAGCCCGGCGGCGGCCGCTTTCATCCGGAAATTGGCCACAAACAGATCTCGCACCCGCTCCCCCAGCGGACGCCGCCGCCATGCCCAGAGTCTCTGCAGCAGATTCAGCAGCTCCGGCGCGGAGTCGATTACGCGCCACGTGCGGCCGTTCATCAGGGACACTTCACCGCGCTCTTCGGAAACGACAATCACCAGCGCGTCGGAACGCTCCGCAAGACCCATGCCGGCACGGTGGCGAGTGCCAAACTGCGGCGGAACTTCGGCCCGAGTGGTGAGAGGCAGAATGACGTTGACGCGCGTGATCCGATCGCCTTCGATCACCGCCGCGCCGTCGTGCACGGGTGATGTTTTCTGGAAGATCGACTCCAGCAGCAGGGGCGAAACGTCGGCGCCTACGTTCACGCCGTCTTCGGTCAGCTCCGCAAGCGAGTCCTGGCGGGCGATGACCATCAGCGCTCCGGTGCGGGACGCGGCCATGCGGAACGCGGCCTCGGTCAGCCCCCGGTAGCTCTGGTCCAGCAATTCCATCGAGCGCGGCGCGAAATGCAGCAGCCGGTCAAGGCGCATGAACGCGCGCCGCATCTCGCCCTGAAACACGAACAGCAGCATCAGGATCACCGCAATGGAGGCCCCTTCCAGCACCCACGTGGTGATCAGCAGGTTGAAGTGGCGCGCCAGCAGAGACCCGGCATGCAGGAACACGACCCACAGCGCGATCCGCATGGCGCGCACCTGACGTGCCCAGCTCAGCAGCAGATACAGGGCGCACGCCAGCACAATGAAATCGATGACCTGCTGCCACGGGAAAGGGGGCACGCGGTGGTACCGACTTTATTGTACGGAGGAGTATGTTGTCGCGGCGAGCGACCCGCCGGCCGCTCGTGCGCTACGATAGCGCAGGAGGATCGTCCGCAAAATGCTGCTGATACTGGTGATTATCATCCTCGTCCTGCTTCTGGGAGGCGGTGGCGGGTACTACGGCTACGGCCGCTGGGGATACGGAGGGGGCGCGGGCATCGGCTGCGGCACAATTATCTTGATCCTCATCATTCTGTGGCTTCTGGGCGCGTTCCGGGGTGGGTTGCGATACTGACGTAACCTAGCGGCGCCAACTCACGGCGTACGAAAAACGCGCCTGCGGGCGCCCGGTCACGCGGGTTTTCTCCCGCCGCATCATGCGCTTGCGCTGCTTCGCCCACCACCAGGAGGTAAGATCGGGGTGACCGTGGATCGCTGCGCCGCCGTCCGGCCACAGTCGGCACTTTGACAACCGAATACAGTCGCCCATCCCTGCCAATTCAACAACTTCGCCAGCTCCGTTCGTGCAAAACCAGACCAGAGCCGAACGGCGCTGGCCTAATAAACGGAGCCCACACCCCCGTATCCGTTCGCTGCCGCTCAGCCATGGGCAGCGCATAAGCTGCTGATTCACCCCGCCGCACACCGAATCAGACCGCGCATGGCGCGCGAGTCCGCGCTTTGAGGCCTGCATGCGACCATGGAATTGCGAATGGCGGCAACTCAGAACCAGACGATTCGGAACATCGCGATCATCGCCCATGTTGACCACGGCAAAACCACGCTGGTGGATGCCATGCTGCGGCAGAGCGGCATCTTCCGCCAGAACGAGCAGGTCGCCGAGCGCGTGATGGACTCGAACGAACTTGAGCGCGAGCGCGGCATCACGATTCTGGCTAAGACCACAGGCGTTCACTATCACGGCGTCAAAATCAACATCGTCGATACCCCCGGTCACAGCGATTTCGGTGGCGAAGTGGAGCGTGCGCTGAAGATTGTGGACGGCGTTATGCTCCTGGTGGACGCCAGCGAAGGCCCCCTGCCGCAGACCCGCTATGTGCTGATGAAAGCGCTGGAGGCCCACCTGCCGCCGGTGCTGGTGATCAACAAGATCGATCGCCCGGACGCGCGCATTCAGGAAGTGCTCAACGAAGTTTACGACCTGTTCATTGATCTCGACGCCACCGAAGACCAGCTCGATTTTCCGATCATTTACACGAACGCGAAAATCGGTGTCGCGAAGCTCGCGCCGGAAGACGATTCCGCCGACCTGCGGCCGCTTTTCGATACGATCCTGAAGCACATTCCCCCGCCCGCGGCTGACCCCGAGGGCGTCCTGCAGCTACTCGTCGCAAATCTGGACTACAGCGATTATCTTGGGCGCCTCGCGATCGGGCGCGTCTTTTCCGGAACGCTGCGGCATGGGGATGAAGTCGCCATCGCGAAGCTCGACGGCTCTTTCCAGACCACGCGCATCACGAAACTCTATTCCTTCGAGGGCCTGAAACGCGTCGACGAAACCGTCGGCTGCCCAGGCGACATCCTCGCCATCGCCGGCGTTGAAGGGATCACCATCGGAGAAACGGTAACCAGCGCAGAGAACCCTGAGCCGCTGCCGCATATCCAGATCGATGAGCCGACCATCGCCATGACCTTCACCATCAATACGTCACCGTTTGCCGGCCGCGAGGGCTCTTACGTAACCTCCCGCAATCTGCGCGATCGCCTCGATAAGGAGCTGCTCACCAACGTTTCGATCCGCGTGGAGGAGGCTGGCGGGCCGGATGCGTTCAAGGTGATGGGCCGCGGCGAGCTGCAACTCGCCATTCTCATCGAGATGATGCGGCGGGAAGGCTTTGAGCTGATGGTCGGGAAACCGGAGATCCTGACGCGCACCGTCGATGGGAAACTGCACGAACCGCTGGAACTTCTGGTGGTGGATTGTCCGGAAGCCTTCGTCGGCGTGGTGATGGAAAAGCTCGGTACGCGCAAGGGCAAAATGACGAAGATGGTGAACCACGGCTCCGGCCGCGTTCGCCTCGAGTTCCACGTGCCTTCACGCGGCCTGATCGGACTGCGCAGCGAGCTGCTGACCGACACGCGGGGAACGGCGATCATGAACTCACTGTTCCACGGCTATATCGAATGGCAGGGCGACATCCCCAGCCGTCCGACAGGCAGCCTGGTCGCCGACCGGCCCGGGAAAGCCACCGGATACGCCATCTTCAACCTCCAGGAGCGCGGCGAAATTTTCGTCATGCCCGGAACGGAGGTGTATGAGGGCATGATCGTGGGCGAGAACTCGCGCAACAACGACCTCGACGTGAATATCGTCAAGGAGAAGAAGCTCACCAACATGCGGGCCTCGACAGCGGACGAGGCCATCCGCCTGGTTCCTCCGAAAATTCTGAACCTCGAACAGGCAATCGAGTTCATCCGAGACGATGAGTTTGTAGAAGTCACTCCGCAATCCATCCGGCTCCGGAAAAAAACCCTCAAAGCCAACCAGCGGTAGTTAGTTCGCGGACATTATTACCGGCGTCGTACTTAGAAACTGCTTTATTTCGATGGAGTTGGCGTTTGGAACGCGGCTTGCTTCAACCGAACGCGATGCGTGCTCGGGCGAAACAGGACAGCGTGGCTATGGCATGCACCCTGACCGTAGTATTTCTTTCCTCAGCAGCCGCGGCAATCGTACCCGTAGCCGCCGACACCAGCATCTGCGCTGACGACATCATCGCTCGCATGATGCAGGCCGACGATGCCCGCGATCGCAGCCTCAAGGCCTATACCGCGGTTCGACACTACACCCTGCGCGGTGAAAAAGGCCGAACCGGGGAGATGACGGTGCGGCTGGACTACGATAGCGCAAGCGGCAAAAAGTTCGAAATCCTCGCAGCCAATGGCGCCGATGGCCTCTACCGGCGCGTCTTTGACAAGGTTCTCCAGGCCGAGGTTGAAACGAGCCGCAGGACCGGGCAGAACGACAGCTCCATATCTTCGCGGAATTATAAGTTCCAACTGCTCGGGCAGGAAATGCGCGACGGCCGGCGCTGCTACGTGATCCAACTCCTCCCGAAGCGGAAGAGTAAGTACCTGATCGACGGCAAGGCGTGGATCGACGAACAGGATTATGCGCTGGTTAGGCTCGAGGGGCGTACCGCCGGATCGGTTTCCTTCTGGGTCGGGAAACCGTACATTGTTCAGTGCTATCGGAAAGTCGGTAATTACTGGCTCGCGGCGACCAACGATTCCATCGCTAATGCGAAGATAGTCGGCCGGATGGAACTTACCATCCAATCATCGGACTACTCCGTGCCGGGGATGTCCAGCGTTCAGGTGGCTGAGAAGGCGCACCAGACCGACGACGTCGATTAAAAACGCGCGAGGACCATCGCTCCGAACAACACGCTGTCGTCGCCAAGCGCGGCAGGCACGACGTCGATGCGAGCTCGCGACCAGGCGGTGATCTGCCGCCCCATTTCTTCGCGCAAAGGTGCGAACAGTTTATCGCCAGCCTTCGAGATGCCGCCGCCAATTACGATGCGCGCAGGATTCAGCAGCATGACGGCGGCTTTGAGTCCCAGGGCGAGATCGACAACATAGCGGCGGACGAAGGCCGGATCGTCGACAAGCTCGCGCGCGCTGTGGCCGTAGTCCCGCTCCAGCCACAGGCCGCAGCACAGTCGCTCGAAGCAGCCGCGGGCGCCGCAAAGGCACTCCGGCCCATCGGGCCGAATCGTTATGTGTCCGATTTCGCCGCCATACGAATCGGCGCCCCGCCACACGCCCCCGCCGCCCACGATGCCGCCGCCTATCCCTGTGGAGAGCGTCATGTAAAACAGCGGATCGCAGCCGCGCCCCGCGCCGTACCCGGCCTCGCCGAGTGCGCCCACGTTGGCGTCATTGTCCATGACGGGCCGAAAGCCCAGCATCGGCTCGAGCGCCCGCGGCAGGTCGAAATCGCTCCAGCCGCCCACGTGCGTCGACAGCGCGATGCGCTGCTCTGAAAAGATGACTGGCCCGCCGAAGCCGATTCCGCAGCGGTCGATCGAAAACCGCGAGCGCAGGCCGGCGATCATGGGCGCGAGTTGCGCCAGCATCCACTCCCTGCCCCCCTCGCGTTCGGTGGCGCGAGTCTCGCGTGCGACCATCCGGTCCCCTTCGAACACGGCGATGGAGAACTTCGTTCCGCCTATGTCGATGGCGAGAGTATGAGGCACGTTCGGTTACGCGACAACGGCACGGCTTAGTGGATCATCAGGGTGGTCAGGGCGATGACGGCGCCTGTGGCGCCGGAGACTATGCCGGCGTACCACATGAGCTCACGTTTTGAGAGTATCGCCAGCGACGCGAGCACGATGGCTACCTCGAGGAACACTTCGCCGAGTTCGAGGCGAAAGGCGCGCCGCTCGGCCATGTCGCTTTCGTGATCGAACTCTTCCGCCTTCTTTTGGCTCTCGGCAGCATCGCTGGCGAAATGCTGCTTGTCATTGAGATACTCGGCGGGCGAAACGTGCAGCGCCTTCAGGATGTCCGCCATCGCCTTGGCCTGATATTCGCGGCCCCGCCGCGCCTGCCGCAGAGCCCATTGGTCGGCCGCCTTCTGCTGGTTGCGCAGCTCTTCGGTGGTCATGATATGGCCAAGAACGCTGACGATGGCCAGCGCAGCCGCGATAATTGCCATCGTGGCGGCCACTTTCTTGTCGAACGGCTCGCGCGCGTGTTCTGCGTGTTCCTTGAGTTCTTCGTCGACAGACATCTATTTGGTCGAGGTTAGCATGGGGGATACGGCCACCTCGGTCACAGCGGACCACAGAAATCGAGTCATCTCGTAAAGAGACGATTCGCGCAGGCGCTCGTCGTCGGAATGAGGGCCCCCGCCGCCATCCCTGCCCTGCTCGTCGACCACGGGTCCGAACCCGTAGGCCTGCACGCCTTTCGCCCGCAGTTGAGCCAGGTCCGTCGCGCCCGTCACCATTGCGGGCAGCGTGATCGCGCCCGGCCACATGCGTTGTTGTGCGTGCTCCAGCGCGTGGAACATATCGGTATCCAGGCGCGACGCCGGAGCGGCCGGCCGCAGAGCGTCCGCCGACGGCGCCACCTCGATACTGGGATCGTCGATGACCCGCCGCAGCTGCGCGTAAAACCGAGGCATGTCCTCATCCGGCAGCGCTCGGATATCGAGCTCCGCTTCCGCTTCGGAGGGAATCACGTTATTCCGAAAGCCGCCGCGGATGACCGTAGGCGAGATCGAAGTGCGCAGGATGGAGTAGTGCTCCAGCTCGTGTTCGGCGAAGTACCGCTGAATAGCCGGCCCTTTGTCCGCGTCCGCGAGGTGCTGGTAACGCCAGGCCTCTTCTGGTGGGCTGATTCGGGCGAGGCGCTGGAAATAGATGCGCGTAGTTTCGTTCAGACGAGCAGGCGTCTGCCACTGCGTTACTTTCACCAGCGCGGCGGCGAGATGGGTGATCGCATTATCGAGCCGCGGCTGCGAACCGTGGCCCGCCATCCCGTGCGCGATCAGCCGCGTGCGCCGCACTACTTTTTCCGTGGTGGTGATCTCCGAATAGCGCACTGTTCCGTTGCGCGCGGCGGTCTCGCCGCCCTCGGCCAGCGCATACTCGGCGGCAATTTCGTCCCAGTGTTCGGCCACCAGGTAGTCGATCCCGAACTTCGTCGTGCCCTCTTCGCCCGCTTCGGCGATGAAGATCACATCGCGGTCGAGCGGCGCGCCGGTGCGCTTCAGCAGCAGCATGGTCATGAGCCCGGCCGCGACGTGGCTCTTGTCGTCGACCGTGCCGCGGCCGATTACGAAGCCCTCGCGCAGCGTGGCGCCGAATGGATCGAACTTCCAGCGGGCGCGATCGACGCCGACCACGTCCGTATGGCCCATGATAATCACGGGCCGTTTCGAACCATTGCCTTTGAGCCGTGCGACCAGGTTCGCCCGGCTCTTCTCCAGCGCGAACACCTGACACGAGATGCCCTCGCGCTCCAGAATCGGGCGCAGATAATTCACGACGCGCGTCTCGTTCCCCGGCGGGTTGGTGGTATCGATCTGCACCAGCGCGCGGAAGTAGCCGAGCAGTTCCGGTTCGATCTGCGGCCAGTCAATGGCGCGCCGCCACGTTCCCGCCTCGCAGAGGGCCAGCAGGCCCAGGCAAAGCAGAGCGGCTCGGACGCAGGCGCCCATTGCGCTACAGGATACACGCTTCGCAGGTGTCGCGAGCGCCGCCACCGTGCTGTAATACACTCACGTTGATATGAGCCTGTTCGGGGCGATCGAAGCCGGAGGGACCAAGTTCGTCTGCGGCATTGGGACCGGTCCGGAAGACCTACGCACGGAGCGCATCCCGACCACGACGCCCGACGAAACCATCCGTCAGGCTGTCGAATACTTCCGCGCGCAGCCTGCAATCGATGCGGTGGGAATCGGCTCCTTCGGACCCGTTGATCTGCACCGCGATTCGCCCACCTTCGGCCACATTACCTCCACGCCCAAGCCGGGCTGGCAGAACGTCGACCTTGGCGGCGAGATCCGGCGCGCCCTCGGCGTTCCGACGGGCTTCGAGACGGACGTGAACGTCGCCGCGCTGGGGGAGCTTCGGTGGGGTGCGGCGCAGGGCCTCTCCGATTTCCTGTACCTCACGGTCGGAACCGGCGTCGGCGGCGGGATCGTGGCGAACGGGCGTGTGCTGCACGGGTTGGTGCATCCGGAGCTGGGGCACATTCGCGTTCCCCACGATTTGGCGCGCGATCCATATCCCGGCGGCTGCCCGTGGCACGGCGACTGCCTGGAAGGCCTCACCTGCGGACCGGCCATGCAGGCGCGCTGGGGAGTTCCGGCGCTGGCGCTTCCGCTGGACCATCCTGCGTGGGAGCTGGAGGCGTACTATCTCGCGCAGGCGCTGAACACCTGGGTGTGCACCCTGTCCCCGAAGCTCATCGTTCTCGGCGGCGGAGTGATGCAGCAGCCGCACTTGTTCCCGATGATTCGCCAGGAGCTGGGCCGGCTACTGAATGGCTATGTCCGCGCCAAAGAACTCTTGGAAGGACTCGACCGCTACGTGGTTCCCCCGCAGCTCGGCGGCCGCGCCGGCGTGCTCGGCGCTCTTGTAGTGGCGCAGCAAGCGTTCGAGGAAGGCTTACCACGCACGGCGTCGCCGGGCGTCGCGGTTGTGTAGGAGGCAGGCAATGACGTTGTCGGCATCACTGGTGAAGAGCACGGTAGTCGCGGCGCTGGGCGGCCTGCTTTTCGGTTTCGACACGGCGGTAATCGCCGGCACGACCGCGGACCTCACCCGCACCTACGCGCTCACGCCTGGCGGACTCGGGCTCACCGTCGCCAGCGCACTGATCGGCACCATCCTCGGCGCCCTGCTGGCCGGCATCCCCGGCGACCGCTACGGGCGCCGGGACAGTCTCCGCCTCATGGCCGTGCTCTACGTGCTCTCGGCCCTGGGTTGCGCTTTCGCCTGGAACTGGAATGCTCTGGTCTACTTTCGTTTCATCGGCGGCCTTGGAATCGGAGGGTCGTCCGTCCTCGGGCCCATGTACATCGCCGAAATTGCGCCGGCGAAGTGGCGTGGCCGGCTGGTGGGCTTCTTTCAGTTCAATGTGGTGGCCGGAATCCTGCTGGCCTATTTCTCCAACTATGTGATTGGCACGATGGGCTTCGGCGATGTCGAATGGCGCTGGAAACTCGGCGTAGCTGCGGCGCCCGCGGCGTTGTTCCTGCTGATGCTGTTCATGATTCCGCGCAGCCCGCGCTGGCTGGTCAAGAAAGGCCGGACCGCGGAGGCGCGCGAGGTGCTGCAAAACATCGGCGAAGAGAACGTCGAGGCCGAGCTCCAGGACATGATCGCCGCCATCGACCTCGAGCACGGCCATGCCCAGGAACCGCTGTTCAGCAGCAAGTTCAGGCTGCCCCTGTTTCTGGCCATCTCCATTGCCATGTTCAACCAGCTCTCGGGCATCAACGCGATCCTCTATTACCTCAATGACATCTTCAGCAAGGCCGGATTCAGCAAGGTTTCCGGCGACCTGCAGGCGGTGGCTATCGGAGCGACGAATCTGATTTTCACCGTCATGGCGATGTCGGTAATCGACCATTTCGGGCGGCGCAAGCTGTTACTCGTCGGCGCTGTGGGCACGGCGTTGTGCCTGGCGGGAGTCGCTGCTATATTCGCGGCCGGCAGGTATGAAGGGCTGCTGGTTTGGCTGCTGGTCGGATATATCGCCAGCTTTGCCTTCTCGCAGGGCGCGGTGATCTGGGTTTATCTCAGCGAAGTTTTTCCCACCAGCGTGCGAGCCAAAGGCCAGAGTCTCGGCAGCTTCACGCACTGGGTCATGAACGCCCTCATCTCATGGACCTTCCCCATCATCGCGGCGTCTTCGAGGGCCGCGCCCTTCGTTTTCTTCGCAGCCATGATGGTGGTGCAGTTCGTGGTCGTGCTGACCATCTATCCGGAAACGCGGGGCGTCACCCTGGAAGATATGCAGAAGAAGCTGGCCGTCCGCGGAGCGCACTGACCTGGTTTACGCCGTCTTCATGTTCTCGATCAGGTGCTCCGAAGTTCGCAGCGTGAAGGCGAGGATCGACAGCGTTGTTGTCTTATCGGTACAGTTCGGGAAAACACTGGCGTCGCATACGTAAAGATTCGGAACCTCGTGCGACTGTCCGAAGCGGTTCGTGAAGAATCGCTTCGCATCGTTCCCCATGCGCAGTGTGCCGGTCTCGTGAAGGCTGGTGCCCGGGATGTCAGGCTCCGCCCCATGCCCAAGATATTCGGCGCCGCACGCCCGCAGCAACTGCTCGCAGGACTGCTTGCCGTGCTCCCACATGAGGAGCGCGTTTTCGTCCCATTCGAAGTGGAGGCGCGCGGCGGGGATGCCGTATATGTCCTTCACCTCCGGGTCGATGTCTACGTAGTTCCTGTCGCTCCGCTGCGTGGGCGCCTGAATGTAGAAACTGACGGGAGTAGGGTAGCGGCGCTTGATTGCGCGCTTGTACTCGCGCCCAAAGCCTTCGATTTCGTTAAAGTACCAGGGAAACTCCGCGCATCCGCCATCCGGGTAGACCGAGTAGCCTCGGATAAACTTCTCCTGGCGCGGGTTATCCAGGTTTTGCCAGCGCGGCATCCAGGCCACGGTGCTCGCCGAGACGTTATCCGGAAAGCTCGGCTGGCCAAGTAACTGGGGAAAGTACCCGCGGGCCGTGGTGCCGTAGAGGTGATCGCAGAGATTGCGGCCCGCCTGCCCGCTGGAATTGCCAATGCCCTCGGGCCAGTAACGCGATTTCGAGTTCAGCACGATGCGCGCTGATTCGACGCACGACGCGGCAAGGACCACGTTCTTCGCGTAGACCTCGATTTCCTGTTTTGTATGGCGGTCAATATAGGCGACGCCCCTGGCACGGCCGTTCTCATCCACCAGAATGTTCTTGGCCAGCGCATTGGTGCGCAGATCGAGATTGCCGCTCTTCTCCGCGGCCGGCAGAAAGAACCACGGCGAGGAGAAGAACGCGCCGACATCGCAGCCGTCGGTGCAGTTGGCGCAGTAATGGCACGAAGGATGGCCGTTGTGCGGTACGGTGAGCTGCGCGATGCGGTCCGGCAGGTAAGGGATGCCCACCTTATGACTGCCGCTCTCGAGAATGCGGTCGATACAGCGGAAGTTCATCGGCGGCAGATACTCGCCATCGGGATTGCTGGGCCGATTCTGCACCGTGCTGGCGACCCCGATCATCCGCTCCACGCGGCTGTAATAAGGCGCGATTTCCTCGTAAGTGATCGGCCAGTCGACATCATAGCCGTCGCGGGTTGCGGCGCGAAAATCGATGTCCGCAAAACGCGCCGACGAACGGCCCCAGAAATTCGTTTTCCCGCCCACGGCGAAGCACCGCCGCCATGTCCATTGGGTGCCGGGCGCAGTGGTGTAGACGATGTCGTGTTCCCAGATACCCTCCGTGTACTCGTTATCCATGTACCCGATCCACTTATCGCGCTTCTTCGGATCGCCAAATCCGCGAAAGGGCATGTTGTACGGCTGGCGGTGATTGCGGAAATCCTTCCCGGGATTCAGGCGGCGGCTGCCGTTGAGCGCGCAGACCTTCGCGCCGGCGCGGCAGAGGGTATGAATGGCCATGCCTCCGCCGGCGCCCGTCCCGATCACAACTACGTCATAGATGGTGTCAGGCATTGGAATCAGAACCTCGGCGGAGGTAAGTGGCGATGTTCCGGGTCGTTGGTGTGAGGACAGGCCGGCGATTCGGTATACAACCGCAGGCCTGGATAATCCAGTTCCTGCAATCCGATTTTGCTGGTGTAGTAGCCCATCACGGTGTAGCGACGGATCAGGCGGAAGAACGCGTGGCCCTCGGGATCGGCGCTGTCCCGACGCGCAACGCGTTGCAGGATTTCAGCCTGCTGCCCCGGCGTGAGGCTGGCGAATGCGCCGCCACAGGCGCGCCGGGCCGTGGAATCCAGCCAGCGCAGGCCGTCGCGCATGGGCTGCTGAATCGCAGTTTCGCCGTGCGCGGCCATGAAATCGATGAACTCGCTGACGCCGGCTTCACGCGCGCCAGGGGTTTCATCGGCGGGAATAATCAGCCCTGTAAGCACGTCGATGGTGTGATATTCGGCGGCCGAGAAGTATGAAGGCTCGTAGGCCGCGGCTCGGGCGGGAGGCGCGGCGTCGCCGGCATGCTCATGGTGCTGGGCCGATACCCAGCGGCTGAATCCCGGGAACTGGCTGGCT
>DASRCB010000266.1:0-2560 GCA_035653295.1 Bryobacteraceae bacterium
TCGAGAAGCTGGAGGCGAACGACCGCACCCACGCCGTCACCATTGGGATCAAGCGCGGAATCATCGAGATCTAACTCCCCAGAGTGGAGTGGGGTGACCGGACTTTCTACTGTTCGAAATCGATGCTCGCCTCTTCGGCAGGAACTTCTCGGCCGCTGTAGCACCGTGCCGCCGCGCTCCCCTGAACGATGGTCCCCCACATTGGACACGTTTCGACCTTTTGAGGGGCGGATTGGCCTGTGATCGAACGGATGGACGCGACATGTTCCCCAGAGCCATCCGTGGGCGCCAGCGACGGCTGCCCACGATGGGCACGCCGTCTGGACACATCTCGACGTTGCCGTTGTGGACCCAATTGCCCCGATCCGGCAACGGCTTGTCGGATTCCAGGGAAGAATCGGCAACTCTCAGTTCCCGGTGCTCAATAGGAATTCCCGAGTTGCGAGCGTACGGATCAAACTGCCCTCCGATCCGAAGAGCGAGAAGGCGTTGATGTTCATAAGGTGCAATTCCTTAAGGGCGACAAGCCGTTCACTCGCCGGAACGGTGAACGTGAGAAAGTTCCCTTGCTCGGCGGCTTCGGTCATTCGCTTGTCATCGTGCTGCTGGATCAGATAGTCCGAGCCCCCTTTCGTGAGACACATCGTGTACCAAGACTGCTGGTAGAAGTGCCGGACGTGGGAACGGCCATAGGGCCCCACCAGATGCACACGCCGCTCCGACTCGAAGATCCCGCTCAATTTCGCTGGTACAAATGCGAACACTCGCACCTCTTTGGCGGACTCAGGGTTTTCGAACGCAAAAAAAGCGGCTACATAGGGCGACGCCGTCCAGTCAAGCAGCGGCGATGGAAATCCGTGATGTCTAAGGTACGATAAAGCAAGCCCCTTTCTGTAAATTCGCTACTCCTCGTTTGGCGGTCCGCTGTTTTCCATCCTGAGATACACTTTCTCGGTCTCCCACTCATCACTGATCTCGGCCAGAACCGCTCCGACAAGCCGCAGCAGCGCGGCCTCGTTCGGGAACAAGGTCGCGACTCGTGTCCGTCGGCGCAGTTCCTTGTTGATGCGCTCGAGCAAATTCGAAGTGCGCAGGCGCTTACGATGGATCGCCGGGAACGTCAGCACGGTCAGCGCCTCCGGCACATTGGACTCGAGCCAGGTACTGAGCTGCGGAGCTCGCTTCTGATATTTGTCCATGACGAGGCGCAGGCGGCGGTCCGCCTCGGCCCGATCCTGAGAGTCGAATATGGTGCGCAGGTCGGCGCTGACCTCGGCGCGCATGGATGCCCGCGGGACGTGATGGGCGGCGTTGCGTTGCAGATGAAACTGGCAGCGCTGCCACGGCACGCCGGGGAAACGTGCTTCGCGCGCGGCACGCAGGCCGGCATGATCATCGCTGATGATCAACACCACGCCATGCAGGCCACGGCTCTGCAGGCCTTCCATGAAGGCGCGCCAGTGCACCTCCGCCTCGCTCAGCGACACGCTGACGCCCAGCACGCAGCGTTTACCGTCCTCGCCCACACCGACGGCGATCAACACCGCGCAGGAGATCACCGCACCGCCGTGGCGCACCTTCTCATAGCGAGCATCGAAGAACACGTACGGAAATCGGCCCAGCGGGCGGTTGCGCCAGGTGGCCAGCTCCTCATCCAGCAACTGGCTGGCACGGCTCACCTGGGTGCTGCTGACCTCCAGCCCACAGAGCTCTTCCATCACCTGGGTCACCTTGCGGGTAGAGACACCATGCACGTACATCTCGGCGATGGCCAGCTTCAGGGCCCGCTCGCTGCGGACACCTCGTTCCAGGGCGGAAGGATAGAAGTCCACCTCGCCCCGGACCTGCGGAATCTGAACGGTCATGGAGCCGAGCCGGGTGTTGATCGTTTTCGGCTTGAAGCCGTTGGCATATCCGCGGCGCTTGTCGCTGCCCTCGTAAGCGCCAGCGCCGAGCGCCTGGGACCGCTCCGCCTTCATGGCCTCGTTCAGCAGAATGCGTACGGCTTCGGCCATGCTCTCCAATCCGTTGTCACAAAGTAGTTGAACAACCGCCTCGACCACGGTAGAGTCGGGCTGGTGGGCCATGTCGTCCTCCTTCGTTTGAAATTGCCATTTCTAAGAAGGAAAGCAGATTTGGCCCGCCAAAACAAGGTCGCCCTGTTCTGTTCCGGCCCTCCGCTGCGGCGCGCAAACCCGGCGCGCCTTCGCTCCGGCCCGGAACAGAACAGCTTCGGATCGACGTCCCTCAGACCTGATCGATCCAGATGGAATTTACAGAAAGGATGTTACAGGAACTAAGGTACAGGAGGAACTCTATGATTTCCGTCTGACCCGTCAGGATGGTTGTAAGCCGGTCAAGATCAGTCGCGGCCATTTCTTGCAGCTGCCCATAGTCGGGAACGTTATCCCATCGCCTGCCCGTCAGCATTTCAGCCGCGCCTTTGCACGCACTTACTTTGCGGTAATACGTAAAAAATCTTTTCACATCCGGATAGAAGCGCTCCAGCGTAGTTTCCAGACGCCAATCGCTCCGGGCGAGACCTCTAAACAGTGGAGGC
>DASRCB010000267.1:0-6020 GCA_035653295.1 Bryobacteraceae bacterium
AGAAGACCTACCGCTCCTTCCGCGCCATGGCCGACTTCACGAGAGCCCTCGAGCTCCTAAGCCGCTACGAATCCCGCTACGAGCGCCAGATGGCAAGGGCGTACAAGACGCTCATGGATTACAACCCGGAAGACGTGCCAAACGAACCTAATCCCGAAATCGAACACGACCCCGCCGACCCGCAACCAATTGACAGCACACCAGAAATCGAACCCAATAACGGCATAACGGCGCAGCACACAGCGGACCCCGGACCCCGGGCCACGGACCACCATCCCCACGCGATGACCCTTTCGCCCAGCACACCCGAAACCGATCCCAACAACGGCATACCGGCCCAGCACACAGCGGACCCCGGACCCCGGTTCCCGGACCCCGGGTTTTCGGCCCAGCACGCAGCTGACCCCTGGCCCCTGACCCCTGACCCCGTTCTTTCGGACCACGGACCACGGGCCACGGACCACCGCTTTGCGGACCCCCCTGTCACCGCTGAGCAGCCACGCGCTGACATCCCCGCCACTCCTACTCACTTTTCACTATTGCTCCCATCCGCCCCGAATCCGCATACTGACTGAAACCTGCTCAGGGGGACATTCGCTTACCTCATGTTTAAGACTGCTTTGCTCTTCGTGTGCCTGTGCGCGTTCGTGAAAGCTCAGGATCCCATTGGCACGCTCGAGGGACAGATCACCGACCCGTCCGCCGCCGCCGTAACCGGCGCCGAGGTCAGTGTCCACAACGCGCAGACCGGGCTGACCCGTACCCTGCGCTCGGCCCGCGATGGCGCATATCACTTCGCCAATCTGCCTGTCGGCGATTACACCCTCGAAGTGCGCGCCGACGGCTTCGCGCCATACAACGCGCCCGCCATTCGCATCGATATCGGCAAAGTCGTTACTCTCCCCGTCGAACTCCAGGTCGCCAGCGCGCATAACGAGGTCAGTGTCATTGGCGAAGCGGTCATGGTCGACACCAGCCAGACCCTCGGCAACGTTGTCTCCGAGCAGCAGGCCCGCGATCTCCCGCTGAACGGCCGCGACCTGACGCAACTCGGTCTGCTCCAGCCGGGCGTGGCGCCCATGACCACCGGACTCGCCCAGGCCGGTGGCATCGCCCGCAGCGGCCAGGCGTATGCCGTGAACGGCGAGCGGCCCGAATCGAATAATTACCTGCTCGATGGCGCCACCAACGTCGATGCCGTCAATGGCGGCTATGCGCTCCGCGTCCCTGTCGATGCCGTAAACGAGTTCCGCATCCTCACCCTGAATGCGCCGGCCGAATACGGCGACACCAGCGGCGCCACCACCTCCATGGTGACCAAGTCCGGCGGCAACAGCTTCCACGGTGATGTCTACGAGTTCCTGCGCAATAACGCGTTCGACGCGCGCAACTTCTTCGCCGCTGAGACCGAGCCGCTGCACCGCAACCAGTTCGGCGGCACGCTCGGCGGCCCCATCCGCCGCGACAAGGATTTCTTCTTCGCTTATTACGAAGGCCAGCGCGACACCGAGGGCAAAACCCAGGCGGCCATCGTCCCGACCGCGCGGGAGCGCACCGGCGATTTTTCCGATCTCATTGATCCGCGCACCGGCCAGCCCGCGCCGCTGATCAACGAGTTCACCGGCCAGCCCTTCCCAAACAACCAGATCCCAGGCTTCATGCTCAATCCGATTGCAGTGAAGGCAGCGCAGCTCTATCCCTTGCCAAACATCGGGCCTTCCGTGTTCGAGTCCACACAGATCGGCTCGAATGATTACGATCAGGGTGGCTTCCGCCTCGATCATTACTTCAGCAGCAGCGATCAGATCGCCGCGCGCTTCGCCACCTCCTCGCTGCATGAGTTCGATCCCCTGCCGATCGCCGGCGCAGGCGTGCCTGGATTCCCGGTCACCGACGACATCCGCACCAACTCGGCCACCATCTCTGACGTGCATCTCATCTCGCCGCAGACCGTCCAAACGGCGCGCGTGTCCTTCTTCCGTAATGTTTTTCTGAACGGCCAGGCTCAGAATCACACCCCCGGCTCGGACCTCGGATTCCAGTACCAGCCCACGCTCGGCCTGAATACCGGAGTGCCGTATCTCATCGTCAGCGGCTACGCATCGCTCGGCAATCCGATCACCGGTCCGCAGGACACGTATCAGAACGACTACCAGGGCTCATACTCGGTCGCCATGACGCGCGGCCGCCACAACCTCAAGCTCGGCGCCGACGTGGACCGGCAGCAGATCAATGTGCTGTTCGGCATCGCCACCAACGGGTTCTTCGTCTTCGCACCGTTCCCGGCTAGCGATTCCTTCGCCAGTTTCCTGCTCGGCCAGCCGGTGGTCTTCTTCCAGGGCGGCGGGCAGTTCGATCGCGGTCTTCGCAAATGGATCGCGGCCGGATACGCGCAGGATGAATGGCGCGTCACCCCGCACCTGACGCTGAACTACGGCCTGCGATATGAGGTGAACACGCCTTACACCGAGATCCGCAACCGGCTGAACGCGTGGGCGCCCGGCCAGCAGTCGACGGTTTACCCCGGCGCACCGGCCGGCCTGCTCTTCCCCGGCGACAAGGGCGTCCCTTCCGGAATCGCGCCAGTGGACTATCACGAGTTCATGCCGCGCGTCGGCTTTGCATGGGATCCGTTCGGCGACAATCGGACCACCATCCGCGCCGGTTACGGTATCTTTTACGACGGATACACCAATGGCACCGGCGGTCCGCTCCAGGCCGCCGTCAGCGCGCTGCCGTGGACCGAGGCGCTGCAGATGCCCGGTCCGGGATTCAATCTCGCGAACCCCTACGGCAGCAGCGCGCCGCCGTTCGGCGCCCAGACCTTCGTCGCGCCCGCGACCATCCTGACCGTGCAATCAGGCATGCGCCCGCCCTATTCCCAGAACTGGAACTTCTCCATCGAGCGCGTGCTTGCCCGCGATTATCTGCTCGACGTCCGTTATGTCGGCAATAAAGGCACGCACCTGCCGCGCTTCATCGAGGCGAATCCTCAGGTCTATAACCCCGCTACCGGCCAGGCCCCACGCCTGTACTCGCATTGCAATGCCGCCGGCCTGTGCGATTACGGCTCTGTCGGTCTGCTGGCCGACGACTCCAGTTCGACTTACCACGCGCTCGAAGTGGCCTTCTCGCGCCAGTATTCTCACGGGCTGAGCTTCCTCGCCTCTTACTGGTATTCGAAGAGCCTCGACTACATCTCCACGCTGAACGTCGCCGGCTCCGCGCCGACGCTGGTCGCCGGCGAAAACGACCTGGCGCAGAACCCCTTCGATCTGCGCGCCGAGCACGGGCCCTCGTTGTTCGACGCCACCCACCGCTTCGTGTTCAGCGGCACATACCTGCTGCCGCGCTGGAACGCCGCCCCGCGCGCTGCCGGCTTCGTCATCAATGGATGGCAGCTCAATACCATCACCACACTGTCCACCGGCACACCGTTCACGGTTTACGACAGCGCCAACGTGTCCCAGCAGGGCAGCGCTCCGGAGATCAGCGGCTTTTACTCCAGCCGGCCGGATCTGATCTCCAATCCCAACAACGGACCGCACACGCCGAACCAGTGGGTGAGCCGCGCCGCGTTCCTCCAGCTGGATCCCGTCGCCCAGGCCGGTCAGTTTGGCAACGAAGGCCGCAACGTCGTGCGTGGGCCCGGCATCGAGGATGTGGACCTGTCGCTGTTCAAGAACTTCAGCCTCGGCGAGACCCGCCGTATCCAGTTCCGCGCCGAGTGCTTCAATCTCCTGAACCACGCCAACTTCGGTCTGCCCGAGAACGACCTCCAGTCGCCCGCGTTCGGTCAGATCCTTCAGGCCGGACCGCCGAGGCTCCTGCAGCTGGCCCTCAAGCTGGTCTTCTGATTTGTGGGGCAGGGCTCCAGTCCTGCGGCGGGCGTGCACGCCCGCCTGCGACCCACACCAGGAACCAGCCTGCGCACAGAGTGCTGATCCAGAGAATCGGGTACCGATAGCGTACATCGCTCACCACGATGTAATAGGGAATCGGGTACAAGGCTAAGGCCACGGCAAAATAACGCGCCACCGCGGTCCTCGACCGCAGCAGGACAACGAGACCTGGAATCGACAGCGCCGTCGCCAGCCAGACCGCAACCGCGCAGTAGAGCGGACCAAACGGCGGCGGAAACCAGAATTGCACGACCCTCATCGACGTGAGGCGCGCGAACGCAGTCGGATGGCCATGGACCCAGCCCAGAAAATCCGCGGTCCGCTGGCGATCGTATTTCGCCTCGCCCATCTGCTTGACCAGCCGCAGCTCATGCTGGCTCTTGTTGGGGTGCAGCGAATCGTAGCAGCCGTTGACGATGCTGTACCCAAGGCTCGCCTGGGCGCAGTCGTTGTTCGAGGCATAGGCGGTCATGCCGAAGTTGTCCTTGAGCGAGAACGTCCCCAGCACGGCCTCATTTCGTAGCAGCCACGGGACTGCAACAATGGCCGCCATGAGCGCCCATGCGGCGGCACAGGAAAATCGGATCGCTTTATGCAACAGCAGATACACGACCCACGGAGCCGTAATCAGCGCCGTCGCCGGATTCATCAGCAGCAGGACTCCGGCCATCGCTCCGCTGAGGAGACTCCCGCGCAACCCAGGCGCCTCCGAGGCGATAAAGAAGAGCATCAGCACGCAACACGTGTACGGAGCATCCCACTGCGGCATCATGCGGAACGCGAGCGCCGACAACAGCCCCGCCACCACCCCCGGCCGCACATCCCGGAAGAACACCTGCGATACGCGCGGCAGCAGCGCCGCGGCGCCTGCCTGCGCCAGCATCCCCGATATGGTCGCGACTCTTTCGAATGCGCCGCCGTCACCGAGCAGCTTCATCAGCGCGGCAAAAAACAACGGAATCACCGGCGGAATAACGGCCGTCGGACCAGACTCGCCCGCCTGGTAAGGGTGGCCGAAAACGCCCGTTCGCGCCAGTTCCCGCGCGATCGCCACCGGCTCCCAGCCCGCTCCGAATCCGAACGAGCCCGGAAACAGCAGAATCTGGCAGAGCGCCGACGTGAGCGCCATCAGGAAGATGCGGCGGGGCGGGAACGCATCTACAAGACCGCCGAGTATCCCTGTCCCGGCAGCCCGGACCGGTACGGACGTAGCTGTTGCCACAGACATGCATCGTCCGGACCGGCCCGGCGCTTTAACCGCCGCGCCGGAACTCTCGGGAAGGCCCCGGTGTCTACCCATGCGGAGAAAGCCATGCTGATTCCATCGATGATCGTGATCCTCGCGTTTGCCGACTCCTCATCGGACTCGAGCGCCGCGGCGGATCGAGCCCGCCAGGCCTGGGCGCGCCAGCAGTATGCGGAGGCTCAGGCCGGGTTTCATACTGCCGCCGAAGATGCGCGCGCCGCCGCCAACGATTCGGCTGCACTCGAATACACGCGCCTCGAAGCCGCCGTCCAGCGCGATTCCGGGAACGCCGCAGCCGCCGAGGTGCTGCTTGCCGGTACCGGGGGCGACTTCGCCAAAGCGCACGGGGAGAATGCGCCGGAACTGGCCGCGATCTGGGAGGACATGGCGCTCCTCGAACGCTTCCAGGGACATCCCGAAGCCGCTGCTCCGCTGCTCGAAAAAGCGATCGCCATCCGTGAGCCCCATCCGGATCCGGCGCTGGCGCGCGATATCACCGCGGAGGCCATGCTTCAGGGCCAGCTGGGCCATCACGATCTCGTCATCGATCTGCTGAAACATGCCGTGGCGGTGTGGGATACCGCCAGCCCGGGGGACCCGCAGTCTCTTGCTGCGCTTGATGCGCTCGCCGCGGCGTACCGCGACCAGTCTCGCTACGACGACGCCGAGCCCCTGCTCGAGCGCTCGCTGTGTATGCGCGAGGCGCTGTTCGGTCCCGACAGCGCCGACCTCATCTCGGCCGTGGACTCCCTCGCTTACGTCCAGTTCGGGCGTGGCAGGCTCCCCGAGGCGGAAGCGCTGTACGACCGCCTGCTCGCACTGTGGCAGAAGAACGCCGCGCCGAATCACCCCATGGTGGCGCTCACTCTGGA
>DASRCB010000268.1:0-3237 GCA_035653295.1 Bryobacteraceae bacterium
TGGGCTCTTGCGGGGACACCGCGCCACTCCACACCCACCAGGCCACGCCCGCCGCCAGCAGAGCGACCGAACCGGCCACCAACATCCTTCTCCGCGATGCCGGGCGTTCCGCGCCTCGAGTCTCAGCACTCCGGGGCGCCACCGGAAAATCACCGGTGTCCTGAAAACGGCCATGCCGCTGGAACAACGCGAGAAGTTCACGGGCGTGCTGGTACCGGGTTGGCGGATCGGGTCGCAGGCAGCGCCGGAGGGCACTGTCGAGCCACTCCGGCATCCCGGCTCGGGCCCCGATGCGCAACGGGCCGATATGTCTCGTTCGGTCGGATTGCGCATCGGGGCGCGTTCCCGTGAGCGCCTCGCAGGCGAGGACGCCAAACGAATAAATGTCGGAAGCGGGGGTGATCACACCCGCTGCCTGCTCGGGCGCCATATACGCAGGCGTGCCGGGAGCCGGGGCCAAACCGGCCTGATCAGGCGACGGGCTTCGCGGCGCTCCGGCGACGCCGAAATCCATCAGCACCGTCCGCGTTTGCCCCGATTGTGACGCGAGCATGACGTTCCCCGGTTTCACATCGCCGTGAGCGACGCCTGCATCGTGCACGGCGCACAGCCCTGCCGCAAGCTGATACAAGATGACCAGGCCTTCATCCAGGGAAAGAGGGCCGCAGCGGACAAGGCGTTCGGCCAGGGTCTCGCCCTCCAAAAGCTCCATGGTGACGAACAGCAGCTCAGCGGGGACTCCCGTCGTGGGCGTATGTACGTGCAGGTCGAAGACGCGGCATACATTTCTGTGCGTGACGCCCCGCGAGATGATCAGTTCATCGACCAGCCGGCTGAGCAGGGTATTGCTGCCCGCGAGCGTGGAGCGTATTGTTTTGAGAGCCACTCGGGTGTTTCGGCCCTGAATGTCCGCGGCCTCATAAACATCGCCCATTCCGCCGCGCCCCAGAAAACGGCGAATTTCGAATCGGCCGGCGAGCACGTCGCCTGCGTCGAACTGCGGCATGGCCGCGGACGCGAGAAACTCGCCTGCTATCAGCCCAGGTCTCGATTGCAGAAACTGGGATCCGGTTTGCAGATCGTTCAGCAGGCGTATGGCGTCGTTGCATACGGATTCATCACCGCAAGTGGCGCGAACGAAGGCGATGCGGTTATCCGTCGGCTGGTCGAGCGCAGCCTCGACGAGTTCTTTAGTCCTGATCCAGTGATGCATCACTGGTGCTACCCCTCGACAGCTCTCCCTTGAGCCACGCTCGGGCGATGGACCAGTCGCGCTTCACCGTTTTAGGAGAAACGCCAAGCACGTCGGCCGCTTCTTCGACCGACAATCCGCCGAAGTAGCGTAATTCGACAGTTCGCGAGAGACGCGGGTCCACGCGCTCCAGCCGTTCCAGCGCCCTGTCCAGATCGACCAGATCGGCGGCCTCGGCATCGATCATTCCGGCCACGTCATCGCGCAGCTCGACCCTCTGACGGAGGCCGGAACGCTTTCGAGCGTTGCGACCGCGAGCGTGCTCTACCAGAACGCGGCGCATCACGGTGGAGGCGATACCCAGAAACTGCGCCCGGCTGTGGACCTCGAACTGCTCGTCGCGCATGAGCCGCAGGAAGGCTTCGTGAACGAGCGCCGTTGGCTGGAGCGTGTGGCCGGAACGCTCGCTGCGCATATGGGAAGCAGCGAGGCCGCGGAGTTCATGGTACACGAAGCTTGTCAGGCGTTCGGCAGCGGTGTTGTCGCCTTGGCCGACGGCGGACAGCAGTCGCGTTATCTCGCCAGCCTCGTAGTGCATCTCCAGCGCGGGTCGTCTTCGTTGGGCGCAGTCATTATTCTGCCACGGAATCATGACCCCTGTTTTTCGCAATTTGCGCATTAGTCTTCAAGAGCGTTTTTGTGAGGCAGGTGAACCATGGAATGGCACTGTCGCGGTGGGCTATGCAAATTTAATCCCCGGTCAGCCCGGCTTTCCGAGGCCGTTTGCAGCGCCGCGATGGTGGCAGCAACAAATGGGCACTAACATCGGTTAGACTGATGAAGCGAACTCTCCGGTTTTCACATTGCGCAGGTTGCAAAGAGTCGGCGACCCGGCGTGCAACTATTCACCAGACAATACACATTTGCCGAGTGAGGTTACCCATGACACTTACCGTATTTCGACGATTCCGTACGACAGCGATGATGCTGGGCCTGGCAGTTGGAGTGGCGCTATCAGCCTCTGGCAGCACAACGCCCGTCATTGTGCCCAGCACGGCGGGTCCCTGGGATGCAGCGCTAAATCCAACGTTCGACTACACGCACGCCCACGACTACACCGCGCCCATCGTGATCAATGCAGCGAGCGGGATTACGTTTAGTCCCGGCGGTACCGTCACCGTCTCGTACGTGAGTGGAACGGTGTCGCCTGGCGCCGGCTATCCGTACTTTGATGCCAATGGCCAGGTAGGCAACATCACAAACGGCTGCGTTATGAATAGCTTTAATGGATGTTTTCCGGCCTATTACATGAACCCGGCAGTGCCCGTGTACTCAGTGGAACTTGTTGGAACGTTTGCCAACAACGGGGTGATCGTTGGTCAGCCGTTTGCAATCGGTAACGGTCCGGCAACACTTACAATTCCCGCGGGCGCGAATCAGCTACAGCTCGGAATCAACGATAATTCTTACAGCGACAACGCCGGGGCGCTTACAGTCAGCGTGAGCCAGTCCTATCAGGTGTGCCTGTTGTACGACTCTACCAAGGCCATCCAAAGCGGCAGCACCATACCCATCAAACTTCAACTCTGCGACGCGAGCGGCAACGATTTATCGTCGTCTACGATCACTCTCCACGGCACCGCCGTGATCCAAATCTCTACGTCAATTTCAGGCGCGGTTCAGTCCGCCGGCAATGCTAACCCAGACAGCGATTTCCGGTATGATCCTACGCTTGGGATTGCGGGGGGCTACGTTTTCAACTTGCAGACCAAAGGCTTGCAGACCGGAACATACAATCTGAATTTCACTGTGACAGGCGATTCGTTCACCTACGCCGCACCGTTTCAAGTGAAGTAATCATGGCTCTGTGAAGCGTGGACGTCGTGATTTTCGAACGGGTTCTGCGGCGAGCGGGATATTTTAAGACTGGCCTAAGGAAGATCGAGGCCGCATGCTCTGTTGCGCAACACATCGAGCCTGTACGAAATCGGTCCGGGAGCTTTGGAAAGTTACGGGACGCGCCTGGAGCCAGGCGCGTTGGAACG
>DASRCB010000269.1:0-7890 GCA_035653295.1 Bryobacteraceae bacterium
GGCCAGCCACGCGCCCAGCAGGATACACGCTACACGCCTGAGGTGCATTGTCTTATTCAGCGTATAGCAAGCGTCGCGGGCGCGCTATGCTCCAGCCCATGCCTTTGCCGGACACCCCAGACTTGCCGTTCAGCAGCGCCCGATTGCCGCCGAAATGGCCGCGGAATCGGTAAACGTCAGTCGTAGGTCGCGATCCGGTTGCGCCCGGCTTGAACGACGTAATACGTCCTCCGGGGGCCGGTTTGTTAAAATCTCCGACCGTGATCCTCTCTTCCGGACTCTCCGATCCGGGCATGAAGCGATCCAGTAACCAGGACCGGATCTTACTCGATAACGCTCTCGGTCTGTATCTGATCGCTGACGGCATGGGTGGACCAGGGCACGGAGAGACTGCCGCGGAACTGGCCATCCGATCCGGCCATTATTACGTCGCCGCATCGCGCGACACCTTCGACGTGAGCTGGCCGTTCGGCTACGACGTCAACCGCAGCATGGACGAGAACCGGCTGGTTACGGCGGTCCAGTTAGCCAATCGCCAGGTCTGGAAGCTCACCGAAGAGCGGCCGGAATACGCAGGCATGGGTACGACGTTCGTCGGAGTCATCGTGAACGGTCATCGAGTGGCGATCGCCAACGTCGGGGACAGCCGCGCGTATCTGATGCGAGCCGGCGACCTGAAACAGGTGACCCAGGACGACACCTGGGTGGGAGACCTCATCCGCAGCGGCGCTTTGACGGAGGCTCAGGCGCGCAGCCACAGCATGCAGCACGTATTGACCCAGGCCGTTGGGGCGGCGAACCCCGTGGATGTTCATACCTCCGAGCAGGTTCTCCAGGATGGCGACCTCATTTTGCTCACCACAGACGGGATTCACGGGGTGGTTGAACAGGCCGAACTGCGCTCGATCCTGTACGGGGCGGGGAAGCTGGAGGATACTGTAAGAAAGCTTATCGACGCCGCGAACCGCAACGGAGGACCGGATAACGCCTCGTGCGTGTTGCTGCAGTACCGGCAGGGCGGCAGCGGCGCAGCATTATAATGACCACCCTCGGGAAATACGAAATCCTGGCCGAACTGGGCGCCGGATCGATGGGCATTATCTATCGCGCCCGCGATACGGTGCTGGACCGAGAAGTTGCGCTGAAGACTTTCGCGCAGGCCGGCAGCCTGGATCCCGAACTGAAGGAACGCTTTTACCGCGAGGCCCGCTTCTGCGCGCGCCTTCATCATCCCAACATCGTCACCATCTACGATCTCGGCGAGCAGGAAGGCATGGCCTTCATTTCCATGGAGCTGCTCACGGGTCGCGATCTGCGGAAATTCATCGTGGAGCGCGATGTCCTGCCGGCGGCGGACAAAGTCCGTATCATGTCCGCTGTCTGCGCCGGGCTGCAGCACGCTCACGAGAGCGGAATCATCCACCGTGACATCAAGCCCAGCAATATCCTGCTGACGCGCGAGAACGTGCCCAAAATCCTGGATTTCGGCATCGCGCGGTTCCCCAGTTCGCGCCTCACGATGATGGGCCGCGTGCTCGGAACGCCACACTATATGGCGCCGGAGCAGATTATGGGGAAGCCCTGCGACGCGCGCAGCGACATATTCGCGGTGGGGCTGGTGACGTTCGAATTCCTCACCTTCGCCCACCCGTTTTTCGGTGAATCGATTCCGAAGCGGATCATCAACGACGCGCCGGACTCGCTGCTGTCCAGAAATCCCGAGTTGCCGCCGACGCTCGAGCCGGTGATCGCGAAAGCGCTGGCGCGCGATCCCGCGCAGCGCTGGCAAACAGCCGGAGAGTTTTCGGCGGCGCTGCTGCAGGCTCTGGAAACCCCGTCGCGTGAAGACCGGGTGTACGCCGCCGCTGCTCCCGTTGCGGCGCCCCCACCACCTTCGCCGAAGCCGGCTCAGATACCCGCTAACGCCAACACGGAATTCAAGATGTCGGAGGTGCTGGCGGCGCTGCAGTCGCTCGACGCGGCTCTGGAGCGGCAGGACCTGGAGGCGGCGCGCACGGCGGTGGCGACGATCGAGCGCATCGCCGAAATCGATGACGTTTACGCCACCGCCGCCGAGCAATCGCGTGCGCGTCTGGGCGAACTGGAGGCGCTCGCGCCACCGCCGCCGCATCCTCCTCCGGCGGCGACGCCTGCCCCTGCCTTCGCGGCCGCCCAACTCGAGGCAGGAACCCAGACTGCCGCGCACGCCCCTCCTGCCTGGACCTCGGCAGCCCCCTCCTGGGGGGCGTCGAACAAGGTGGGCGAGACCTCAACGAGCGGCACATCCAGCGCCTCCGTCACGGCGTCGCCGGAGCCCATCAAGCCGCCCGTCGCCGAGCCGGCTACGAGGCCCGCCCCATCGCTGCCGCCGCCGCCTGCGCCGTTGGCCAGCAGCGATGTCACGCGGTTTTTCGGAAATGTGGATGTAGCCAGTCCGGTGCTCGCGCCGCCGCCTCCTCCGCCGCCGTTCCAGGCTCGACCGGCGCCCGCGCCAGGGCCGACACCGCCGCCCGCAGCTGCTCCTGCGGTTGCGACGAAGGTTCCCGCGGCGCCAAAATCGGCAACGCCCGCGGCGACAAACAAGAAAATCGGCGCTCTGATTGTTGGAGGGGCGATTGCGGCGGCGATCATCGTCGTCGGCGCGGTCGCCGCCTTCCTGGTGATGCACCGCGGCAGCGTCGCGAAAGCGCCGTTCGTGGCCACGGCCGAGGTCACCGTGCCTCAGGCGCAGCTCTATGCCGCGCCGGACTCGAGCGATGTGCTGGTCACCCTCAAGAGAGGCGATCCGGTAAACGTAATCAGCGCGCCGCGCTCGCGCGATCAGGAGTGGACCGAGGTGCAGTCGGTGCGGGGCAAGGTGTATCCGCCCGGGGCCATGCGCACTTCCGACCTCACCAACTGGAGCAGCACGCAGCCGGATACCGCGTGGACGCTTCTGCTGGCCTTCGCGCCGACGGCGGCGGCGAGCCAGAGCGAGACACAGCAGTACGCGGCGCGGGTGTCCCAATATATGCAGGATTTTCCGAATTCGCCGCACCGCGCCGAGGCGCAGGCCGAGCTGGCGCGCCTCAATTCCAGTCCGGCAACATCGGTCACGGCCGCGGCATCGCCGACGCCGAGCGTTGCGCGGCCGCCCACTCGGCCGACTTCGCCGCCGCCCGAAGTGTCGCGTCAGCCGTTTAGTCCGGAGGCGGGCTTGAAGCGTGCGACGACGTACTGGGAACAGGGCCAGTACGATCGAGCGGAAGCAGTGCTGCGCCGGGTCCTTGCCGATAAGCCGGATTACAAGCCGGCGCGCGACCTGCTCGCACGCGTGCAGAAGGCCAAAGTCCTGGAAGGTGGACGTTGAACAGGGCGCTTCCGCTCGCCGGCGCTTTGCTGTTCGCGGTCGGTGTTTCAGCACCCGGTTCGATCTGCTTCGCTCAGCACAAGCGGGCGTCGAAGGCGCCCAAAGAGGACGCCTTCCTCACCGGTCCACCATTCTCGCTGGACGAGATCATTCAGCGGGTCGGGGTTATTGCGGACCGGCGCCTGAGTGAAGCCATCAATCGCCGGGGCGTCAGCTTTACGCCGGGTAAGGCGGATCTGGAAAAGCTGAAGGCAGCGGGGGCGGCTCCGGAAATCCTCCAGGCGGTTTCGGCCAAAGCTCCGCCGCCGACGCCGAAGCAGCCACCGAGACCGGCGCTTGCCGGCGCCGTTCGGCTGGAGTGCCATCCGGCCGAGTGCGACATTTCGATCAACGATCAGGCCAAAGGTCAGACCCAGCAGGGGATTATGTCGATTAGCGGCCTGCCGGCGGGCAGTATCTTCATCGACTTCAAGAAAGACGGCTACATCGGTCAGCAGATCACCGCGAACCTGCGCGCGGGGGCGGATTTCGCCACCAGCATCACGCTGGAGCCCACGGCCGCAACCGAGCAAGCGCTCGGCCGGCAGCTGTTTCTGGCCATGGTCGCACGGCTGGGCGGCCCGGATGCGATTCGCCGTACCTCGCTCGTGGAGGCCAGCGGCAGCGCGATCCTTTTCTCCGGCGGACAGCGCACCGACTGGAACGCTGTGGCGAAGGTGAAGCTGCCCCTGCTCGCTCAGGTGGAAATCACGGGCGCAGGACTGAAATGGCGAACTTCGGTGAAGGCCGGCGATTCGAAGTTCGACGGCACAGGCAAGCTGAAAGGCAGCCAAATCGCCATGGATATGGAGAAGCTGGTGCGCCTTTATCGCGATTACCAACTCGACACGCTGACCCGGCGCATGAACATGATGCACGTTTCGAGCACTTCGGTGACGCCGGACGAAACGGGGCATGTCACGATGCTGGCTTCCAGCGACACAGAGAAGTACAAGGTGACGCTTCGTCCCGACGGCACGCCGATCAGCGTCGTCTACAGCACTGCGTCGGGTCTCGGATCCGGCCTCGAGGTGGTCTATTCCGATTACGCGACAATCGACAAAGCATGGTATCCCAAGACAATGGCCATCAGGCTGGGCGACCAGACGCAACACGGCCTGGAGCTGCGCTTCACGGAGGTTCGTTTCCCGAACAGCCTGGCAGATCGGGAATTTCACTTCTGATGCGACGTTATGAGTAGTCCCGCCATGGCGCCACAGCGGCGCGAGAACCTTGCGCTGCTCTATCAGGGGCTGTTCACCGGAATCGTTCGTATCCAGTCCGGGCGGCAACAGATCCAGAACGCGGAGATGTTCCGGCGGCGCATGAAGGAGGCGCTGGCGGAAGTGACGCGCGAGGCCATGAAGCGGAATTACGCGGCCGAGCACACCATGGAGAGCGACTTCGCCATGGTGGCGTTCCTGGATGAAGTGATTCTGACCTCCAACGACCCCAGCCGCAACGACTGGAAACAGAAGCCGCTGCAGGAGGACCTGTTCGGGACCTCCGTTGCCGGCGAGGTCTTCTTCAGCCGTGTTGAAAAACTGCTGCAGCGCGCTGACACCATAGAGCTTTCCGACATTCTCGAGGTCTACTACCTGTGCATCCTGCTGGGTTTCGAAGGGCGATACGCGGTAGGGCCGAAGTCGGAGCTGCAGTTATTGGCGGACCGCCTGCGGCAGCGGATCGATCGCATTCGCGGCATCAGTTCTCAGTTCTCTCCCGCGGGCGCGCTTCCCCTTGAGGTGATCGCGGCGCCGGCGGTGGATCCGGTCGCCTCGAAGCTGAAGCTGGCCGCCATTGCCATCGGCGCGGTGGCGGTCCTGCTGTTTATCGTGTTCAGCGCGCACCTGTGGTGGAAGGTATCGCAGGTGCACGAGACATTATTGAAGGCTCTGTTCATGTAGGGTGTCCGGTTTCGGACTGGCAATGACGAAACGCAGACTCATCATCTCGATCCTTAGTTTTCTGATCTACGCCGCGCTGGTGTGGTTCGGGGCGCGGTTCTTTACCGAGGGGTCGACATTCTATCTGGTGGTCTTCGTTCTCATCGCCCTCGGGCTGACGGTACTCATCGTATATCTGCTCATCTCGCGGCTGACGGCTCAGTCGCGCGCGCCTGCGGCTTCCCCGGAGAAGCCTCCCGAGGGGGCGGCGGCCGCTGCGAGCGTTTCCGGGGCGGGGCAGGATCCCGAAGTCCGGGCTTTCGGCGGGCTGATAGGGGACGCGAACACGCGGCTGGCGCAGTCGCCCAAGCTGGCCAGCCGGCGGTTGAGCACCACGGTTACCGGGCTGCCGCTGCTGTTGATCGCCGGTGACGCGGGTTCCGGAAAAACGTCCACCTTCCTGAACGCGGGTCTGGATCCCGAGCTGCTGTCCGGCCAGGTGTTTCGCGATTCGGACGTGCTGCCCACGCGAATCGCCAATCTGTGGTTCGCCAGTGACGTGCTGTTCGTGGAGCCTTCAGGCGCGCTGTTTGGCGGCGACGCGGCTCGCTGGCGTGGCGTTCTGGACAGGGTGCGCGCGCGTTCGGCGGCCGGGTTCGTGAAGCGACTGTTCGGCGGCAGGACCCCCGCGCAGCTCCGCGGCGTTATTCTTTTCGTGGACGTTACCCCGTTCACGGGCATTCCCGACTCCTCGCGTCTGGGCGCGCTGAGCCGGCGGGTGCAGGAGCGGCTGCGCCAGGTCGGCGAATCTTTTGGCCTGAATTTCCCGGTATACGTCGTTTTCACCAAAAGCGACAGCATTCCGTACTTCGCCGAATATTTCGCGCACCTCGTGGAGAACGAAGACCAGCAGATTCTGGGATGCACGCTGCCCGCCGTGGCGCCGGGCGCGCGGCCCGCGAGCGAGATCTACGGCGAAGCGGAGACGGCGCGCCTCGGCGATGCCTTCAACGGCCTGTATTACTCGCTGGCCGAGAAGCGCATGGCCATGCTGCCGCGGGAGAACAACGCCGCGGCGAAACCGGCGGTTTACGAGTTCCCGCGTGAAATGAAGCGGCTGCGCGATGCTCTGGCGCAGTTCCTGATGGACGCGTTCCGTCCCAACCCGCTTCAACCGGGTCCCATCCTGCGCGGCTTTTATTTCACCGGCGCACGTAAGGTAACCGTGTCCGCGCTGGCCACTGCGGCGGCAACAGCCGAGCCTCGGGCGCGAGTTTCAGCGGGCGAGGCCACATCACTTTTCAACCTGGCCGAGTACCAGAAGCGCATGGGGTTAATCGAGCAAGCCGCCCCCAGCCCGGTGGAGACATCGGTCACGCGCTGGTGCTTCGTCGCCGATCTGTTTCACCGCGTGATCCTGCCCGATCCGCTCAGCAGCACGCTTGCCTTCGCCAATCGCAGGCAGGACCTGTACCGGCGCGTGCTGTGGGGCGGCGTGGCGGGGTTGGCTTTCATCCTGAGCATTCTTTGGATTCGCTCATGGTGGGGGAACGCAAATCTGCTGGGTGACGTGCAGGAGGCGGCGCTGATGCCGTGGTCGTACGCGCCGGGAACCCGCGTGCCGACGCTGGAGAATCTAAAAGCTATGGACGCGCTCCGTGACCAGCTCGACACGCTGCTCACGAACCAGCGCGAAGGGCCGCCCCTGCGGCTCCGCTGGGGCCTTTACACCGGCAACCGCGTGGAGCCAGGAGCATATGATCTGTATTTCCAGCGCTTCCGCCAGGTGTTCTACGACGATTTTGCGGGGACCATCGCAGCCACGCTGATCCGACTGCCGTCTACGCCCGACGCCGGCGACAGCTATAACGCCATTTACGACCGCGTGAAGGCGTACCGCATGATCACGCAATGCAAGTGCTCGCCGGACGCGGCATTCCTGACGCCGGTACTCACCGACGTATGGCTGACTGGTCGCACCCTCGAGCCTGATCGCGAAGCGCTGGCGCGAAGGCAGATCGATTTCTACTCCACGGAATTGAAGCACCGGAATCCGTATCACGTTGACGAGAAGAGCGATGTGGTGGAGCGCGGACGCATGTACCTGTCCGCCTTTGGCGGCGTGGAGCGCATCTACCGCGGCATTGTCGACGAAGCGAACAAGAGCCCGCGGCGTCCCGCGCGGCTGGCCGATCTGGCGCCGAATTATAAAGAGGTGCTCAACACGCCCGGAGAGGTGCAGGCCGCCTTCACGCGCGAGGGCTGGATGTTTGCGGCCAATGCGATCAAAGACCCGAGCCGGTTGTCGCTGGGCGAGCCCTGCGTTCTCGGGAATCAGGCTGCGGCTTCGCAACTGCTCGGCGGGGCGGAAGTGCCGGCACAGCTGCAGACGCTTTACATCCACGACTACATCCGGCGCTGGAAGGATTTTATTGCCGCAACATCGGTGCTGCCTTATCGCAACGCACAGGACGCCAGCCACAAACTGAACACGCTGGCGGACAACCGCTCCCCTCTGCTGGCCGCGATCTTCATGATCTCGGATAACACCAACTTTCCACCGCAGCCCGCAGCTCCTACGCCTGCCGCCAGCGCGCTCACCCGGCTGCTGCCTTC
>DASRCB010000270.1:0-5900 GCA_035653295.1 Bryobacteraceae bacterium
CTTTGCGAAGATCGTAATGCGAAGGCTGGCCAGGCTGAGCAGATTGTTCGATTCGTTGTTCGTTGCGTAGTTTTTGCAACCGCTGGGCGTCTTAACCGGCGCTAAACGGGGCTCCTCTCCGGATCGGTACCGCAAGGGATAACGATGCGCATCCAATTAAACGACGAGGACAGCGTACAGGCAGTGAGCCGTAGTTCGGACATCACGTTCCGGGGTGCGGCGAGTGCGTTGAATTGTGGTCCACCGGGCGTGAAAACAAAGCGTCCGGTCAATCAGTGACGACGATAGAGCAGCCGGGTCCGGCCCGCGCCGCAAACGGCGCGGGCCCCGGGCCTGCCATTCAGAGGTTCGACCACCACTTTCAGGGACAAGTCTGCCCTGCTACATCTGCCGCAGCACCAGCTCCAGCGCTTCGACAAAAAAGTACTCGCCCCACATCACCGATTCATCCACGCCGAGCTCGCGATGCACATGGTACACGCCGCCCTTCAGGATTCCTTCCCATTTCTTATCCTTCTTGGCCAGGTGCTTGGTGCACAGCGAGCGCAGAATCTGAATCGCCGCGGACCAGTACACGTGCGCCTTCTCGCGGTCGATCAGCGTGCGATGCAGGCGCACCAGCGCCGAGGCGGCGATCGCCGCCGCCGACGTATCCAGCAGGTTGCGGCTCGGCTGCGGCGCGTTGAAGTCCCACGGCGGAATGCCGTCGGTGTTGGAGTGAACCAGATAATACCGCGCGCACTCCTCGGCCGTCTTGAGGAAGCGCACGTCACGGCTGTATTCCCAGGCTATGGCGAACCCGTAGATAGCCCATGCCAGCCCGCGCGACCAGCAGGAATCCGACCGATATCCCTGCTGCGTGCTCTGCCTCAGGAACTCGCCCGTTTCCACATCGAAAATACCTTCGTGCGCCGTCGACCCGTCGCCGCGCACCAGAAAACGGCGTGTGGTCAGGCAATGCCGGACGGCGATGTCGCGAAGCTGCCGGTCCTCCGTCTCGCGCGCGGCGTAAAAAATGATCCCAACGTTCATCATGATGTCGATGAACAGAGAGTCCGGGGCGACGAAGGAACGAAGATACTGGCCCTGCGCCTGCCACCGTTTGGCCATGGTCTGCCCGGCCTGGATCAGCACATTGTTGATGGCCGGATCGCGATCGACATGATGCCAGCGCAGGTAAGTGGACATAAATATGAAGCCGAGGTCGTGCACCTCGCTGTCATCCTTCCGGGTCTCCAGCGGCTTGCTGTAGCGAATGGCCTGTTCCCGCCAGAAATTCCCGTTGCCGTTTGTCTGGCTGCGCTTCTCGAAAATCCACATCATTCCCGGAAGAAAACCGTCGCACCAGTCGGTCCACGCCGGCCCGTCGTGCTTCCACTTCCCATTCTTCGTGTACATGGGATAGAAGTCCGGGTAGCGGGTAATCAGCTCGCGGACCTGATGCTGCGCGAACCGAAATGCGTCTTCCAGCAGATCGCGGTCTGTGTCCAGAAAAAACTGAAGCAAAAACGCCTCCTCCGGTCAGGGCAGATGGCTGCGGAGCGAGAAACGAAACCCCTTTGGCCAGCGCAGGTGATCGGTGAGTACGGTGATCAGCCCACCCGCTCCTCTATCTTCTCTCGGCAGCAGAGCCGATCCGAAGCCCGGACCCTGATCGGAATCGTCACGTCGATCACTGACCGAGAAGACGTTGCGTCGAGAGCGGAGATCGGCGCGAAAATCGCCGAATTCCACGCTCTCCAGTCGAAAGGCCACCGCGTAGCCCTCGTCTCGCCGATCGAGGCGAATGATGCGGCCATTGAAGATCGCGTCTTTGGGAATCACCGTGGTATTGCGGTGCTTCAGGTCGCGCTCCAGGCGGAAGCGCACCGGATCGCCGATTGCCGCCGCTGCCGAATCGATGGCCGTCTGCAGCGTCAGCGATGCGGAAAAATCGCGCGGAAGCTTCACGCTGAATGCGCGATGAGCCGGCGGCGCGGCGGCGACCCGCTGCGCTCCCGCGCCGTCGTCAAAAACAATCGCGCTCTCGCCCCGAAACTGTCGATACGATGCGAACCGCGTGCGGTTGCGCATCTCCCAGCCGGTGAGGCTCCCCACCATCAGCTCCGACGTCTGCGGCAGCGAAAACCGGCTGTCACCGAAGGTCATCTGCTGGTAGTCGGTGGCGATCCGCGACGAAGACAGCCCCAGCGACAACGGAATGCGCTCGGCATTTACTTCAAAGCGCAGCAGGTCCAGCGTGGCGCGGTCCACCCAGAAGCTGCCGCGGTATCCGACCACGGCTTCGTGCGGGGGCACCCGCAATCGGTACGTGCTGGCGGAAACGGGAACGACGTAGTCGCAGCGAATGGCCGGCCTGCCCTCGAAATTCCGCTCGCCGTCCACGGTGAGCTGAGCTCCCGGGTTCTCGAACACCCCTCGCGCCAGCAGCGCGAAATCGCCGCTGCCGATGGCTCCTGTCGGCACCAGCCGCGTGACTTCGGCTTCGTCCAACTGGTCGCCGCCAGGGTAGCCGAACAGCTCCCTGTCGCCCACGTAAGCCACTTCCAGCCGCACCAGGTCTTCGGTGCGCCAGGAGTCGCGCGGCGAATGGCGCGTTGCGCGCTCGATGGTCTGCACGCAGGTGTAGTCCGGCAGCCTTCCGAGATTCTCGATCATGCGCGCGCGGATGCGCGCCAGCAGCAGAGCGTCGTCGGAAGGCGCATTGCCCGCCAGACACGCCGAAATGGCGCAGATCAGGGCCAGCGGCCGCATAAACGGAAGGGATCATTATATATCGCAGATCGCCGGACGCTCAGCGCCCGTCTGTTACGATCTGAAGCATGGCCGCAACCAAAGTCACCGTCACCAACAACGGTCCCATTCGCATCGAAGGCGATTTCGAGCTCGTCGATGCGGAGGGCAAACAGTACGGCCTCGCCGGTCGCGAGCGGATTTCGCTGTGCCGCTGCGGGTTCTCCGAGAACAAGCCGTTCTGCGACGGCCATCACGGCGTGAAAGGCTTCGAGTCACTGTGCCAGGCTTACGAGATGCCGCCGCCGAAGCCGAAGCCGCTCTGATCAGGCCTGCCGCGTTGCCGCGCGCCGCAGAATGTGATCGAGGTGGTGCTGCATATGCCGCACGTAATCCTCGATCAGGGCGCCCAGCGTCATGGCCGGATAATCGCCGATTTCACACAAGGCGGACAGCTTGTCGTCGGGAATGCGGTCGACCAGCGACGCCAGCATCGTGTTCTCGCGCTGCCACAGATCGACCAGCATGGGCCACGGCAGGCCGGCGTATCCGTTCAGCCGTACCCAGCCCGGTCCATCGTAGCTGGGCATGGCCAGACTGCCCTCCAGCGCCGCGCGCACGAAGCGCACGCGATTGTTGACCGCCGAATCCAGCAGGTGCCCGAGCTCTTCGCGGCGCGACCATACGCCCTCGGCCGGCTTATTCGCCGTCTCGTCATCGGAGAGCGCCCAAAGCGCCGCGCTCTCGCGCTCCACCGTCTGTTTGAGCAGCAGTGCGAGTTCGCGCGCCACTACGCCCGCTCCGCCTGGCAGGAGCACCAGAAATCGTAGATCCGCCGGCCCAGCGATAAATACTCGTCCAGGTCCGATGGCTTTACGATGTAGATCCCGTGCCGCAGGTCGTCGGCGCGGGCCCGATCGCGCGGCGCCTGGGAAGAACTCAGCAGAACCAGCGGCAAATCGCGCAGATGTTCCTGCTGGCGAATGGCGTCGAGAATCGCGGCGCCGTCCACTCGCGGCAGATTCAGATCGAGCAGCACCAGCTGCGGCGCGGCCTTCGCGCCCTTGCCGCCTTCGACCAGCAGAGCCAGGGCCTCTTCACCGTTATCCGCCACCAGCAGTTCATAATCGAGCGGCGCTTCGTTCAGCGCCTGGCGCATGAGATACACGTCGGCCGGGTTGTCCTCCACCAGCAGGATCCGAACACTCTCGCGCGTTTCGGTCATACTCCGAGCTTTGGTAAACCCAAACTTGGCCGTTTCAGGACTGAAGTAAACCGGATTGTACCGCAGCGGGCGCGGGATGGATCAACAGAAAGGGAGTTTCGATGGCGCGAAAAGAACGGCAGGAACTGAAAATCGGCGACCGGGCGGTTTCCGTTTCCAGTCTCGACAAGCCAATGTACCCGACCGGCTTCACAAAAGGCCAGGTAATCGACTACTACATCCGCGTATCGCGCTGGCTGCTGCCGCATCTGAAGCGCCGCCCGCTGACGCTGAAGCGCTACCCGGAGGGGATTGAAGGCGAACATTTCTACGAAAAAGATGCTCCCGGATTCACGCCCGACTGGGTGCCGACCTTCCCCGTGCCGCGCCGCGCCGGCGGCAAAGATATTCGTTATATCGTCATTGACGACCTGCCCGCTCTGGTCTGGGCGGCGAATCTGGCCAACCTCGAGCTGCATCCGTTCCTCCATCGCGCCCCGAAGCTGGATGTCCCGACCTCGGTGGTCTTCGACCTGGATCCCGGCGAAGGCGCGACGGTGCTCACCTGTGCGCGCGTAGCGTTTCTGCTGCGAGACCTGTTCGGGGGACTCGGTCTTCAGGCTTTCCCGAAAGTGTCTGGATCGAAGGGGCTGCAGGTTTATGTGCCGCTGAACACGGCTGTGCATTATAAGCAGACACAGCCGTTCGCGCGCGCTGTTGCCGAGCTGATGACCCGCCGCCATCCCGAGCTGATCGTGGCGGAAATGGCGAAAGAGCTGCGGCCAAAGAAGGTCTTTATCGACTGGAGCCAGAACTCGGATTTCAAGACCACGGTCGGCGTCTACTCGCTGCGGGCGAAGCGTCGAACGCCGTTCGTCTCCATGCCGGTGACCTGGGAGGAACTACAGACCGCACTGGACGCGGACGATTCGCACCCGCTCTATTTCCAGCCCGATGCCGCGATCGAGCGGCTGGAGCGCGTCGGCGATCTGTTCGCGCCTGTCCTGACACTGAAACAGAAGCTGCCGAAGGATATTGCCGGCGCCGGGAACGAGCCGCCAAAACGGGTGCGAAAAGCGCGCGCCACCGCGCCGAAATCGCTCGAATCGTACCGCGCCAAACGCGACTTCACACGCACGGCGGAGCCCGAGCCGTCGCTGCCCAGAGCAAGCCATCAGGGCGGGCGGCGCCGATTCGTAATCCAGAAGCACGCGGCGAGCCACCTGCACTACGACTTCCGCCTCGAACTCGCGGGCGTGTTGAAGTCCTGGGCCGTGCCGAAAGGTCCGCCGTTCGCGCTGGAGGAAAAGCGCCTCGCCATGGCCACCGAAGATCATCCGCTCGAATATCTCGACTTCGAAGGCACGATTCCCGCCGGCCAGTACGGCGGGGGCACGGTGATGGTCTGGGACATCGGCACGTACGAAATCATCGAGGGCAACTACTGGAAAGGCAGCCTCCGAATTTTCCTCGAAGGCCGCAAACTGAAGGGCGAGTGGCAGCTGCTGCGCGACCCCGGCAGGGGCGACCGTAACTGGTCGCTGATCAAGACCGCCGCGCCGATGAAGCCGCTCACGGCGAAACAGGACGATTCCTCCGCGCTTACCGGCCGCACCATGAAGGAAATCGCCGCCGCCGGTGACCGCGTCTGGCAGAGCAATCGGACGGCGAAGGACGAACCGGATCTCTCGGCGTGGCCCTCAGGAGCCGCCCGTTTTATCGAGCCCATGCGCGCGAAGCTCGTTTCCGCGCTGCCGGAAGGCGGCGAGTGGCGCTACGAAATCAAGCTCGATGGTTATCGCGTGCTGGCCGTGAAGAATGCCGGCCGCGTCAGTCTTCTGTCGCGCCATGACAACGCGCTGAACGACCGTTTCCCCGCGGTCGCCGAGGCGTGCCGGGCGCTCGATGACGGTACGGTGCTGGACGGCGAAGTCGTCGCGCTCGACGAACAGGGCCGGCCCTC
>DASRCB010000271.1:0-22157 GCA_035653295.1 Bryobacteraceae bacterium
TGTCAATGAGAATGGTCTTGTGCCGGTGGAGCTGGATGGCCTGCGCCAGGGCAGCGGTAGTGTCCACCACCTCGAAGCCGACACCGAGAATCGCCGCGTAAGAGCGCAGGACCTCGTTTGCGCCTACGCGCCACGAATCGACACAAATCAGATGCACCTGGCGCGAAAGCTGAATGCCCTGCCGCACGGCGAGCTTGGCCACCGTCGCGGTCTTGCCCGCGCCGGACGGACCCACGATCATGACCACGCGGCGGTCGCCCTCGCTCCGCAGGCCGCCGCTGAGACGCACGCGCCGGCGAAGTTCCTCCTCCAGGGAGCAGGCCATCGTCTCGAGCGCGCCATTCATCGCGCCGGACAAGGCCAGCGGCGTTTCCGACCACTCGGCCGAAGATGAGGCGGACTCCTGCCGGGTCTGTATGGCGCGGGCCAGGTCCTGCGCCATCTCGTCACTGAAGCCGGCCTGAATCAGCCGCGAGTAAAGCTCCGCGGCCTCGGCGCTGGCGCCGTGCGTCCAGCGCAGGTGGACGGTCTGGCGGGTTACCGATTGCTTGACCCCTTCGATCTGCCGCCGCAGCTCGGCCAGTTCCGTGGCCAGCGTGTCCGGGTTCGCCGGGCTCGCTGTTTTGGCTTCCGAAGCGTGCTTCTCGAAGGCGACGCGCATGCGGTGTGCGGGCACTTCGTGATCGAGCGCGAAGACCACCTCGTACGCGCCCAGATGTTTCGCTTCCGGCGCGCTGCGATGGGAATTCATGAGCATGGCGTCAGGCCCCAGCTCGATACGGGCCTTATCCATGGCCTCTTCGATTGTGTCGGCGAAATAGGATTTGATCTTCAACGCAATGCTCCTTTCCTCTTAGAGGACCCCCAGTGACAGAACCCTGACATTGGGAGGGACTTCGTTATGTGACAAGACGACCAGGTTCGGCATGGCCGCTTCGGTGATCTGCCTCAGGAAGTGCCGCGCGCCGGAGCTGGTGATCAGCACCGTCGGCGCTTCGGGTTTTTCAATCTTCTGCTCGATGCGCTGCAGCACCTCGCGGACCTGCTGCGGGGCCATGGCCAGAATGCTGTTCTGCTCTCCGTGCTCGACGGCGGATTCGAGGCGTTGCTCGGAGCCGGCGTCCAGCAGCCACGCCGGGAGTTCGCCGCGCTGATTGAGATAAGGCTTCACGATCGTTCTTCGGACTGCCTGGCGCACATATTCGGTCAACAGCACCACGTTCTTCGTGGTCGCCGCCGCCTCACCGAGGGCTTCCAGAACGCTGACTCCGTCACGGATCGAGACTCGTTCGCGAAGCAGATTCTGAAGTACTCGCTGGATGACAGCGAGAGAGAGCATCTTCGGTACCAAATCCTCGACCACCTTCGGATGGTCCTGGGCGATGCGATCGCAGAATGCCTTCGCGTCCTGGCGCGAGAAGATTTCAAAGGCATAGCGGCGGACGATCTCGGAGAAATGAGTGCCCATGACGTTGACCGCGTCGACAACGGTGTAGCCCGCCGCCCGCGCCGCTTCGGCCTGCTCGGACGGGACCCACAAGGCCGGGAGGCCGAACGCCGGTTCGCGCGTCTGCTGACCCTGGAAGGTCTTGTCCGCGCGAGCCGTCGGCACCGCTAACTCGCTGGCAGGCATGAGTTCGTAACGCGCGACCTCCACGCCTTTCAGCTGGATCACGTACTCGCGCGAGCGGAGGTTTACGTTGTCGGTGACGCGCACCGGAGGGAGCACATAACCGAGCGAGGACGCCATCTGTTTGCGGATCCCGCCGATGCGAGCCAGCAGCGGCGAGTTGGCGCCGCCGGCGGCCAGACTGGCCAGGCCAAGGCCCACTTCGATGGCCACGGTCTCCACCTTCAGCAGGGCATCGATGTTGTCTTTAGCCTGGGCCGGAGCGGCGATCTGCGCCTGAGTTTTGACACCGGCGTCGATTTTCTTACGCTTCCACCAGGCGGCCGAGCCCAGCCCGGAGCCCATCAGCAGAAAGGGTATGGTGGGCAGGCCCGGAAAAGCGGCCAGCGCCAGCAGTACGCCACTGGCCAGGAAGAGCGGCTGCGGCTTCGAGAATAGCTGCTTCTGAAACTCGACGCCAACGCGCGCCTCCGAGCTCGCTCGGGTGACGATCAGGCCGCCCGAGACCGAAATCATCAGCGCCGGGACAACGGTGACCAGGCCATCGCCGATGGTCAGCACGGTGTAGGTCTGCAGCGCGCGCTTCAGCTCCATGCCGTGCTGCAGGACACCGATCAGGAAGCCGGCCAGGATGTTAATGCCCGTGATCAGGATGCTGGCCACGGCGTCGCGCTGCGTGAATCGCGAGGCGCCGTCCATGGCCCCGTAGAACTCCGCTTCGGTGCTGAGCTGCTTGCGCCGCCGGCGCGCTTCCGCTTCGTCGATGAGCCCGGCGTTCAGGTCCGCGTCGATGGACATCTGCTTGCCGGGCAGTGCGTCCAAAGTGAATCGGGCCGCGACCTCGGAGATGCGCACCGCGCCGTGGTTGATCACGACGTATTGAATGGCAATGAGAACGAGGAAGATCACCGCCCCGATGATGTAATTCCCGCCCACCACGAAGTTTCCGAACGATTCGATCACCTGCCCGGCGGCGGCGGTGCCGCCGTTGCCGTTCAGCAGAATCAGGCGCGACGACGAGACGTTCAGCGCCAGGCGGAACAGCGTGAGCAGCAGCAGAGTAGTGGGAAAGACGCTGAAATCCACGGGCCGCAGGATGTACATGGCCACCATCATCACGATCACCGACAGCATGATGTCGATGACAATGAGGAAATCCATGAGGAACGCCGGGACCGGCGTGATCAGGGCCACAACGATGGCCAGCACGGCAATGGGGACGCCCAGGTCGCCGATATGGCCAAGAATCTTCGCCGATGCGCCGGGTACTTTGGGGGCAGGCATGGCCTGCACGTTCTGCATTCGGATGAGGCTCCGTGTTCCTCGCGGAAGAAAGAGGGCCGGAAAAACCCGGCCCTTTCGGAATCACTGACGAGGCTGTCAGGAACGGGTAGGCACTTTTCGGCCCATTATCTTGTAGATGTAGGCAAGTATCTCCGCCACAGCACGATAGAACTCGGCGGGGATCGCCTGACCCACCTTTGTGCCCTCGTACATGGCCCGCGCCAGCGGCGGATTTTCGACGATCGGCACGTTATGTTCAATCGCGCGCTGACGAATTCTCAACGCCAGGTAGTTCTTGCCTTTGGCCACCACCACCGGGCTCGCCATGCTTTCGACGTCATAGCGAATCGCCACGGCGAAGTGCGTGGGGTTCACGATTACCGCAGTGGCCTTGGGGATCTCCTGCATCATGCGGCGGCGGGAGAGATCGCGGCGGAGACGGCGGATGCGGGCCTTGATCTGCGGGTCGCCTTCCATCTCCTTGTTCTCGCGGCGCACCTCGTCCTTGCTCATCTTGAGGCTGCTGTTCAGCCGCTTGTGTTGCCGGAACAGGTCCACGGCGCCGAACACCAGAAAGAGCCCGCCTGCCTTCCACAGCAGGGCGCGGATGCTCTCCGCCACGCGGCCGGTGGCCACCTCGATGTTCTGCAGCGGCAGCCGGAGGATGTCGGCGAGACCATCGTGCGCCGCCGACTGGATTGCGAGGCCGAGGATGGCCAGCAGCAGCACCGCCTCGATCAGCGCGGGAACGTTCTGCTTGGGCAGATCCTGGAGCCGCTTCACCGGATTAAAGCGGTTGAAATTCGGGGCGGCGCGCTTGAGGCTGAAGCCCATCTTCGTCAGCGCGAACTGCACGCCGAGCGTGAGCAGCGCCAGCGCCAGCCCCACCAGCAGCAGCGGCGTGAGAGTGTCGGTGAAGAAGGTGCGCAGCAGTACAGGCCATTCACCGCTTCCAATGTCGGAGGTGAAGGCCCGCTGCAGGATGGTCACGGTGGAAGTCCGCATCCGATCCCACCAGCCCGGGAGCCAGGCGCCCAGAACCATGAGCACGGCGAGGAACTGCAGCGCTCCCACGAGTTCACGGGCGGAAAGAAACTGGCCCTCCTTACGGGCTTTTTCCAGCCGTTTTTTTGTAGGTTGCTCTGTCTTGTTGTCGGCCATCAGCGGGCCACGATGGAGCGCACGGCGCTGAATACCTGGGCCGCGAATCCGTTGTAAAGCGCGGGGAACACCACCAGGATTGTCGAGAGCATGGCCAGCGCGAGCAGCATCTTGGTGGGAAACGCCAGCGAGACCAGCTGCAGCTGGGAGTTGATGCGGCCGAGCAGCGCGAGGGCGATGTCGGTCATCAGCATGAGACCGATTATCGGGAGCGCGATGCGCAGCCCGACAACGAACACGCCGGCCCCGGTGCGAAGCAGCAGTTCCGCCGCGCCTCGCGAAATCGCGAATGCGCCCGGCGGATATTTGTCCAGGCTCCAGGCGAAGGCCTGCACGACCTGATGATCAAGGCCCGTTGCAAAGAAGAGCAGCCCGGCCGTGAGTTGAGCAACGACCAGCAAAACCCCGGAATCGGCCTGAGTGGTGGGGTCCACCACGGACGCGAACCCATAGCCGGCCTGCAGGCTGAGCATCTGCGCGCCGACCGTGAGCGATTCCGAAATGAAGGAGACTGCCAGGCCGATGCTCACCCCCAGCGCGGCCTCCGAAATGAGCCAGACGAACATCTGCGCGAGGCCTGTCGGTGGGTTCACCGCGGGCCAGCGCGGATACAGCGCGAAGGTGCACGCCAGCGCGAGGACCACCCGGAGCTGCGACGGCCCGGCCCCGTTGATGGGCAGAGGAACGAAGACGAACGCCCCGGCCATGCGCACGAGGACCATAAGGAACCCAAGGAGCACCGACGCGGGGATCGTCAGCATGGCCGATTCAGGCGCGGGTCCTTAGGCCCGCACACCATCACCGCGCATAGCGCGATAAATCCCCGAACAGCTCGGTCGCGTAGCTGGACAAGTGGTGCAGCATCCAGGGCAGCAGCAGCAGAAATCCCAGAAGAAACGACGCCAGGCGCGGTACGGTGCTGAATACCGAGTCCTGCATGGAGGTCGCGATCTGGATCAGGTTGATCGCCACGCCGACGATGAACGACAGGATGAGCAGCGGCGCCGCCATCCAGAACGCAGTCATCAGCGCCTGCCCAATGATATGAACCACAAACTGCGGAGTCATTACTGATAAAACCCTTTCATCAGCGACCCGATCACCAGGTTCCAACCGTCGACAAGCACGAACAGCAGGATTTTGAACGGGGCCGAGACCATCACCGGCGGTAATTGCACCATGCCGATCGACAGCGTCACCGAGGCCACGACGATGTCGATGACCAGAAATGGCAGGAACAGAACCGCGCCGATCTGAAACCCGGTCTTGAGCTCGGAAAGGATGTAGGCCGGTATGAGGACCCGCAGGCTGAGGTCGGCCGGGGTGCGCGGCGGCGGCTCTTTGGCGATCTCCACGAAAAGACGGATGTCCTTCTCGCGCGCGTAGCGCAGCAGAAACGTGCGCATGGGCGCGGCGCTCGCGTCGAATGCCTGCGACGTGGTGATCTCGTTGCGCTCCATCGGCTCCCACGCGTGCGTGTAGATATCGGAGACCACCGGCTGCATCACCACCAGAGAAAGGAACAGCGACAGCCCCAGCAGGACCTGATTCGAAGGCGCGGTCTGCGTGCCCAGCGCCTGGCGCAGAAAATGAAGCACCACGACGATGCGCAAAAACGGCGTGATGCACATGATCGCCGCCGGCAGCAGCGCCAGCAGAGTCATCCCGAGGGCGATCTGCATGGGCGTGCTGAGCGTCATCCCATGTGCTCCCGCGGCGGCGGTGAACATCAGGAGCCCTCCCAGGACAGCACCGGATCCGGCTGCGGCGCCGCCGATGGAGGAGCCGGGAGCGTAGCCAGAGCCTGGCAGGACGATGGCGATAGTCCCACCAGCAGCACGGTCTTCCCCGCGCGCACCAGGTGCAATGAATGGGTCGCCGTCAGCGGCAACCGCTCCAGCAGCTCCAGCTCGCGTCCCTTCCTCGCCCGCTTCCGTGCGGGCAGGCTGACCTGAGCCAGCCCTTTGCGGCGCAACAGCCAGAGCAGCGCAATCAGGCCGCCCAGCACCGCGAATACAACCAACATCTGCTCAATCACGTTTCGTCCTCAATGGGGGAGATCGTTGACATCCGTCACGCGGATGCAGAACCTGTTCTCCACCACCATCACCTCTCCACATGCGACCGGCTTCGCCCCGACGCAGATCTCGATGTTCTCGCCGGCGGAGCGCTCCAGCCGGATCAGACTGCCCTCTTCCAGCCCCAGGATTTCCTCCACGGTCATGGTGCGCCGGTCGAGGATGCCCTCCACTTCGAGTGGCACGAGGCCGAAAGAGCCGAGCTTTTCTATGCTGACCACTCCTGCGCTTCCTTACTGCTGGATCAGATTGACCACCGACTGCATGAGGTCGTCGCTGGTCATGATCACCTTCGAGTCCGCCTGATATGCGCGCTCGTAGGTCATCAGGTTCGTGAACTCGGTGGCCAGGTCGACGTTGCTCGCTTCCAGCGATTTGCTCAGAACCGTGCCCCGGTCGCCGGTCCCGGGAAGGCCGATCGCCGGCGTAACCGTCATGGATGTCGCGGCAAAGTTGTTGTTGCCCACCGAAACCAGGCTCTGCGGATTGCTGATGGCCGCGACCGCCAGCTGCCCCGCCACCTTCTTTGTGCCGTTCGAGTAAGTGGCCAGCACCTGACCGCCATCGCCTATGGAGAAGCCGGTCAACTGCGATGCCGTATTCCCGTCCTGCGACGTCGCCGCCACCGACGATGGCGAGGCGAACTGGGTGATTCGCGGCGTGCCGTCGGAGTTGTACAGGTTCCACTGCAGCTTCATGTCCGCGGCGCCGTCGGCAAGCCCGGTCAGATCCACTTCAACCGCGCCACCGTTTGCCGAAGCGGCGGGGGACGTCAGGTGTCCCGCGGAATCGAAGGTGACCGAACCACTTGCCAGCGCCTTCGAAGGCGCTTTGGTGAAATCGGAATCCGGGGCGCTGATCGAATAGTTCCATGTTCCGGGCGTGGATGTCCCGGTTCCGCCGGAGCCCCCGGTCCCGGCAGGCTTGGGCTTGCTGAACGTTATGGTGAGATCGTGCGTCACGCCGAGCGAATCCACCACCTGAATGGGCGTGGAGAACGTCCCGCTGGGCTGGCCGCCGACGCCCGAGGCGTCCAGATTGAGGTCCGCCGAGAATTGCGTGCTTGCCGTCGGCGCGAGCACCTGATTCGATGCAATTGTGATGTTGCCCACCGCGCCGCTCGGATTCAGCGTGCCGTCGGCCGCCGCCATCCAGCCCTGCACCTGCTGGCCTGTGGCCGTGACCAGAGTGCCCTTCTGATCCACGGTGAAGTTGCCGGCGCGGGTGTATTCGGACTGGCCGTTGTCGTTCACCACGAAGAAACCGTCGCCCTGGATGGCTACCGACAGCGGCGAGGCGGAGGTCTGAATCGTGCCCTGCGTGAACTGGCGCAGATCGAGCGGCTGGCCCACACCGGCTCCGTTCGGCGCTGTCGGTGAGTTGCTCATCGAGTCGCTCACGAGGTTCTCGAAATCGACGCTGTTGGTCTTGAAGCCAATGGTGTTGAGGTTCGCGAGGTTATCGCCGGTGGTGTCGATCGCCGACGAATTCGCGTTCAATCCGGATAATGCGATGTTGAATGAATCGAGCATTGTCGTTTGTCCTCCTTAATTGCCGCCGCTGGTCTGGCCGGTGCCGTTAGTGCTGCCTGAGGGGTTCGCCGCCGCCTTCGTGCCGTCCAGATCGGTGCGGATCTGAATCAGCTGCTCCAGCTGGCTGAATTCCGTGAGCTGGCTCAGGAACTGCGTGCTGTCGGCTGGATTGAGCGGGTCCTGATTCTGGATCTGCGACACCAGCAGTTTCAGGAACGACTGCTCGTTCGACAGTGCGTCCGCTGTGTTGGTTGCCAGCTGCATGTTGTTGTTCTGCGTTGCGCCATTGACTGACGTAGTGGGGCTCATTGCTTCCTCCGTGCGAATTTCTGTCGTGCTGCTTCCCGAGCCAGGTGTTCCACCCACTCGGGCTGATACTGCTGCTGGCCGCCCTGGCCTGTGCCGGTGTCGGCTGTTGAAACATTCGAGGACTCCGTGACGCGTACGGCGTCGGGGCGCCACACCTGCGCCTGCACGTCGCTTCGCTCCAGCTGCGTCTTCAACTCCGGGAGATTCTCGCGAAGCGCCTGGGAGAGGCTCGCATCCGCGCGGACAGTTAGCCGCACTTCACCGGCGGCTTCCAGCACCCGTACCTCGGCCCGCTCGCCGCTCGGCGATTCCAGACGCAGGCGAAGATCGCGCACGGCTGGCGCGGTTTGCGCATCGGGCTCGGCGGGCGCATGCGGAGCCTGCACTGCCGGCGCCGGCGGCGGATCGTTGTGGTTTACGGGGTGCTGCGGGACCACGAAGACAGGAAATGTTGAACCACCGCCGAGACGCCCTTCGAACGCGATCTCGTCCTTGGAGCTCTTCGAAAATTCGCCCGGGTCGTTACCGGTCTGTTGAGCCGAAACAGCTGTCGCAATTGGCGGATTTGTTTCTGGTCTGGCGGGCGCGGGAAAGGCGGCTTCGCCTGGCGGCGTCGTTGCGGAGCGCTCCGAACCCTTACCCGTTATCGTGCTCGTGTGCACAGGCGTTGGCATCGGAGCTATCAATGTCGCGGACGAGACCGCCTGCCAAAGGCTGGCATTCTCGCCGGCCGCCGCGCTCGAGCCTGCGGCGCTGCCTGACTGTGTCAGCACATCCGCGCCAGCTCTTGTTTCCGGCCTGGGGCAGGCAGCTTCTCCTGTAAGGATGGCCGTGGTTACCACTTCCGGCGATCGAGGCTGATGCACTGTCGTGCTGGTCCCGGGAGCCGTTTGCGTCGGCAGTAGCATCGCCGCAGCCGAGACCGCCTGATCCAGCATGGCGCTCAACCCAGGAGCCGTTGCCGTTGCGATCAAGCCAGCACTGCTGGGCTCCGCACTCGTTTCCTCCGTCGCGGTCTCCGGAGCTGGAGATTGAAAGGCTGTCGTGCTGGCGCTGCGAACCGATTGCGTAAGAAGTGGCATCGCGGCAGGCGAAACCGCCTGCCCCACGCTGGCATTGTCTTCTGCTGTCGCCGGCCGAACCGGCGTTTGGCCCAGCGAAGCGGCAACGGTTTGCGTCAGAGCTGCAAACTGCTTCAGCGGCTTCTGCGCCGGCCAGGGGAACGGCATCCCGAGAACGACCGGATACCCTTTCTCCTGCTGGCGTTCGTTGTCGTCGTCGAATTGATCGAGTTGCGATTGAAAACTGCCTGTGCCGGTTGACCGGCCGCGCAAAGTACGGGCGTACAGCGCGGCTCCGGCTAACTGCGAGGCGGCAACGGCAAGAGCCTGGGGCACGCGCCGGCAGGTGCACTCCTCGGCCCAACGCCGTTGCGGTCAGCAATCAATCACTTGAGCCGCGTCGCGCGCGATTCGGCTGTCGAAACTTCGTATTCCACCATGCGCCCGGTACGAGATCTCGACGAACCGAGGGCCTCAGCCGGCGCGTAGTCGTCTGTTTCTCAGCCACTTGAGCGTTGGACGGCGGCTTGCTCCTCAGTGCGCTTCAGCTATGGACCCGCTCACAGCCGCGGCCGCAAGTGGCGTTCGCTCCCGCATGGAATCGCTGGACATGCTGGCCAACAATCTGGCCAACGCATCCACCGGCGGCTTCAAGGTGGATCACGAATTCTACAGCAGCTTTATCGATCCGGAAAGCAGAAATTCGAGCGGAGGCAGCAATGGGGAAATGCCCGTGGTGCAAAAACCGTGGACCGATTTCAGCCAGGGGACCCTCCAGCAAACCGGACATCCGCTCGACCTCGCCCTCACCGGCGCCGGCTTTTTCACCGTTAATGGCCCTTCCGGCCCGCTCTACACGCGGAACGGCAGTTTCCAGTTGTCCAGCACGGGAGTGTTGACCACAGCTGAGGGATATCCCGTCCGCCTTAAGGACGGCACGACACTGCAACTCACGCCGGGCAGCATACCGGTCATCAACGCCCAGGGTGATGTTTCCGAAGAAGGCCGCGCGCTCGGAACACTCGCGATTACGGATTTCAAAGATCCGGGCAAGCTGTCCAAAGCCGGCGCCACCTACTTCAAAGCCGCTCCGGACGCGGTCCGCACACCTGCCACGAACGCTGAAGTGCATCAGAGCGCGCTGGAGAATTCCAACGTGGTCACCGCCGAAGCGGCTATTCGGCTGGTCACCGTCATGCGCCACTTCGAAGGGCTGCAAAAAGCGATTACCGTGGCCACGCAAATGAACCAGTCGAGCATCACCGAGGTCGCTCGCATCACCAGCTGAGCCATGAGGAGGAAAGAATGATTCGTGCTCTCTACAGCGCCGGAAGCGGAATGACGGCGCAGCAGTTGAACGTGGACAACATCGCCAACAACCTGGCGAATGCGAACACGGCCGGCTATAAAATGCGCCGCGCGCAGTTTCAGGACCTGCTGTACCAGAACGTGGTCCAGCCCGGGGCCGCCGCCGGCCAGCAAACCACCGTGCCCGCCGGCCTTCAGGTCGGACTCGGCACGCGCGCCGCGGGAAACGAGATTATCTTCACTCAGGGCAACTTCCAGCAGACCGACAATCCCCTCGACATGGTGATCCAGGGCAACGGATTCTTCCAGGTAATGATGCCCAACGGCGAGCTTGCCTATACGCGCAACGGCAATTTTCAGCTCGACCGGAATGGCAATATCGTCACCTCCGACGGGAACATGCTTCAGCCCCAGATCACGATTCCATCGCAGGCGCAGTCCATCACCATAGCCAAGGACGGCACCGTCAGTTTCACCGAACCGGGACAGATCGCGGCCCAGCAGGCCGGGCAGATCCAGCTGGCCATGTTCCAGAACCCCGCGGGTTTGAACAGCATCGGAAGCACGCTCTATCAGCCGACGGAAGCATCCGGCGATCCGGTTGTCGGCGCGCCCGGCAGCACCACCGGGCTGGGTTCGCTGATGCAGGGTTACACCGAGCAATCGAACGTGAACGTCGTCGAAGAGTTCATCAATCTCATCGTGGCGCAGCGCGCATACGAAGCGAACTCGAAGGTGGTGAAAGCCGCCGACGACATGTACCAGCAGGCCAATAACGTCGCCACCGGACAATGATCGTCGTCGCTTTACTCTTCGCGCTCACCGGACCGGCGCCGAAATGCCAATACATCGCCGCGGAGCGCATCTTCGCGCGCGATCTGGCCCCGTCGGTCCCGGAATTCGCGAAGCTGCCGCCCGATGTGCCGCTCGGTTATGCGCCGACGCCAGGGCAGCAGAAGATCTTCTCCGCGGCGGAACTGCGGCGAATGGCGAAAAATAGCGGGCTCGAAATTGCCGGCTCGCCGGACGACCTCTGCTTCGAGTGGAAAATGCGGCCTGTGATGAAGGATGAAATGCTGGCTGCCATGCGCCGCGCGCTCCACCCGCGGCAGGTAGAGATCGAGATCGTCGAGATGAGCCGCTTCCCTGCCCCGGAAGGCGAGATTGTGTTCAATGATCCGCCCGTTTCGGGCGCCGCCAGCACAGCGCCGTTGCTGTGGCGCGGCTCGATTACGTACGCTGCGAACCGGCGCTACTCCGTTTGGGCCCGCGTGCTCCTGAAAGTCTCCGGACCACGCCTGATCGCCGTCGAACCGCTCCGATCCGGACAGGAGATCCAGGCCGCGCAGGTCCGCGTCGAGCAGTGGTCCGGGCCGCTGTCGCGGCTGGATGAGCTGACCGCGCCGGAAGACGTCGCAGGCCAGGCGGTGAAGTTTGCCATCCCCGCCGGCGCCGTGCTGCGCCGCGGGATGCTGACACGCCCGGCGGAGGTGCAGCAGGGCGACATTGTACGCGTGCGGGTCACCGGCTTGGGCGCATCCATCGCCGCGGAAGCAATCGCCCAGGAGACCGGAGTTCGCGGAGCGTTTATTTCCGTCAAGAACGAGACCAGCGGCCGGAAGTTCCGCGCGCGGGTCGACGGTAAGGATCTGGTGACGGTGGTTCGCAACGACTCGCCGGCCACAGGAGGTTAAGGAATGCAGTTCCACCGCATGAAGGCGGTTTTCGCTGTCGGCGCCCTGGCGCTCGGCGGCGTTGTTGTCCCCGCCAATGCAGCAAAGAAGCAGAAGACCGAAGAGAAGCATCCCAGCGCGCTCGACGTGTACATTCGCGAGGCGCAGCGGCATGCCGCGACCGTGACCACCTCTCCGGGCTCCCTGTGGTCACCGTCGTCGCGATTCAACGACCTTGGCGCCGACCTGCGCGCCGCCCATCTGGACGACATCGTCACCATCGTCGTCAACGAACAAACCAGCGCCGTCAGCGGAGGCACGACCAAGACTTCGCGTGCATCCTCCGCGAACGCTTCCGTGAACGCGTTCTATGGCGCCCTGAAGAAGACCAGCCCCTGGACGAATCTCCTCAACAGCAACAGCAACACGTCGCTTGACGGCGAGGGGACCACATCGCGCACCACCACGCTCAACAGCACGCTCGCCGCGCGGGTGGTCGGCGTCATGGCCAACGGCAATCTGATCGTCGAGGGCGTGAAGACGCTGGGCATCAATTCGGAGAACGAGATGGTCTCGGTTCGCGGCGTCGTGCGCCCGCTTGACCTCAACGCGGATAATACCGTCAGCGCCGACCGCCTGGCCGACGTCGAGGTGAAGGTGAATGGCCGCGGCGTGGTCAACGATGTCGTCCGCCGGCCCAACTTCCTCTATCGCCTCCTGCTTGGACTGCTTCCATTCTGATTCCGGAGTTTTCTCGTGAAGAGTCTGTTCATAACCGCGCTCCTGCCGTTTGTCATCCATGCCGCCCCCGATCTGCCGCCGGGCAGCCGGTTGAAGGAGCTGGTCACCATCGAGGGCGTACGCACGAATCAGCTTATCGGCTACGGTCTCGTTGTCGGGCTTGCCGGGACAGGCGACCGTCAGCAGACCATTTTTTCCGTGCAAACCCTCACCAACATGTTGCAGCACATGGGCGTGAATGTGCCCCCGTCGGCCATCATGGTGAAAAACACGGCCGCGGTGATGATTACCGCCACGCTTCCGCCGTTCGCGCAGCCGGGCACAACCATCGACGTGACCGTCGCCGCCGCCGGTGACGCTTCCAACCTTCAGGGCGGAATCCTGCTGATGACCATGCTGCGCGGGGTGAACGGCGAGGTCTTCGCTACGGCGCAGGGTCCGGTGGTCACCGGTGGATTCGTTGCCGGCAACTCGCTTTCGAAACAGACGGTAAATCACCCCACCGTGGGCCGGATCCCCAATGGCGCCAGTATCGAGCGGCCCGCGCCTTCGCCGCCGCTCGGAAAGGTTGTTCGCCTGCAGCTTCGTGACGCCGATTTCACCACCGCGGAACGCGTGCAGCAGGCGCTGAACAGCACCTTCGGCAAGGGCGGCGAAGTAGCGCACGCGGAGAACTCCGCATTGATCAGCGTGGCCGTGCCGCCTGAATATGCCGGACGTCCCGCTGATTTCATTGCCGATCTCGAACGGGTGATCGTGCAGCCGGACGTCGTCGCGCGTGTGGTCATCAACGAACGAACCGGCACCATCACACTGGGCCGCGATGTGCGCATCGCGCCGGTCGCCATCATGCACGGCGCTCTCAGCGTCGAAATTCAGAACACGCTCACGCCCACCCAGCCCGAGGCATTCTCTCAGGGCAAGACGCAACTGGTGCCCAGCAGCCAGGTCAACGTCAGCCAGGACAAGGCGCACAACATCATGCTGCAGCAGGGCGCCACGGTCGAGGAGGTCGTAAAATCGCTGAACGCGATCGGGTCCACGCCGCGCGACGTCATCGACATCCTCCAGGCCCTGCGGGCCGCCGGAGCCCTCAATGCCGAAGTGGAGGTGATCTGAGCGATGCACGTGAACCTGATCACAACGCCCAGCGGCCCCGCGCCGCGCACCATTCAGAATGACCCCAAAAAGATCCACGACGCTGCCTGCCAGTTCGAGGCGCTCATGATCGGGGAAATGCTGAAGACGGCCAAGCAGGATTCGAGCGACGACGCCCTGGGCGGGGACGATGCCGATGGCTCAGGCGGGCTGGCCAGCGATATGGGGCAGGAGTTCTTCGCCCAGGCCATCGCCAGCCACGGCGGGCTGGGACTGGCCGCAACCATCGAGCGCGGCGTCGAAACAGAAGCAGCGCGCCATCAGGCCGTTTCGCACACCGAGTAGCTGGGGGCGGCTTCGCTGCCGTACGCGCTCGTTTCCGTCTGAACCGGTTTCGAGGCCGCGCCGGCGGCGAGCTGTGCTTCGGCGCTGCGCCAGCCGTCGAGCAGAGTCGAAAGCAGCGACGATACCTCCGCCAGCGGCTCCTCGGCCTGGCGCGTGTGCGCTTCCATGATGCGCTGCAGCATGTAAGCGTACAGCTGCCCGAGCCTCTCGCCGATCTCGCCTCCCTTCTCACGATCCAGGGATGCGATCAACTCGCCAAGAATGTTCACGGCCTTGCTGATGTACGTGGAGCGGCCCATGATGTCCTCGGCCGCCAGACAGCGCCGCGCCTGCTCGACAGCGTTGATCGCGCCTTCGTAGAGGGCGGTCACCAGACGCATGGGTGTCGCCATGAGAATACTGTCATTGTTGTAAGCGCTGTAAAGCTCGTCGTACATCGCCGTCCGATCTCCACAGTTCATATCGAAGCGGCGGCGGCGCGGTTAGAGTCATGTTTTCGACACTGTGGAGCCGGACTTCGGCCCGCAAACACAGCTGCAACAGCGAGTTCAGGTGGAACGCCGTTTGCTGCACGTTCCACATGCGCTTGTTAATCGTCCTTTTTTGCGCCGCCCTGCAGGCCCAAACCTGGAACGATCCGAACATGCCCGCCTCAGTCCAGCAGCAACTCGCGTCCGTTCAGAAGCAGAAAGACGCTCTCCGCAAAGCAGGCTGGCCGGTCATGAGCGAGGCGCCCCCGCTGGCGCCGGCGCCGGCCGATGTCGCCGCGGTCACCCCTCCTACGCCGCCCGAATCGGAATGCCATCAGCTCGCTCCCGAGCAGACGAAAGCGCTGGCGAACAGCGCCGCGCAGCGCGAAGGTCTGGACCCCAAACTGATCCTTGCCGTGATGAAGCAGGAGTCCGGCTTCAACCCCTGCGCCGTTTCCCGGAAAGGCGCGCTCGGCCTGATGCAGCTGATGCCCGCCACCGCGGACGACCTCTTCGTCTCCAATCCGTTCGACCCCGAGCAGAATGTCTTCGGCGGGGCGCACCTCCTGCGGCAACTGCTGGACCATTACATGAATGACACCCGCCTCGCGCTCAGCGCCTACAATGCCGGCCCCGCGCGGGTCATCGACGCCGTACCCGACATCCCGGAAACGAAGGCCTACGTCGAAGCCATCACCGCGGCAACGGAGCGCACAACGGACCCACCCCGCTAAGTGGTGCAAGCCTTTCGCTTGCACCCGAACTGTGGACATTCTCCTGACATGCCGATTGTGGTGCGAGCCTTTGGCTTGCACGCAGCTCGCGCCAAGCATCATGGGGGGCAGGCCCTCGGCCTGCGGCGGGCTCTCAGCCCGCCTCTGGAGTTTGGACATTCTCCTGAGATGCCGATTGTGGGTGCAGGCCGAAGGCCCGCCCCGTGCGAGCCAGTGCCTTGCACAGCCTGAAACCAAACCGCCGCAGTCGCATCCATCTCCGACCGCCTATGGACTTCTTCTCCGACGAACTCCGCCGCAATCCCTACCCCGCCTACGATCAGCTTCGACGGGTTGCCCCCATTGCCCATAACCCCGCGGCCGCCTGCTGGATGATCCTCGATTACGAGTGCGCGCGCGCCGCCCTGAAGGATTCCGACACCTTCAGCTCGAGCCTGGCCACCTCCATCGCCCGGCCGACGCCGCAGTGGTTCATCTTCTTCGATCCACCCCGCCACACCCGGCTGCGCGGCCTAATCATGCGCGCCTTCACGCCGAAAATGGTCGCCGGCCTCGAGCCACGGATCCGCGACCTGTCCGCCGAGCTGCTCGACGCGGTCGTCGATCGCGGGGAAATGGACCTTGCGACCGACTTCGCCGTTCCGCTGCCTATGATGGTCATCGCCGGCATGATCGGCATCCCGGCCGAGGATTGGGCCAGGTTCCGCCGCTGGAGCGACTCCATCCTCAAGCTCAGCTATACCCTTACCGCCGGCGCGGTGGCCACCGCCGCAACCCAGGAGTACTTCGCCGTTACCGCGGAGATGAAGGCCTGGTTGCCGGCGCTCATCGATCAGCGACGCGCCTCCCCGGGCGACGACCTGTTGACGAATCTGGTTCACGCCGAGCTGGATGGCGAGCGCCTCACCGAAGACGAGATCCTGGCCTTCGTTCAGCTGCTGCTCATCGCCGGAAACGAGACCACCTCCAACCTGATCAACAACGCGGTCCTGTCCTTCATCGAGAACCCCGAGCAAATGGCGCGCCTGCGCCGCACGCCGGAACTGCTCCCATGGGCCATCGAGGAGGTGCTGCGGTACCGCTCGCCGCTGCAATGGGTCTTCCGCGGAACAACCCGCGATTTCGAGTTTCGCGGCCACACCATTCCCGCGGGGCAGCTGGTGCTCGTCATGCTGGGCGCCGCGAACCGTGATCCCGCACAGTTCGCCGAACCCGATCGCTTCGACATTACCCGCGATCCCAACCCGCACCTCGCCTTCGGCCACGGCATCCACTTCTGCGTCGGCGCGCCGCTGTCGCGCATGGAGGCGCGGATCGCTCTGGGCGACCTTCTCCAACGCACTGACAACCTGGAACTCGCCAGCACGAAGCCCTGGGAGCCGCGCAAGGCCCTGCACGTGCTCGGCCCCGCGAGCCTGCCGGTGCGTTTCCAGCCAGGTCGAGGTTTGGCTGCGCAGGCCTGATACTCTCGCTCCATGGAGCGAGTCTGCTTCCTGCTTCAGGTCCGGCCGGAGCGGCTGGACGAGTACAAAGAGCGGCATCGCCGCGTCTGGCCGGACATGCTCGCGGCCCTGTCGCAGACCGGATGGCGCAACTATTCGCTGTTCCTGCGGGATGACGGACTACTGGTCGGTTATCTCGAGACCGAGGACTTCGCTGCGGCCCTGCGCGGGATGGAGGCGCTCGAAGTCAATGAGCGCTGGCAGCGAGAGATGAAGCCGTTCTTCACCAGCGCCGCGGGCCGGCCTGACCAGAACCTACAACGCCTCGACGAGGTCTTTCACCTCGATTAGCGGCTACGCGTACAGGCCGCGCAGCCGAATCGCGAACGCCACGCGATCCAGCGCCAGCATGTACGCGGCGGTGCGATTGTTCACGTGGTGTTTGTCCCCATAGCTCACCACGGCGGCAAAGCTGTCCACCATGATCTCGTTCAGGCGCTCGTTCACCAGCTGCTCGTTCCAGAAGAAGCCCTGGCGATCCTGCACCCATTCGAAGTAGGAAACGGTCACGCCGCCGGCGTTGGCCAGAATGTCCGGGATTACGAAGATTTTCTTATCCGCCAAAATCGCGTCCGCATCGGACGTGGTTGGCCCGTTCGCGCCTTCGCACAAAATCCTCGCGCGTATGCGATCGGCGTTCGCCGTCGTGATCACGTTCTCCTTAGCGGCCGGCAGCAGCACTTCACAATCGAGGAAGAGCGCCTCCTCGCGGTCCACTTCCTCGGCTTCCGGAAATCCGACGATCGACCCCGTATCGTGCCGGTGCTTCATCAACGCTTCAATATCGAGGCCTTTCGGGTTATAAACCGCCCCGTCGTACTCGATGATGCACACGATTTTGAAACCAGCCCGGGCCATCAGCTTCGCCGCCATCCCGCCGACGTTTCCGAAGCCCTGAATCACAACGCGCGTATCGGCCGGCGTCAGCCCGAACCGCTTCAGCGCCTCCTGCGTGACGATCATGCACCCGCGTCCAGTGGCTTCCGGCCGCCCGCGCGAGCCGCCCAGGTCCAGCGGCTTGCCCGTCACCACCGCGGTCGATGTCGCGCGCCGGTGCATGGAGTAAGTGTCCATGATCCAGGCCATGGTCTGGTCGTTGGTATTCATGTCCGGCGCGGGAACGTCCCGCTCCGGTCCTATGAAATCGAGAATCTCCGCCGTATACCGCCGGGTGATGCGCTCCAGTTCGCCCATCGACATCAGCGACGGATCGCAGATCACCCCTCCTTTGCCGCCGCCGAAAGGGATGTTCACCACCGCGCATTTCCAGGTCATCCACGCCGCCAGTGCGCGCACTTCGTCGAGCGTCACGTCCGGCGCGAACCGCACGCCGCCCTTCGCCGGACCGCGCGCAATGGAGTGCTGCACGCGATATCCGGTGAACACTTCGATGCGCCCGTCGTCGAGCACCACGGGAATATGGACGGTCACCTCCAGCGCCGCCGTGCGCAGCACCTTGCGGAGCCCTTCATCGAGGCCGAGCATGTCGGCCGCCTCGTCGAATCGCGCCGCCGCCGAAACCCAGGGATTGATCTCTGCCGCGGCGGACGGGGACTGGGTCGCAATCATGTGCTTTCCTCCAGAGCCATTGTATGGCTGCCTCTCAGACCCACACTTTTTCCACCGGCGTTTTGCTCCGGCACAGTTCGCATGACGCCTCATCCTTGTAATACAGGCCTTCGAGGCGCGCCAGGTAGTAGAGCGGGAGCGGATCGAAGGTGATGGTTTTCGGCGTGGGCTGGTAAACGATGACTCCCAGGCCGACCACCTCGCCGCCGCCATCTTCGACCAGCTTCTTCAGTTCCGCGAGATTTCGCCCGGAGCGCAGGATGTCATCCACCAGCAGCACCTTCTCGCCGGGAGTCACATTGATGTACTGCCGAAAACGCAGCGGCGCGCCACCCACTTCGCGCTCCGCCCAGTAAACCTGATTGGCGCGAAGGGCCTCGCACACGCCGTACAGCACGGGAAGCCCGCCGGTGCCCGGTCCGACGATGGACAGCTCCGGGATCATGGCGCGGATCTCGGAATTGGCGCGCAGCAGCCGGGTAAGGCCCACGCTCAGCATCTTCGCCGTCTGGCAGTGCCGCATCGCCAGCGGCACCTGCAGGTATTCGTTGGCGTGCAGACCATTTGGGTATTCGAAATGGCCTTCGCGCAGCGCTCCGGTTTGCCTCAGGATCGAAACTACATCCTGCTGCGAGGGGACCAGTTCCATGGCGTCAGTGAGCTCCTTTTCCCGTAACTACGCGGGGGATGGTGCGCAGAATGATCTTCCAGTCCAGGGCCAGAGACCAGTTATCGATGTACTGCATGTCCATCTTCATCCACGTCTCGAAGTCGAGCGTGTCGCGGCCTTCCACCGCCCACAGACAGGTCAGGCCCGGCCGCATGCGCAGGCGCCGGCGCTGCCAGCGCTGGTAATGATCCACTTCTTCGGGAACCGCGGGGCGTGGTCCTACCAGGGACATGTCGCCCTTCAGCACGTTCCACAGCTGCGGCCACTCGTCGATGGAGAATTTGCGCAGAACGCGGCCCACGCGCGTCAGCCGCGGGTCATTGCGGATCTTGAAGGCCGTCGATTTCTCGTTCAGGTGCTCGAGCGCGGCTTTCATCCGCTCCGCGTCCTCGCACATTGACCGGAACTTATAAAAGGTGAAGCGCCGGCCGTTCAACCCACAACGCTGCTGCCGAAAGATGACCGGCCCGGCGGAGGTGAGCCGGATCAGCATGGCGATGACGATCATGAACGGGGCCAGCAGAACCAGCCCAGCCGCGGCCAGCAGAACGTCAATCACCCGTTTCAGCAGCAGCCGGATTTCATCGTGCGGAGCGGCGGCAAAGGTCAGCAGCGGCGCCATGCCGAGGCGATCCAGATATACCTGACTGTTCACGTGCGGGAAGAAATCCACCGCGACGCGCGTGCGCACGCCTTCCTCGTCGCACAGCAGCATCGTCTCCTCCATGCGCGGAAGGTGCTCGCCGTCAACCGCGAAAATGATCTCGTCGATCACGTTACGGCGCAGCAGCTGGGGCAGTTCGGACAAAAGATGCGTTTTGTAACTGCGGCGCAATGCGACCTCGCCGTTCGCGCCATTCTCGACCAGAAAGCCGGTCAGCCGAACGCCGTAATGCTCCGACTGCTCCAGCAGTTCTCCGATGCGCCTCGCGCGTTCGCCATCGCCGACCACCATCACAAAACGCGGCGCGCCGAACTCGCGGCGAATCGCGCCGATGATATGGCCCGCGTTCAGGCGGAAGAGGCACAACAGCATCCAGGAGCAGACCGCGAACAGCACCAGAAACGGGCGGCTGAGGTCGAGGTGGATCAGGTATTCGAAAACCACCAGCGCAATGGTGCCCAGCGCGCACTGCCGGAACGTGTTCCGCAGCACGATGCGCGGGTGCGCGGAGTCGAGCTTGTCATAGACGTCCAGCCAGTAGCCGATCGCCACCCACGCCGCGAGCGCGAATGCCAGCAGCGCGGCCTTTGCCGTGCGATCCAGGAAGAACGTGTTCTCGAACTGCGCCAGCAGCCGGGCGCGGATCTGATAGGCGGCCTCGAACGCGATGGCCGTCAGAATGACGTCCGAAAGCGCAAAAAGCAGCTTTACTTTGCGGTAATGTCCGCTGAACACTCCGAAAACAGGATACCAGCGGAAAAAAGCGTCAGGGGGTCGCGCATTCGCCGGCGCGCGAGAGAACGGACACCACGTCCCGCTTGCGGACACCACGCGGCGCGCTTCCGACCCTCACCGCCCGCATGTTCAACCACTTAGCACGGCGCGTAACGTGCGCTCCCGGTTGTGGACATGCTCGTCCTCCAGGACCTTTCGTACGCGCTGCGGTCCGCGCGGCATCGCCCGGGATTCACTCTGGTGCTGGTGGCCGCCCTGGCCCTCGGCATCGGTCTGACCACGGCAATCTTCAGCGTGTTCTACGGCGTGCTCCTTCGCCCGCTGGCATTTCACGCTCCCGAACGGCTGGTGCTGGTCCGGGAGCGGCTGCCGAAAGTGGCCCCCATTCCAATCAACATGCCCGCCCCGCACGCTCTCGAGTTCGCCGAAACTCCGGCGTTCAGCGACGCCGCCGTGTTCATCGAAACCCAGCGGAACGCCGGCGGCGCCGACCGACCCGAGCGCGTGGATTGCCTCCGTGCCTCGTCGCGCCTGCTCCCGGTGCTTGGACTTCATCCCGCCGCCGGCCGGAATTTCACCGCCGACGAGGACAAACGCGGAGCGCGTGTGGCGCTGGTTTCACAAGCATACGAGCGCAAAAGATTCGGCGGCCGCGATCCCATCGGCCAGGTGCTGCTGCTCGATGGCGAGCCGTACGAAGTGATCGGCGTTCTTCCGCGCGGCCTGGCCTTTCCAACGCACGGCATGGACCAGCCCGGCGGAAGCGCCGAGGTTTGGCTTCCGCTCAGCCTCACCCCCGCCGAACGCATGCCGAATGACAACTTCAGCTATTCGCTGATCGCGCGCGTTCGCGACGGCGTGACCATGGAGCAGGCCCGCCAGGCGGCCGAGGTGGTCATGAAGCGCATCGCCAACCGCGTGCCGCCCGAGGTCCGCGCCATGGCCGATCTGCACGCCGCCCTGCTTCCCGTGCGCGAGCAGATGGTGGGCGATTCGCGGAGGCTTCTCGTGCTGCTGCTCGGCGCGGTCGGCGCCCTGCTGCTCATTACCTGCCTGAACGTTTCGAATATGCTCCTCAGCCGCGCCGCCGCGCGCCGCCGCGAAATCGCGGTTCGGGCCGCCATGGGAGCCTCCTCGCGGCGCATCGCCCGCCAGATCCTGCATGAGAACCTGCTGTTGTTCGCCGCCGGGGGACTGCTGGGTATCCTGTGTGCGAGCTGGTTCCAGACCTTATTACTGCGCCTCCTTCCCCCCGACCTGCCGCGCACCCAGGACATTCACCTCGACGGAGCAGTGCTCGGCTTCACCATTGCCGTGTCCCTGGTCACGGCTCTGGTGTTCGGCCTGGCCCCGGCGCTCGCCGCTCTGCGCGTCGATCTGACCACGGCCTTGCAGGAAGGTTCCCGTTCGCAGGCGGGCGGCCGCGCGATCGGCAGGACGCGCCAGGTACTCGTGGCGGCGCAGATTGCGCTTGCCTTCGTGCTGCTCACCAGCGCGGGACTGCTCATTCGCAGCTTCGCCTCCGTACTCGGGCAGCAGTCGGAGCTCCGAACCGAGCACGTGCTGACCTTTGGCGTGGCGCTTCCAGAGACG
>DASRCB010000272.1:0-2795 GCA_035653295.1 Bryobacteraceae bacterium
CGGAACTAATGGCGGGCAGAATGGCGACGAGGTCGCCGAGGGTAAAGTGCGTCGGCCCATTTTCATAATCGATGGGCGCGCCCTGCGGAGCGCCGGGGATTCCGGGAATCGGATTCGGAATCGAGCTGCCGTAAGCGAGCACGCGGCCATTGCCGAGCGGACCGATATAAGAACGCTCCTGCAGCCGCTCGAAGAGTAACTGCGAATCGTAGTAAACGCCGGCGCCGGCGCGGATGACCGTCTTGTTGTCGCCGCCGACGTTCCATGCGAAGCCGAGCGATGGAGAGAAGTTCAGGTAATTATTGTCAGTCGCACTGAGATCCGAGCCGTATAAGGGAACAAGATACGCCGGCTTCTTCATATCATGATTGACTAAGTTGGATTCGAATGACCATGCCAGACCGTAATTCAGAGTGAAGTCCGGGCGCAGACGCCATGTGTCCTGGATGAACACATGAACGCTGTCGTTGGATTTTGCCTGATCGAAGTTATAGGGCGGCGGCTGGCTGGGATCGCCAATGCCCATGGCGAATCCGGCGAGAGGCAGCGCGAGCAGATCCTGGGTGGTGGCGAATGTGGCGGGGATGTTGATGCGCTGGGCCGGCGGCAGGAACAGGTTCGCGAAGCCGACGATTTCAGGCGAATAAACGATGCCGGCGGCCGGATCGGCATAGGCCCAAAAGCCCGTGCCGGCGGTGTGCTCGAAGTAGCCGCCGAACTTTACGCGGTGAGCGCCGGCCTGCCAGGTCATGGTGTCCTGCCAGTCGTAGCGGCGAAGGTTGCGGCCCTGAGGAGCATTCTCCGTGTCGCCGAAGGTGATGTTGGTTCCATAGACGGTCATCTCCGGCAGGCCGAGGCCGATGCACCCGGGGCAGTCCTGCGCGGTGGGCAACAGATTGCGATTGCTCCAGTACCAGTAGGAGAAGCGGAAATCGTTGATGAGCGTGGGGCGAAGGACCGCGGTGTAATCGAGCAGGCCCTGATCAGCCCAGTTACGATTGCTGAGCCAGTTAGACGGAAGCGTCGCGATGTTACGCGGACCGAAGGCGTTGTTGCCGTCGTGCGAATAGCGGATGTAGAACGTATTGCGATCGTTGAGGTGGTAATCGAGGCGCGCGCTGATCTGTTTGCCGTGATAGGGGCTGCCGTAAACCGTGTCGAGGGGAGCGAAGTACGGGTCGTCGGGATGCACCGTCACCACCGACTGCTGATTCATGGTCTCCAGATTGACGAAGAAGAACAGCTTGTTTCGGAGCACCGGGCCGCCGAGCCAGAAGCCCGGACTGCGGCGCGCGAAGAAGGGGTCGAGGTCGATGGGATCGCGGGCGAGGCCGGGATAGGCGGCCATGTTGTGATCGCGGAAATAGAAATAGCCGGCGCCGTGGAAGGCGTTGCTTCCCGTGCGGGTGACGATGTTGATGGCGCCGACGCTGGTGATCGGCGTGGAGAGGTCGAAATCGGCGGAGGAGAGCTGGAATTCCTGGACGACCTCCTGCGAGAAGTTCATGCCCGTGCCGCCGTCGAGCGAGTTGCGGACGTTGCCGCCGTCGACGGTGATGGCGGTGCGGTCGGAACTCCCGCCGAGGATGGAGACCTGCATCAGCGCGTTGTACTGCGAGGTGGACGCGGGGGTGACGGCAACGCCGGGCTCGAGCATGGCGAGCTGGAGGAAACTGCGGCCGTTGAGTGGTAGATTCTGGATCTGCTCGCGCGTGATGACGCCATCGATGGAGTGGCGCTCGTACTCGAGCATGGGCGCCGCGGCGCTCACGCTCACCACCTCGTTGGCGCGGCCGAGTTCGAGGTGGACGTTCAGCGTGGTGACCCGGCCCGTTTCGACGGTGGCGTCCTGCAGGGACGTGCGGAAGCCCGTTTTGGAGATCTCGACGCGGTAGAGGCCGGCGGGAAGAGCGGACTCGCTGAAGTTCCCCGAGGGCTGCGTCTGGACGGCGCGGGCGAGGCCGTTGGCTTTATCGGTGATCTCGACGGTGGCGCCGGGCACGACGGCGCCGGACTGATCCTGAACGATGCCGGAGATGGTTCCGGTGGGCGTCTGGCCGAGCGAGAGAGCCATGGCCGCGAGCGTGGCGGCGAAACAAGCGATGCACTTCATGTTTTTGATGGTTCCCCTGTGAATGAAGCGATGCTGGCACAGGTATCGAGATGGTGTCAAGCGATGGTGGCGGCGCTGTCGGCGCAAAGTGAGAATGTCCTATTGGTGCCAGGTAGAAATGTCCGGTTGACAAGGTCACGCTGGGTAGTTGGAAGAAGAGGAAGTTCTACCCATGAGCCAGCGCGATCGAGACCGCCTGGTGGTGTTGAAGAAAGCACAGAAGAAGCTGATCACACAGAAACAGGCGGCCGCCGAGTTGCAGTTGACCGAACGTCAGGTGCGGCGCTTGTTGGTGAAGCTGAAGGAAGCCGGAGATCGCGCTGTGATGCATGGCCTGCGCGGCCGGCCTTCCAACCGGCGAGTGAGCGAGAAGACCCGCCAGAAGGTGGTGCGGATTCTCTCTCGGGACGTGTACCGGGGCTTCGGACCGACGCTGGCCAGCGAGTATCTGGCCAACAAACACAACCTGCGCATCGGACGGGAAACGCTGCGTCAGGTCATGATCGGCGCGGGGCTGTGGCGCAGCCGGCGGCAGCAGGCCGAGACGGTGCATCAGTGGAGGCCGCGTCGCAGTTGCGCGGGCGAGCTGGTGCAGTGGGACACCTCCGATCACGACTGGCTGGAAGGGCGCGGCGACAAGTTGTATCTGATCCACATGATCGACGACGCCACCAGCCAGCTG
>DASRCB010000273.1:0-4566 GCA_035653295.1 Bryobacteraceae bacterium
TCCAACGAGCCTGGCCGCGATTCAGTCAGCAGCATATCACGTGGGTTGGTGGAACACTGTAACTTATGTTCAGCCTGCGTGAGCCTCGGCAACTCCGCCGACAGGGGCCATCATTGTTGTCTTACGCGTTTTCGGGGATGCGCTCGAGCCGGTGGCGTCGAGGCCGTGCGGGCGTGGAAGATGTTCGATGTCGGCTGCTGCGCGTTGATCCCCCGGGCCGCATCCGGGTGTAAACTATCGGCGGACAGGAGGAATTATGGATAAAGCTCGCCATCCTCACGTCGTCCGCACCTGGACTGTGGAACGCACCAGGCAGCGGTATCAGCCCCCCATTCAGCCGCGCAAATCTCAGGCCGATCCGCGGCAAAGGAACCGGCAGCCGGCCGCGCCGCCACCGAAACCCGACCACCCGCAGCCATGATCAGCGCATCGCAGTTGCGCGCGGGCATGGCGGTCCGGTACCAGGGCCAGACTTACCGCGTGCTCGCCGCCGACTATCATCCGGGGCAGGGAAAGATGCCCGGTTCCACGCACACGCGGCTGCAGAACGTGGCCACGGGCACGTTTTGGGAACACAGCCTGCGGCCTGAGCTGAAGCTGGAAGATCTGCCGGTGGAGAAACATCCGCTGGAGTATCTCTACGCCGACGGCGATCAGCACTGGTTCATGAACCCAGAGACATACGAGCAAGTTGAGATTCCCAACGCGGCCATTGGCCAGCACGCTGCGTTTCTGGCGCCCGGAATGAGATTCGCCGTGGAATTCGTGGAGGACCAGCCGGTAAACGTGCAGTTCCCGGACATGCTGGAGGTGCGGATTGCGGATACGGCGCCGGCCGCGCATCAGCAGCAGGACAGCACCCTCAAGCCCGCCAGGCTGGAGAACGGCGTGGAGATCATGGTCCCGCAGTTCGTCCGTACAGATGATCTGATCCGGCTGGACCTGCAGACCCTGAAGTACGTGGATCTGGTGCGCGAAAAAAGCGCCCGCGCCGCTACTCGACCGTAATCTTCTGACCCGTCTGCGCGCCGCTGCGGCTGAGCCGCTCGATGCGGTTGTCGATCATCTGCCGCACGCCTTTCAGCACCTCGACGCGCGCGTTGCGGAAATGGGCCGCCACGCCCGGATCGGGCTCGAAGCAGCGCAGGATGTTCTTGATTTCCGCGGCGACGGCGTCGATTACCGGATAATCGCGCGGCGGCGCCGAGCCCGTCCCGCTATTGGTTCCCGTGTTGTCCATGGCTATTTCTCCTTCATTTCCACAACCAGCCTGCGATTCTGCAGCCGCGCGCGCGATGGCTCCAGCGCGGCCATCGACGTGGGCAGACCGATATGCCTCCGCAGCGTGCCCACCTCAACCACCAGCTCATCGCCCTTCTTGAACAGCCCCACCTCCGCCTTCGAAGTGAACGGCAGGTCGAGGCGAACCTCCCAGTGCTCGTCAACCTTCTCAAAGGTGTATGGCCGCTCCGTTCGCACCACAGCCGCCGGATCTTCACCCTCAGAGTACAATGCCCGCGCCAGTTCTTCCAGCCTCTCGCGGCCGAGCACCTCGTGATTGAACAGCGGCACGCGGCGGACCGGTACAGGGGCGAAGTACTCGTCCATCTCGTGAAGAATGGCCTGCTGTGAGCTGCGCCACTCACTGAAAAACGCGTCGCTCACCTCGTCCGGAAGCACGCGGTTGATCAGGATCCCATCCACCGTGAGCCCGTGCAGAGAGAAGTAGACGAAGGTGCGCTGGGTCTCGCGCAACACCATACGCTCCGGATTGGTCACCAGCCGGACGCTGGTTGTGCCGGGGTCGGCGAGCAGAACGTCCATGCCCTCGATGCGTTGAAACAACTCCGCGACATTGGCGAAGTAGTTGTCCGGCGGCAGCTCGAATGGCGCCACGCGATTGGCCACCGGGCGCACCGCCTTCAGCACCGTGCGCTGGAACGGAAAAATGTGCTTCATGTACCACTCCAGCGTGGTCGGCATGCTAACGAAGCGCAGTGATTCCGCCGTCGGCGCGCAATCCAGGACCATCACCTCGTAGCGGCCCTCGCGCCGGTACTGGTTGACGTACATCATGGCGCTCAGCTCTTCCATTCCGGGCAGGATGGCGAGCTCCTCGGCCTGCACGCCGCTGATGCCCGTGGTGCGCAGGACGGAGGAGACGTACCGCGAAATTTCCTGCCAGTGCCGCCGGATTTCGCGCTGGATGTTTACTTCCTGGATGTCGAGGTTGGGCGTGATGGCGTACGGGTCGCCGGTACGGCCGTGAAAGAGGTCGCCCCCGAGGTCGAAGGCGTCGCCCAGGCTGTGCGCCGGATCGACGCTCATCACCAGCGTGCGCCGGCCGAGCTGAGCCAGCCGCAGACCGGTAGCCGCGGCGAGGCTGGTCTTACCTACGCCGCCCTTGCCGCTGAAGAGCAGGATTCTCACATCTCATGATGACGCATGGCGCGCCTGTGCGGATGCGATCAGGCCAGGTTCCTCGCTGCCGGCCACGTCGATTGCTTCTGATATCGGATCAGGGGCGCGGCACAAAGGTGCGAAGAATCGTCGCGGTTGCGTTCGGCTCAATTGGAAGCGCTTCTGCTTCGGCGGGGATCATCCAGACCTCGCCCGCGCGGAAGTCTTCGCCGCCGAACGAACCGTGCCCCGCGAGGACCGCCATCAGCTCCGGACCGGATGCCTCGGTCCGATAATCGAACGAGCCGCTCAGGCTTCGAATCTCGGTCCGGAAATATCGGCTCTCGCCGATGATCTGCCATCCATTGGCCGAAGTCTCGGGCGGCTGCGCGCCTTGATGGCTGCCGGTATTGGCCACTGCCATGGCTTTGTCGAGGTGCAGCGGACGAGGCCGGCCGTAGTCGTAAAGCCGGTATGTGACATCCGAGAACTGCTGGATCTCGACCAGAGCCAGCCCGGCGCCGAGTGCATGTACAGTGCCGGCCTCCACCATGTAGGTCTCGCCCGGCTTCACTTCGAACCAGTTCAGCATCTCCTCGATTTCCCCGCTGACCGAAGCCGCGCGCATCTGCTGCGGCGTGATCGGTTCCCGGAACCCGAGGGCCAGACGTCCGCCCGGATCGGCGCGCAGGATGTGCCACATCTCCGTTTTGCCCGCGGAATTCTCGTGCATCCGGGCGAACTCGTCGCCCGGATGCACCTGCACGGAAAGAGCCTGCTCGGTGAATATGAACTTGAACAGCAGCGGGATGTCGCGCTCACGCGAGAACCACACCTCACCGATCCTGCGGTCGGTGGGCGTGAACCAGGGATCGATCCTCGTCGATCCCCAGATCTTGTCCAGGAAGACCGGAGGAATCCGCTCCGGACTGCTCATCGCGCGCTACGCCGAGTACTGGCGCGTAAACTGCTCGATGCGGTCCAGCCCGCGCGCCAGTTCTTTCATCGAGGTGGCGTAGGAGATGCGCACATGCTCATCGGTTCCGAAGGCCTCGCCGGGCACGACCGCGACATGAGCCTCCTGCAGCAGCTTCTCCGCATATTGGAACGCCGACGAGATTCCGCCGCCGAAGGCCACAGAGATGTTGGGATAGGCATAAAACGCGCCTTTCGGCTCGGCAATGCGCACACCCGGAATCGCGCGCAACCGCTCAATCACGTAATCCCGCCGGCGGCGGTATTCGGCCAGCATGTCGCCGATGGAGTCCTGAGGGCCGGTGACGGCCTCCAGTCCCGCCTTCTGCGCGATTGAGGTCGGATTCGAAGTGCTGTGACTCTGGAGCTTAACCATGGCCGAGATCAGCGGGGCTGGCGCGAGCACGAAACCGACGCGCCAGCCGGTCATGGCGTAGGTCTTCGACAGCGACCCGGCCACAACAACGTTCTCCTTGGCGCCCGGCAGCGATGCGATGGAGAACGGCTCGTCGTCATACAGGAAGCGGCAATAGCATTCGTCGGTCATGAGCAGGATTCCGCGGCTTGCGGCCAGCTCATAGATGCGCTCGAACTCGCGCCGGCTCAGGACCCCGCCGCTCGGATTTGAGGGCGAATTGATGATCAGCAGCTTCGTTCGCGAATTGATGTGCGGCTCCAGGTCGTCCGCGGTGAATGTAAAGCCGCTCGCTTCGTCGGTGGGTACAAACACGCATTTGGCGCCGGCATAATTCACCACGTCCTTGTAAGTGACCCAGTAAGGGACAGGAATGATGACCTCGTCGCCGGGGTTGAGCACCGCCTGCGTGATGTTGAAGATCCCGTGCTTGCCGCCGACTGTGATCAGGGATTCCGCGGGAACGTAGCTGGTGCCGTAGTCGAGGCGATGTCGCTCGCAGACCGCCTTGCGCAGCTCGGCCGTGCCCGGCGTGGGCGTGTATTTGGTGAAGTTCGCCTCGATGGCTCGAATGGCCGCGGCTTTGATGTTGTCGGGGGTCGGGAAGTCGGGCTCGCCCGCGCCGAAATCGACTACATCCACGCCTTCACGGCGCAGCCGGTCTGCCTCGGCGGCAACCTTCATCGTCGATGATTCGCTGATCAGCGAAATTCGATCCGCCAGCTGCTGCGTCCTGCTCGTTGCCTGCATTAAAGTACTGCCTCCTCCTTCTTCAA
>DASRCB010000274.1:0-2261 GCA_035653295.1 Bryobacteraceae bacterium
CCTCGAAGGAAGGCTGATTATCGACGATCACGCGACCGTCGCGGTCCAGAATCTTTCCGCGCGGCGCGTTCAGGGGAATGGTCTTGATGCTGTTGCGCTCGGCCAGCTCGCTGTTGACATCGTGATCCCGCACCTGCAAGCGCCAGAACCCGAACAGCAGGAACAGCATCACCCCCACGGCCGCGTACTGAAACGCGGCGATGCGGCCCATCGCGAACCGCGTGTCATCGCGCAGCAGCCGGCTGGAGGATTGCTGCTTTTCGTTCTGGTCCGGATCGATTGGAAGCATGCCGCGGCTACACCGCTTTTTGCAGGCTGAAACCTGCTGCACCTAGTTTATCCAAGATATGGTAGAGCGGAATCGCCACGGCCGCGTTCAGCGCGCTTTTCACCACCACCTGCACCGGCTCAAATTCAAAAATCTGCCCGAGCAGCGCTCGGGCCAGCACCCAATAAAAAAATTCGTGGAAGAAGTAGAAGAAAAAGGCCAGGATTCCCCGCACCGCGGAATTGCGCACGTCGAAGCGCTGGCTGACCGAGGCCGCAAAATAACCCACGAGAGTCTTCACGATGCCGAACATGCCCAGGGGGTGATGCGAGAGCGAGTCCTGCGCCAGCCCAACCCCGGCGCCGAACAGCACGCCGGCGACAGGGGAACGGCGCAGCAGAGCGAAATAAACCGTCACCAACAGCGGCAGTTCGAGATACGAAAGATATTCGATGAACCGGGGCACGTAGACCTGGAACACGATCGCACCCAGCGGCACGATCACAACCGGCAGCCACGCGAGTTTCGACGTGGACGCCTCCTTCATACCCCTGACGTTTGCCACCCTCCCCTAATGATCCGGGCCAGGCGGCGCAGCCGCGGCAGGCCGGGGCGCGGGCAAGGGCGCGTTGAAGTTGGGCGCCTTGCTCTTGCCATCGCCATATACATGATTCTGCGCCTCGCCGATCGCCCGGTACTGTTGCCGGATGCGGTCCGCGTCGGTCATCGGGCCGGTCCCGGAGGCTGGCGCGGTTGCCGGTCCTGCGCTCTCGGTCGGAGCCCCTGCCCGGCCCGGCCCCGAAGATCCGCCCGGGCTGATGGGAGCACCCGCGCTTTCCTCGCCTGGCGGCGCCAGCAGATGCACCGGCTGATTCGAAGGGGGAACGTCCGGAAGCGCGCCGTGTACACCCTCTACGATAATCAGAACGTCTTCGAGCCCGTTCTGCAACCCGCTGGGAGTCAGATAAATTTCTTTGCGAGCCTTGCCGGGCTTGACCACGACCACTTGTCCGGCGGGAATGCCCCGCGGAAAGATCAGGTCGTCGCCGGAGGTCAGAAACCACTCGCCTTCTTCCACCGGCTGCTCGTTCTGCACGTAGTCGATCACCACTGTGCTGTGGCCCTGGCCCTTCAACGTGCCGTGGACGTGATTTTTCTGCGAAACCACGCCCGCCGCGAAGCTCGGATCGGTGATCAACAAAACATAGGAGGCCGTCGGATAAACACTGATCACTTTGCCGACGATCCCTTCGGGGGTGATCACCGCCATACCCTTCTGGACGCCGCTGATCGAGCCCCGGTCCACGATCACGGCCTTCGCGCCGGAATCCGTGGTGTTGCCGATCACGCGCGCCGCCAGCGTCTTCGAAGGCGAGGTCTTTTGAAAAATCGCGAGCGCCGTAGCGCGGTCCGCGGTGGACAGCTCCGCCCGCAGATACTGGTTCTCCATCTCCACGCGTTCGAGCTCGGCCTTCATGCGCTTGTTGGCCTCGCGCACGTCCAGAAGAACGAAGTAGTCGCGGAAGAAATTCGACACGCTGCTCCGGCCGGTGTCGATCAGCCGGGCCAGGGGCGTAACCGCACTTATCGCCCAGAAGCGGATCAGGCGGACGTCGCCGCCGGTTTTTACCTGGTAGGCGAGCAGCGCGAGCTGCGAAAGAATCGCCACCAGCAGCACCGACAGGTTCCGGTAGCGATTGAGGAGAAAGTCCATGACAAGCTAATGCATGTCCTCCTTAATCAATCGCGATGCGCCTCAGCAGCTTGAACTCGGTCAACATTTTCCCGGTGCCCAGCACCACTGAGGCCAGCGGGTCCTCGGCAATAGAGACCGGAACGCCGGTTTCCTGGCGAATCCGCTTATCCAGCCCCTTCAGCATCGCGCCGCCGCCCGTCAGCACGATGCCGCGATCGCTGATGTCGGCCGACAGTTCCGGCGGCGTCCGCTCCAGCGCCACGCGGATGGCATTCATGATGGTCGCGACATTTTCCG
>DASRCB010000275.1:0-9650 GCA_035653295.1 Bryobacteraceae bacterium
CAGTCCAGTGACGATTTTGCACGGCGCACTAACAGTGGAAGTGACGACGAACATCACAGTGTCCCAGCCGGCGCCGCAGAGCAGCGGAAAGACGGCAACGGTTCCACAGGTGGTCACAGACGTGAAAGCGGACGCGGCGAAGAACGTCAGCCTGAAACCTGGCGCGACGGTGGAGGATCTGGTGCGTGGGCTTGTGGCCATCGGCTCGACGCCGCGGGACATCATCGCCGTGCTTCAGGCGCTTCGAGCCGCGGGGGCATTGCAGGCGGAGCTGGAGATCATATGAGCTCGGCTGCGATAGGACTGCAGCCTGCGCCGGCTCCGCTCGGGTCGCCGCGCGGACCGGACACTCCGGCGAAGATCAAGGATGCGGCGGCGCAGTTCGAATCGATGCTAATCGGCCAGATGCTGCGGAGCGTGAGAGAGTCCTGCACGGAGGATGAAAGTTCATCCGGAGCATCGAATTCGACCTACATGGAAGTGGCGGAACAGCAGTTCGCCCAGGCGCTTTCCGCGCAGGGCGGCATGGGAATCGCTAAGATGGTGGTGGCGCAGTTAGGAGATCAACATGCGGATCGATAACAGTATTCCTCCCATATCTATCGGGGGGACGGATTCCGGCAAGCGGGCTGATCGCGCAGCGGCGGAGAAGAGCGCGCAGAGCGATCAGATTCAGCTCTCCAGCGTCGCGCACTCAGCGGCGGCGAATCAGGCCGAAAAGCTCGAGAGCCTGCGGATTCGCATCGCCAACGGTACGTATCGCCCCAGCGCCGAGGAAGTGGCCGGCCGCATGATTGACGAAATGATGCGCTAGGCTCAGCCGGCGCAGCTTACGGGAGCATAGAGCACATCCGCTCCCGCGGCGCCGCGTGTCGAGGGAACGCATTCCTCCCACGCGCTGGCAAGGGTGGTCAAGAGTTGTTCGACTTCCGCCAGCGGACCATCCACCTGCCGAAAGTTGGCGTCATTGAGGCAGCGAGCGACGTAGTCATAGAGCTCGATCAGCCTGGCGGCGATCTCGCCGCCCTGCTGGCGGTCAACTGAAAGCATGAGCTCGTTGATGATGGCGAGCGCGCGAGAGATGGCCTTTGCGCGGCCCGGGATGTCCTGTTTTCGCAGGCATTGCCGTGCGTCCCGAACGCGTTCGATCGCGCCCCGGTAGAGCAGGCAAACGAGCTTCACCGGATCCGCGTTGAGGACCTCCGATTCCATGTAGTTCCTGTAGAAGTTCTGCCGCATCCTGGTTCCTGAAGAACATATCGGTTTGCGGCGGGGAGTTTTGGGGGAATTGTCAGAGAGGGAGGACTAATCGAGGTTCAGTACCCGGCGAGCGGACCCGCGGTCCTGCTCGATCTTCTTCTGCAGAAGCATGATGGAGTAGATCAGCTGTTCCGGCCTCGGAGGGCAGCCCGGGACGTAGACATCCACGGGAATCACCTGGTTTACCGGGATCAGCGCGTAATTGCTGAAGACGCCGGTGGAGGTGGCGCAGGCGCCCATTGATATCACCCACTTGGGCTCGGGCATCTGCTCGTACAGGCGGCGGATCACCGGGGCCATCTTGTTCGAGACGCGGCCGGCGATGATCATCAGGTCGGACTGACGAGGCGAGCCGCGCATGACCTCCGCGCCGAAACGCGAGATGTCGTAGCGCGAAGCGATCATGGACATCATCTCGATGGCGCAGCAGGCCAGGCCGAAGCTCATCGGCCAGATGGAGTTGCGGCGGGCCCAGTTAATGGCCCAGTCGAGGGTGGTGGTAATGATGCTCTCGTGAGCGGGACCGGCATCCTCGTCGTCGACGCGGGCATACAATTCCGGGGGAAGGCTCAGCTCGAATTTCGTGCTGTCGCGGCTATCGGCGTCCACGCTTCGATTATCCCACGCGATCGCGCCGCGACCGATCGCGGCGCAGGTTCACCGGCGAAGCGCGATAGGTCACCTGCTCGAGGAACAGTCCGGAGGCAGGAGCGGTCCACGCGGCGATGTCGAGGGCGGGATCGCATTTGCCCTCGAGCAGCAGGGGCAGGCGATCGATGGGCGCCTCACCGGTCCCGATGCGCACCAGCAGGCCCGCTAAGCGGCGCACCATGCGCCAGAGGAAATGTGAAGCTTCGATCCGGAACAGAAGCAGGTCGCCATCCAGCTCGATTTCGGAGCGTGTGACGACGACGATGGGCGATTCGCCGGCCCGCGTCTGATCGATGGCGCGGAAGCAGGTGAAGTCGTGTCGGCCCGTGAACATGGCGGAGGCCTGGCTCATGGCGCTGACGTCCAGATCGTCGCGCACCCACCAGACGTACTTCTTGGTGAAGGCATTCTTCCGCCGCGAGATCTGGTAGACGTAGGTGCGTGTGAGCGCGTCGTGGCGGGCGTGAAAGCGCGGGGGCGCCGGCTCCACTTCGAGGACGGAAATATCGGCGGGCAGCCGGTCGTTCAGTTCGCGCAGGATGCGCGGCAGCGCCGGAGCTCGGGGCGAATCCACCCGCAGATGCGCAACCTGAGCCAGGGCGTGCACGCCGGCATCGGTTCGGCCTGCGCCGCCAATCTCGACCGGGGCGCCAAAGAACTCCTCAGCCGCGCGGCGAAGCTGGCCCATGATGGTGCGGGCGTTTTTCTGCTCCTGCCAGCCGCTGTACTTCGTGCCGTCATACTCCAGCGTCAGCCTGAATGTCTTCACTGCGAGTGGGAGCCCGAGCGGGCCAGCTGTGCGCGCGCGCGTTCGAGGTTCGCGCGAGCTTTGACGTTGGCGGGATCGATGGCCAGCGCGCGCTCGAACGCGGCGACGGCCTCCGCTATATCGCCGTGCATGGCCAGCAGCGCGCCTAAGTTGGTTTGCAGGCCGTCATCGCCGGGCCGAAGCCGGGCCGCAGCCCGAAAACAGGGAAGAGCCTCATCAAAACGATGCTGGGCGAGCAAAATGGCGCCCAGAGCCGATTGCGCGTCGGCGTCGTCGGGCTGCTCGCGCACGAACGCGGCATACTCGGCCGCCGCTCCGGCCAGGTCGCCGCGCGCCCCCAGCACACGCGCCAAATTGAAGCGCGCGTTCAGGTATGAGGGATCGATGCGCAGCGCTTCGCGCAGCTGCGCGATTGCTTCGTCCTGCCGATTCTCGGCGAGCAGGGCCGCCGCCAGGCTGTTTCTTGCAGTCGCGTTAGCAGGCTCGACGCGCAGCGCCTCCTGATACCACCGCACGGCATCGGCCGTTTTGCCACGCGTAAAACAGAGCGCGCCGAGATTATAGTGGGCCAGGAAATCCGCCGGATACTTCTCGAGGCGCCGCCGCATGAGCGCCTCCTGCAGGTCCAGCCGCGGGTCCTCGTCGGAGTCTTTCTTTGGCAGCACCTGCAGCCACACATGGCCCATTTCGTCGATGCTGCGGTTTCCGCCCCGGACGCGAATCGGCGGACTGCTGGGGTTCCGCGGGTTGTCGGCCGAATTGTCGTAGGTGATGCGCATGGAAACCGTCGTGCCTTTGGGGAGCGACACCGGCTTGCGATACTGATAAACCGCCTGCCAGTTGATATCCCAGTCGTCGATACGGATCAGCGAACGCCGCGAGCCGTCCGGCAATGTGGCCCATGCCTCCACGCGTTTTCCGACGTAGTGCGCATGCGGATAGATGGCAAGCACATCAACGGCGACGGGGAGAGTCAGGTGATCGGAAACCGTGAAGTGGTGATCACCCGGAGGAATATCGAGGGCGCCGTCATCCTCAAGCTGCACCAGCATGGGGAAGCGCGTCGGCGCGCGATCGGTGAACCACAGCCCGATGACCGGCTGCAGCGTTTCGGGCTTGCCGGTGGGCTGAAGGTGCAGATTCAGGACAAGATCCGTGCCGGGATCGAGCCGCCAGCTCATATCGTCCGGCTCGGGACGCAGGACCGTGCCCGGCTTCCAGAACAGGAAATGCGAATCGGGGTCGAATGCGCCGGGGCTGCCCTCGGTGATGACGTCCATGCCGGGGAACCCGGGCTGGCCGTCCTCTCCATCTCGATGGCGGAGCGACTGCGCGCGGTCGATCACGATATTGGCATGATGGACCACGCGGTTGTTGCCCGGCCGCAGTTCCACCGCACGCACGTAGCGAACGCTCTTCAGATCCACGGGGATCACGAAATTGCGGAACACGTCGCCGCCGCTCGCCGGCACAACGTACGGCCTGGGCATGCGCACGATCAGATCGGGCGTGCCGAGCTGCCATCCTTCAGTGAAATGCGGCGCGGGCGGAAGGTCGGAGGGGCGTCCTTCGGGGGCGCCCTCCCTGACCCAATCGGCGATGGTGCGCAACTGCGCATCCGTAAGGCGGCGCTCATCGGCGAAATCGCCGGAGCCCGGGGCAGGCGGCCACGGCGGCATGTACCGCCTCTCGGTTACGGCGACGATCTGCGCGGCGTGCTTTCGGGCGTCCGAGTAGTTCAGCAGTGAAAACGGCGCCACTTCGCCCGGCCGGTGGCAGGGCGAGCAGTAATGGAACACGATCGGCGCGATGTCTTTAGTGAAGGTGACCGTCTGCGCCAGCGCCGGAACCGCCAGCAGCAGGACGAGGGCACGCCTCATAGCAGGGTCTCGATGGCGCAGCCCACGGCCTGGGTTTCACGGAACGGGGGCGTCCTGCCGGCAACGATGCCGGCCAGCACGTCAGCGACGTCGTGCTCGGAGGCGCGCTGGCGCGACTTGCCAATATCGATATACCAGTCATCAATGCGGCCGCGATAAATCACCTTGCCGCTGACGAACACGACGGCTTCAGGAGTGACATGGGCGCCGGCACGTTGCACGTACTCATGTTTTGGGTCCAGCACGGCGGGAATCGTGTATCCGTATTCGCGTCCGTGCTCTCTCATGGCTGATTCGCTGAGGCCGGTTTCGGGATACACGAGAAGGAAATCGACGCCCTTTGGAGAATACTCGCGATACAGCCGCTCCAGCTCCGGCGCATACCGGTTCGAGATGGGGCAATCGGAGCGAATGAACAGGAGAACGACAGCCTTCTCGCCATGCGGCGTCAGGATTCCAGGCGAGCCGGCGGCGGCCATGAGCAGAAGCGCGAGAGGAATCATGCTTTCGCCGTGCTCCCTTCTTTTACGACCAGCACCTGGTTGGCGGCAACGGCGGGGAGCTTGTCAACGGTTCCGCTGGGCCAGTGTACTTCAATGTCCGCGTGCGCGGCGTCGGCGAGGCCGAAGTGGACGCGCATGTCGTTTTGCGAGATGTAGCTGCCGCCGCTGCGCACCTCGTCCATCTGGCGGTGAGCGCCGGTGGTGCACACGACGCGAGCGCCGATGCCGGAGCGGTTCGACTTTACGCCGACCGTTTTCACTTTCAGCCAGTTCCTTTTCAGGGTGCTGTCGCAGCGCAGTAACTGCGGGACATCATTGATGCAGTTCACCACCACGTCGATGTCGCCGTCGTTATCGAAATCGCCGAAGGCGCAGCCGCGGCCGGGCACTCGCGCGGTGATGCCCGGACCGGCATCCATGGAAACGTCCTCGAAATGGCCATTGCCCAGGTTCCGATACAGGATCTTGCGCTCGCGGTAACCGGATTCGACGTCCGTTTCGCCGACCTCGGGATAGACGTGGCCGTTGCAAACGAGGATGTCCGCCCAGCCGTCGTTGTCGTAATCGAGAAAGCCGACGCCCCAGCCCAGAAAGCGCGTGTTCTTGCCCAGACCGGCCTGAAAGGTCTGGTCATCGAAGGTCATGTTTCCCTGGTTGCGGTAGAGGCTGTGGGTGTCGCCGGCGAAATTCGTCTTGACGATGTCGAATTTCCCGTCGCAGTTGTAATCGGCGGCGGAAACTCCCATGCCGGCCTGCGGCTTACCATCGGGGCTGTAAGCCACGCCCGCTTCAATGGCCACGTCGGTGAAGGTTCCGTCGTGGTTATTCTGATACAGCGTGGACGAGGTCGAATCGTTGGCCACGTAGATGTCCGGCCAGCCGTCGTTATCGAAATCGCACACCAGCACGCCGAGGCCGTAGGTCCCGGCGGTCTTCACGACGCCCGATTTCTCGCTGACGTCGGTGAAAGTGCCATCGCCATTGTTGTGGAACATGATGTTCTTTCCGCCTTTGAGGCCCGGCGGGCCGCAGGCGACCATCAGCCCTTTGTAGAGGCACGGCCCGGACTCGGGCAGGGGAGTGGTCTTCGGATCGAAGTCGATGTAGTTGGCGACGACGAGGTCGAGCCATCCGTCGCGATCGTAGTCCAGGAATGCGCAGCCGGTGTTCCAGCGATGTTGGCCGTTGCCGGGATCGGTGGTCACGCCGGCGGCTTTCGCCACGTCGGTGAACGTGCCGTCGCCGTTGTTGCGCCACAGGGCGCAGTCGCCCCAGTAGGTGACGAACAGGTCCTCGTGTCCGTCGTTGTTGTAATCGCCGGCGCAGACGCCCTGGCCCCAGCCCCCACGCGCGACGCCCGCCTTCAGGGTCACGTCGGTAAACGTGCCGTCACGATTGTTTTTGTAAAGGCGGCTCACCGGCGCCTGACCGGGCACGCCTTCAAAGCGGGTCCCGTTGACGAAGAAGATATCCAGCCAGCCGTCGGCGTCGTAATCGAAGAAGGCCACGCCGCAGCCGGTAGTCTCCATCAGAAACTTGTTCCTTTTCTCACTGCCGAAGATGGTTTTGGCGTGCAGGCCGGCCTCGCGCGCAACATCCACGAACTGCACGCTGAGCGGCTGTCCATGAAGGAGTTGATCAAACGAGAAGACCAGCGCGCTGGAGCAGAGGGATCGAATAAAGCCGCGGCGTGAGGCGACGAACGCAGGCGGAGGGGTGGCGCGACGGGATGACACGGGGCTGCTTCAGCGAGTTTTTCTATTGTAGCCCGCCGAGCCTGGGCGGGACTGCGAACCTGGCGCGCCGGCCGGCGGCGGGCCGGGGGGGCAGGGAAGGCTTATCGGATTTTTTTTCGGAAAACTTTCTCAAGGGATTCGTGGCGGGGACGATATGAGAACCGGAGGTATTGTTTATGAGTTCGGTGGCGCCGTTCAATCCGGGGCTGCAGGCGCTGCTCGAGACGCTGGCGAGGCTGCATCCGCCGTCAACTCCCACGGAGTCGGCCCGCTCTGCGCCACAGAAATCGCCGCCTACCGACCGGGTGGAACTGAGCCCGGAGGCGCGGCGAGTCTCCGCGGACAATAAAACGCCGGCGGGCCGTTAACCCGCCGGCGTCCCCTGCGCGGCTGTGAAGCCGCCTTCCGTCATCGGTCCGCTCACTTGCTGGCGAGGAGGATGGTCATCCGCTCCGGTACGCCGGCCATCTCGGACTCACGCTCGGCGGCAGTTTTGCGAAATTCCTTGCCCATCCAGGTGGATCCGTTCCAGGCCGTGGCGAGGAAATGCTTCGCGCCGTAGACGTGGAATACGAGATGCGAATCGTTGACATCGCCCGGTTTCGAGGCGACCTCGGCAAGCACGGTGGCCTGCACGCGCCCTTTCGCATCGCGCACCTGCACGATGGAAGAACCCGGTGTGGCTTCGATCACATATTCTCCCGCCGGCAGTGTCGCGTGTCCCACGATGAAATCGAATGGGACGACCGCCTTCAGGTTGTTAATCTCAGGTTGCGCGAGTGCGAAGCCCGCCCCCAGTGTCATCACGGCTGCAACGCGCAGCGCCATCTTCGAAACCGTATTCATCTCGTTTCCCCTTTCCTCTGTCTCTGTTTCCTTCCGGAACGCCCTTTCCAGATGCAGCCGGCGCGCCAGTCTGTTCTGTACGTCAAATCAGTCACTTACGCTGGTTATCGGCGGTCAACCGTAACCGAACAGTTCTGATGGGCCAGAGCGATTCGGTTTACCTCCAGAGCCGAGCGCCGTTTTATGCTGGATGCGGACCGATGCGAGCGCTCCTGATCGGCATCAGCGAAGCTGTCCAGGGCGAGGTGCATCGGCTGGAAGCAGCCGAAATCTCGCTGGGCAGGGGCGGCGGGAGCACGCTCCGAATCCCGCACCGCTCCGTCTCGCGGGAGCACTGTGTGCTGCGCATGCTCGAAGACAGAGTCGAGATCCTCGATCATGGAAGTCACAACGGCACATTCGTGAACGGACTTCCGGTGCGCAACCGCGTGCTGGCCGACGGCGATGAAGTCAGGATCGGAGAGGTGGCGTTTCTGTTCCGCGTGGTGGCGGACGGCGCGGCGGCGCTGTCCAATCCAGTGCTGCACGAACCGTCAGTCTCCCGGACGGTGGCGGCTCCCGACGTGCCGCTGGCGCGAGAGGCGACAACGCTGGTTCGCCTAAGCGAGATTGCCCGGCTGGTCCAGCAGCTTTACCTGGAGCGCGGCAGCGAGACGCATGCGGAGTCCGCGCGCGTGCTCTTGAGCGCCATATTCGAGCTCATCCCGTCACAGGCCGGGGCCCTGCTGCTGCTGCAGGGCCAGGAACCGGTCCCGCTGGCCGAGTATTCCGTCGATCCATCGACGACGGCAGTGGCTGCGACCGCCGATGTGATCGATCAGGTCCTCCGGACGCGCGCTCCGGCCTGCGGGCTTGCCGGCGCGGTGTCGTGGGTGGCGGCGCCGCTGCTGGTGTCCGGACGTCCCGTCGGCATCCTCTGTCTCGATTCGCGCGGCGTGCGCCGCGACTACGGGGTGCGCGATCTGCAGATGATCGCCGCGGTTGGGGAATTCCTCGCGCTCGCTGTCGAGAACGCCCGCGATCTGGAAATGCTGCGGATGGAGAATTCGCGCCTGCGCGGAGGCGGAGCGGATTCGCTGCTGATCGGGGAGAGCGCCGGCATGGCGGCGCTGCAGGCAGGCATCCTGAAAGTGGCGCGCACCAACACCACGGTGCTGATTCGCGGCGAGAGCGGCACCGGAAAAGAGCTGGTGGCGCGCGCCATTCATCGCAACAGCGCGCGCAGCGGACGGCCGTTTGTCGCGGTGAACTGCGCGGCCATCGCCGAAACTCTCATGGAAAGCGAATTCTTCGGCCATGAAAAAGGCGCGTTCACCGGCGCGGTGACGCAGCGCAAGGGCCGGCTGGAAATGGCCGACGGGGGAACGGTTTTCCTGGACGAGATCGGCGAACTGGGCGCGCCGCTCCAGGCCAAGCTGCTGCGCGTGTTGCAGGAGCACGAGTTCGAGCGCGTCGGCGGTTCGCACCCGATCAAAATCGATATCCGCGTGATCGCGGCGACGAACCGGGATCTGGAGAAGGCCATGCGCGAGGGCACGTTCCGCGAAGACCTGTTCTACCGGCTAAACGTCGTGCCGCTGCAGGTCCCTCCACTGCGTGAGCGGCGTGATGATATCGCACTGCTGGCGATGCACTTCGCGCGCACGTTCAGTGAGCAGACGGGCCGCACCGTGACGGGGCTGTCGCGAGAGGCTCGGGCCGTTCTGGTGGCCTACGACTGGCCGGGAAACGTGCGCGAGCTGCAGAACGCGATCGAGCGTGCGGTGGTGATGGGATCGTCGGAGGTGATTCTGCCTGACGATCTGCCGGACGCGCTTCTGGACTCGGCGCCCGCCACCGACGCCGGGGACAGCGGTTTTCACGAGGCGGTGCGGCAGTACCGCCGGCGGGTGATCCTCGCGGCCCTGGAGCGGTCGGGAGGCAATGTGGCTGAGGCGGCGAGAACGTTAAAACTGCATCCGGTTTATCTGCACCGGCTGATCACCAGCCTGGGTCTGAGGCAATA
>DASRCB010000276.1:0-4710 GCA_035653295.1 Bryobacteraceae bacterium
AATGGCGTCGTATCGGCCAGACTCCGTCGCGTCGATCCGATCCTGTATCCGGTCGCGCATGCGCGTTCCGGCAAGATCATGAAGGCCTTTGGGCAGAAACTCGGGATCGATCTGGTGCGGCGATCGCGCCACCACCGCGCACATCTCCCGCAGCAGAACTTCGCAGCTGATCAGCTTCAGCCGCATGGGCCGCCGCTCGCTCACGCGTGTACAGGGTTCAGCATGCGGCGCGCCAGCGCCACCGCGGTGCTGGCGTTCTCGCCGTAGCCGTCCGCTCCGATTTCTTCGGCGTACTGCTGCGTCACCGGCGCGCCCCCAATCAGGATTTTCACGCGCTCGCGAATGCCCGCATTCCGGAAAGCGTCGATTGTCGTTTTCATCGCCGGCATAGTGACCGTCAGCAGGGCCGACAGACAGACGATGTCCGCCTTTTTCGCGCCAGCAGCTTCAATGAACCGCTCCGGCGAAACATCGGCGCCGAGATCCGTCACCTCGAAGCCACCGCCCTCCAGCATGGCTGAAACCAGGTTCTTACCGATCTCGTGAAGATCGCCTTTAACGGTTCCGATCACGACACGGCCCGCCGGCTCGACACCTCCCGCCGCGAGCAGCGGCCGTATATGCTGCAGAGCGGCTTTCATCGCTCGCGCCGCCAGCAGCAGCTCGGGAACGAAGTATTCTTCGCACTCGAAGCGGCGGCCCACTTCGTCCATGGCCGGGACCATGTGGCGAGTCACAAGAGCCAGCGGGTCTTCGCCGCCATCCAGTAACTCGCGCGCGATCGCGCCGGCGCGGACGTTATCGCCATTCAGAATGGCGTCGTAAAGCTGAGAACCATCAGACATTCGGTCAAGCCTTTCCGGACAGCGCCGCCGCTCCGCTGAACTCGTGGACCGCGTCGATCATGGCCACAATGTTCCGCACCGGCGTCTGTGCCTGGATGTTGTGGATGGTGTTGAAGACGAACCCGCCGTTCAGGGCAAATGTTTCGCAGCGCTCGAGCACCTGCCGCCGGACTTCTTCCCGAGTCCCAAACGGCAGCACCTTCTGGGTGTCAACGCCTCCCCCCCAAAACACAATCCGATCTCCATAGCGTTCCTTGAGATGTCTGGGGTCCATCCCGGCGGCCGAGCACTGCACAGGGTTTAGAATGTCGAAGCCGCATTCGATGAACGAATCGATGAAACGCTCCACCGAACCGCACGAGTGCTTGAAGATCTTCCATGTCGTGTTGCGGTGGATCCAGTCGTTCACTCGCTTGTAATACGGGAAGTAAAGCTCGCGAAAGACCGCGAGCGAGCAGAACGTGGATTTCTGCGTACCAAAATCCGTGCCGCAGGTGAAAACCGCATCCACCAGATCGCCGACTGCGTGATGGATCTTCTCGAGATTCGAGAGTGCGATGTCGCACTGATGCGAGAAGACGTAGTGAATATAGTCGCGCCGGCTGTGCGTGGACATGTACCACTCGGCAACATCGCGAATGCCTTTGGGATTCTTCAAACCGGGCGCGGGGACCAGGGCAATGTCCCCCAGCGCCGTCCCGCCGAACGTTCCGATTACCGCCCGGCCCGTTGCCCGAGCCGCCCGAGCTAGATCGGCAATACGCGCCACATCCTCATCAGCGATCGGCGCAAACTCCTCGAGATTATCTTCGGGGTTGAGTTTGTCTTCATCGATGGGCTGCTGCCGTATTATGGCATCGAAGAAGAAACCTCCCTTTGGCATGCGCCCGCTCGGCGCGGCGGAGGTGTCGCCCTGCGGATAAATCAGGGTGTCGCCATTCTCGTCCGTGGTGGTGTTGAACTGCCCGGGGACGAGCACCTCCAGCCCGTTAAACCGCCACGGTTTCCAGTGTTCGGGCAGGAAGCCGAACATGGTTTTGCGGGCAAAAACGCTCTCCACGTCGATCCCCATGGCCCGCTGCAGATCGTCCTCGATGATGGCCAGCATCTGGTACGGCTCATGGACTTTGACCGGACGCTTCTCGAGACCGTAATAATCGCGAAGAGCGGCGACCACACTGGCATGGATGCCCGTTACCGAAGTGCCGCCGAAATCGATCGGGATCCGTTCCGTCGGCTCATGGGCCAGTGCCCTGAGTACCACCTCGCGGCTGCCTGCCGGCATGCGAATCCTCCTCGACGTGAGTTAAGAACGAACGTGTGCAATTGGGATGCCGCCGCGAGAACCGCGGGTTTACAGGCGTTTTATGATGAGGTGCGCGAATTGACGCAGAGCTATCGGCGGAACTGAATGCTGGTCCACTTTTCCGGCAGGTGGGTGTCGTATACCCCGTGCGCGGACCACACCCACGCAGGATGCGGTTCCAGTTCCCGGCCGCCGAAGGTCAGCTTCTCAAATCGTCCGAAAAACATGCGCCAGACGTCGCCATCCCGCGGCGGCAGCGCTCGATCTCCCGCGAGCGCCCGCATTCCCGACCACGGTAAAGCCAGTTCGACCGTCCACCCGCGATCGATCGTCGACCGGTCGTTGATGTTGCCATCCACCCGGACTGCGGACTTCAGCCCAGGGAAGTCCCAATCAAGAAAGGCCCAGCGAAGGCCTCGGGGATGCGTGCCTCGCCAGAACGTCTGTGCGTCACGATCGAAATTGCCACCGAAAGTTACCGCGCGCCGCCGGCGCACATCGAACTCCGGAACGTCCAGTCGGGAGCCGGGCTGCAGAGCGTCCTGCCAGATGAAAAAGACTTCGTAGATCGTGCCCAGCGCGTTGATCTCGAATTCGTAATAACAGTCGCCGCCGTCGATAAAGAGTTCGACGTCATTTTCGTTGAAGATGAGCGAATCGCGCTCGCTCAAATCCGCCTGGATGAAGGGCTCCTCGATCCAGTAGGCGACATAGAGATTCTGATTGTCCCATAAGGCCGCCGCCCGAGTATCGAAATAGCCAGGATCGCCCGTCACCATGTCCACGAATCGTGGCGAGCGAGGCGCGTTCGTCCAGACCGGCTTCGTGAGATCACCGTCAATGTGAATCGGTTCGGTAACGCGCTGGCAGATGTAGGCGGCGTTTGCGGTGTTTGTCATTCTCCTTCGCAGTCTACCCAGGATCTCCTGCCTCATAGCCGCTCGCCGGAAGTCCTCGGATGTGAAACCCTCGGATATCCCGGTGTGAGGAATGCTCTGAGTATTTCAGCCGACATCCAGACGCATGAAACGCTCGGAGCTTTTCCATCACCACTGTACGAGCAGTGCGCCGTGCGCGTTTTTTCCAGAAAATGCGGGCTCCGCGGCTACAGTACTTGAACCGAATCACTGCAGTACCGGAGGACCTGTGATGTCTGACGGCCCCACCAATGACCCCGGCTCGGAACGCAATGCCGATGTCGCCAGTGCGCTCGCACAACTTACGTCCGGATGGAAACCGGCTCCGAATGTCGCGCCGGAAGCGTTAACCGCCGCGCGCGCGGCTTTGGCCGGCAGTCTCGTCGCAGGCAAACCCCTGCGCGACCTTCATGGCATCAACCTGCCTTTGCGAGCAGGGCCGGCGCTCAATCCCCAACTCGAATCCGATCTGCTGAGTGTTGTTTCTCAGGTCACTTCGGAGTCCGCGCCGCGGACCATTGCCGTGGTCCGCAGCGCTCTCGCCGCGAGTCTTGAGAATCCGACCGGCCGGCCGGAGTGGACCCGGGGCGCGCGAATCACGCAGTCGTATGGGCCATTCCAGGACCTGCAGGGCGCGCCGCACTGGGTCGACCTGTTCCCGCTCACCAGGTCGATCCAGTTTGCGTTCGACAATTCCGGCAACACTTTTGGCGTATTCCCGGTCCACACGCTCGTATTGCTGGTCAATCCGTCGCACCTGAGCCTCGGCGCGGGCAGCGTCTGGTTCCTTGCGAACCTGCTGTCCTCCGCGCTGCCGGGCTTCACGGGATTCACGATAACTGGCGGTTCGCTGAGTTCGTCGGCGCCCCTGAGTCTTCAGAATGGCGTCTACGTGCTCCCGGCAGGCGCGACTCTGACCGCGAAGGTGACTCTGGCGCCAGCGCCTCCGCCCAGCGGTTCGGGCGGCACGGGCCAGGACGCCGCCGCGGCGGTGTTCACGCCGCCTTCCGACGTGAACATTCATTTTCGCGATGGAGGCACGGCTTTCGATGTCATCGCCGATTCGAGTGCGACAGCTTACGGCTCAACCATAGCCCTGCACTGGAACAAGAGCGCTCCTTTCCAGTTAGGCGGCCTCCCGCTCATGGTCGTCCCCTGCGACGCGGCTCCCGCGAGCTTCGGCTTCGCGACCGTTGCCTCGACCGTTTTCACCCCCACCGGATCCGCCCCGATCACCGCCGCGGGGTGGGCATTACCGTTGTCCGCGACAACAATATCAACGCTGCCGGAAGCAGCAGGTCCGGGCGCGGCGGCGATCGAGTTCGGCGCCGGAGTCTCTCTCACCACGACCATCGAACCCACGGCTGTGCCCCTGACGAGCGGGTTCCTTGAAATCGCAACCGGCAGTTTGCTGCTGACCGTGAGCGGTAAAGCGAAGCCGGTCACTACGACATATCAGTTATGGCCGCTGCCCGCCCCGTCGCAGCTCAACGCGACGCTTCAGTTCGCAACTCTGAAGCAGTTCATCATTACCTTCAGTTCAACGCCCGCGGAAGAGCTTCTCATCAGCACCGGACAGGCTACGGCCCATCTCGACCGGCCGGTGGACGCAACGGGAAATCGGTTCGGCTTTCAGGCGCCT
>DASRCB010000277.1:0-7391 GCA_035653295.1 Bryobacteraceae bacterium
GGCGGCCGGATCTGGGTGGAGTCGCGCCCCGGGGAGGGCTCGACCTTTCGTTTTACGGTTGCGGCGGCCGAATAATCGCGGCGATCTCGGTATGGCCGGCCATTTCCGCGGCGTCCGCGGCGGTGAGTCCCTGGGCGTTGATGGCCGTCGGGTCGGCGCCATTCTCCAGCAGCGTGCGAATCAGGTCGGCGCGGCCCTGCATGGCAGCCAGCATCAACGGCGTGTTCCCGGTCCCGTCCGCGGCCTGGGCATTCGCGCCATTGGCCAACAGATAGGGGACCGCTTCGAAGTTGCCGCTGACGGCGGCCATCAGCGGCGTGATGCCCTGGTCTGTGGCCTGATTGATATCGGCGCCCCGGTCGAGGAGCAATTCCATCAGTTCGCGATTGCCGCGGACCACAGCTGTCGTGAGCGCGGTCAATCCCCCGGCGCCAGGAGCGTTCGGATTCGCGCCGGCATCGAGCAGCGCCCCGGCAATGCCGATATGCCCGTTCGCAACCGCGGCCGCGAGCGCAGTGGTGCCCTCCGGCGTGGAGGCATTGGGATTGGCCCCGCGATCGAGGAGCACGCGGAGGATCTCCTCCATGCCGTTTGCCGCGGCGAGCACCAGGGCGGGCCTCTCGGCTCGATCCTTCGTGTTCGGGTCCGCGCCTCCCTCCAGCAGCGCTGCCACCATCTCTGGCCCTGCCGCAAGCGCGGCGATGAGCGACGTGTCCCCGCGCCTGCTGCGAATTCCCGGATCGGCGCCCAGCGAGAGCAGTGTCCGGGCAGCGCCAACGTGGCCATTGATGGCCGCCGCCAGCAGCGCGGTCACGCCATTTTCGTCCGCCGCATTAATATCCGCGTGGCGAGCGAGAAGGACGGCCAGGACATCGTCGTGTCCGCCGGTGGCCGCGGCGATGAGCGCCGTGGATCCGCCTCGCGCCCGTTCGTTCACATTGGCTTTATCCCGCTCGAGCAGCAGGCGCACCACATCGGCCTGCCCCTTCGTCGCCGCGAGGATCAGCACCGTGGCCTCGTTCTGGTAACGCATCTTCGCATCCGCGCCCTGAACCAGCAGGATGCGCACGATCTCGGTATGTCCGAACAGCGCGGCGGCGAGCAGCGCGGTCATTCCGTTTTTGTGCCGCGCGTTTACCTTGATGCCCTTCCCCAGCAGCGCGCGGACGCCCTCCACATCGCCATCGGCGGCGGCTCGAATCAGGTCCAGCTCGCGTTCGCTCGCCATCGTTTCATTATCGAGTAGGCCATGGAAGCCATCATCCTCATCGGCATTCAGGGCTCAGGCAAGACGACCTTCTACCGCGAGCGGTTCTTCGACACCCACCTGCGCCTGAGCCTGGACATGCTGAAGACGCGGCATCGCCTGGCGCTGCTGATGGGCGCGTGCCTGGCCGCACAACAGCGCTTTGTGGTGGATAACACGAACGTGCTGAAATCGGAACGGAAGGAGTACATCGACGCTGCGAAGACGGCCGGGTTCCGGGTGATTGGCTACTACTTTCGGCCGGAGCTGCGGCGTGCGATCAAATGGAATAGTTTGCGTAAAGGGAAGCAGGCCATTCCAGTGGCCGGCGTGATCGGGACCATGAAGCGAACGCAGATGCCGGAGCCAGGCGAGGGATTCGACGAGTTGTATGAAGTTACCATCGATGCCGACAATCAGTTCGCCATTGGACCGATCGCGAACGGGTTGCAGGCCTAAGACCTGCACCACAATCGTTCTGCTCCTCGCGCTGGCCTCAGCGGCGCGTGGCCAGGAGCGCTCGACTGAAGCGATCATGACGACGGTCGCAGGTTATGCCGCGAAATTCGACAGCGCCGCCGGCTGGGTGGCGCAGGAGAACATGACCCAGCGCGGTTTTGAAGCGCCAAAGCGCCACGGCCTGCGCGCCGCGTTTTCCGACAACACGGAGAAGCGGGAGATGATCAGCCGCGATCTGACCGGCCTTTACGGTTTCACCTCGGATCCGGCAATTCATGAAGTGCGGGCGGTTACGGCTGTCGACGGCCGCCCGCGGGGCGCGGAGCGCGCCCTGTTCGAATCGGCGATTCGCGAAGGCAACGAGCGCGCACGCCGCACTCTGCTGGAAGAATTCGATCGCGCCTCGATCAACGTCTCGGCGACGGACTTCGGTCCGCTGGTTCTTCTGTTCACGAAGGGGCGGCAGGAGGACTACGAATTCACGCCCGCCGGGACAGCATTGATCGGCGCCGACAAGGTGCTGCTGGTTCGCTACCGGCAGAAGGGCGGTCCCGCTTCCCTGCATCTGAAGGAGGGCTCGCGCCGGGCCAGCGCCGTGCTGACTGGTCAGATCGAGGTGCGCGAATCGGATTTCGCGCCTCTGCGGATCACCCTTCGCTCCGAGCGCAAGGATGTGCGCGATGAAGCCGACGTGGACTACCTCCCACAGAGCACGGGCCTGCTGCTCCCGGTGTCCATCATCTACCGCCGCTACGTGAAAAATGAACTCGTGGCCGAGAATCGTTCGCGAATCTCGGGATGGCGCAGGCTCGATGCCGCTGGCGCAGGACGCTGATGCGCTACATCTATCTCCACGGCTTCGCCAGCAGTCCTCTGTCGCGGAAGGCTCAGTTCTTTCGCGAGCGCTTCGCCGAATCAGGCATCGAACTGCAGGTTCCGGCGCTCGACGGCGGCGATTTCCGGCGCATGACAGTGACGGGCCAGCTCGCCATCATTGAGACCCTCGCCGCCGGAAAGGAATCCGTGCTGATCGGCTCGAGCCTGGGTGGCTACGTCGCGGCCCTGTACGCCGCCGCGCACGATTCTGTGGAGAAACTCGTCCTGCTTGCGCCGGCATTCGGGTTCGCCGAGCGCCTGGAGGCCTCGTACGGTGAAGCGCGGATTCGGCAATGGCGCGAAACGGGGAGCGCCGCCGTTTTCCACTACGGCGAAGGCCGGGAGCGAGAACTCGCCTACTCCTTCCTTGACGACGCCCGAGGTCACGACCGTTATCCGGCATTCCGCCAGCCGGCCCTGATTCTTCACGGCCGGGCCGACGATGTCGTTCCTCTCGCGGCGTCCGAACACGTCGCGGAAACGCGGCCTGACGTGCGCCTCGTCCGCCTTGATTCCGGCCACGAACTCACTGACGCACTGGACATACTGTGGACGGAAACGGCGCGTTTCCTCGAGCTATCGCCGGACTCGAAGCAGCAGCTCTCGCCTGCCGCGAAATAGCCGTACGAAAAAAGCGCCTCGGAACAAGACGGCCAGCGCCGGGGTTACAGGCCCACGGCGGCTGACCTCGAATCGCGCGGCTGGCGCGCGAGGCCGCCTCCGAACCGGGCCACCACCAGGACCACCAGGATCCACAGCATGAGTGCGTAGACCGCGTACCAGAACGCTTCGTCGGCGGCGCTGATCGTCGCCGGGCTGAACGCTACCAGCGCGCCGGTGGAGCTGGCATGCAGCAACTGCGCCATGAGGAGGCTCCCGGTATTCGCGACAACCCAGCAAATGACGACCCGCATGGCGGTCATCGCCGCGATGAAGGCGAGGAAGAAGGACAGCAGATAATGCCCGTGCGGGGTGGCGGCCCCGAGATAATCAATCACGGGTAAGTGCCATAAACCCCACAGCAGGCCAAGTAAAATTGCGGCGGCGACGGAGCTGCGCTCGGCGCGCATGGCCGGGAAAGCAAATCCGGTCCAGCCGATTTCCTCGATGAAACCCGCCGCCAGCCCGAACGACAAGCCGGCGAGGAAGCGATTCGGCGTGAATACCGGCGAAACGAAGTGCTGCAAGACCATGAGCAGCGCGATAACGAGCGGAGGCGGGAGCGCCAGCACCGCGAGCCACTGCGCCGGTCCGGTTGTCAGCATCGGCGCGAAGAGAGAGCGCCACCCCCGTCGACCCGCGGTGATGCGCGTCATGACGATACCCGCGATGGCGGGTCCTGGGAGCATTACCGGAAACATCGCCAGCCCCGCCATCTTCGGGGCCGTTTCGCCGCGCAGCCAGTATGGCGCGGCTACAGCAGAGGCGCCAAGCCAGGAGATGCCGTAAGCGAGCGTGAAATACGAGATTACCGGCCGAGTGCGAACAAACGCCGACACGTCCCGAATACGCAGGCGCGGAGGTTGTAGTTCAACGCTCCTGATTGCGGCTTCATTCGTCTTCAGGCGGCCTGCAGCCAGGATCGCATCTGGGCCCGCGGCGCGACCCCGGCCCGCTGCATGGCCACTCGGCCATTACGCAGGATGACGAAGTTCGGAATCGATTGCACGCCGTATCGCGCGGCCAGCTCCGGATGCTCCTCAGTATTCACTTTCAGGACCACTCCCTGCCCCGCGACCTCCTTCGCCAGTGCGCGAACCTCCGGCGCAGCCATTCGGCACGGGCCGCACCACGAAGCCCAGAAATCCACCAACACCGGGACCTTTGAGCTGGTCACGACGGCGTCGAACTGCGCAGCATCCACGTCCAGGGGCTCATCGACAGGGGGTAGGGCGGCTTTGCAGGAACCGCAACGACCAGTGTCCGCAAGGTTACGCTCCGGAACGCGGTTCACTGCGGCACAGTTTGCACATTTGCGCAGAATTGCCACGCTCATGGGATGCGGGCAGTGGCGTTCGGTTTCGGCCGGTGAGCTTAACATAGGGCTTGAGAGCTGCACTCACGGGCCTGATTGCGGCCATCCTGATCCTTACCCTTTCCGACATCATCGTATTGCACCTGGAGCGGAGCCGGGCTGCGGACTTCGACCTGGCGCTGCGAGCTGTCGTCCATTCGACGGCTACAGGGTGGCTGACGAAGGCTATCCGCGTTCTGACGTGGCTGGGATCGGACCTGGTGCTCGGCGCCGTCAGCGTGGGATCGTTTATCGTACTGCGCCGGCGCGGTTGCCGTGCTCGGGCGTGGCTGCCCGCGGTTGCTTTTGCCGCGGCGAGCGTCGTTACCCAAGCCGCCAAATTCCTGGTCCGCCGGCCACGTCCGGAGCCGTTTTTCGCGCTTGCAAGGCCCGAGACCTGGAGTTTCCCGAGCGGGCACTCGCTCAACTCGATGGTCTGCTGCCTCGCGGTCGCCGCCGCGCTCGCGCCGCCCGCATCACGACGGCGCTGGATTGCGGCAGCCATTGCACTGTCCCTCCTCACCGGCTTCACGCGCGTTTATCTGGGGGTGCACTGGCCGACCGACGTCCTTACCGGCTGGGCGGCAGGCGCCTGTCTGGGCTCCGGTTTCGTGCTCGGCGACTGGTGGCGATCGCCGCCTGCGGAATGAACCCGTTCTGTTAGGATGCTCAGGATGGCGCAGGACATTGCTTCCGCGGCTACAATTCCCGCCTCCTGGTACACCGATCCTGGATTTCTCGAGCAGGAGAAAGAGAGCATCTTCTGGCGTACGTGGCAGCCCGTGGCCCACGCTGCCAGAGTTGCCGCGCCGGGGTACTGGCAGGCGGGCGAGATCACGGGCGAACCCTGCGCCGTGGTGCGCGGCGGAGATGGGGTGCTGCGGGCGTTTTCCAATGTCTGCCGTCACCGGGCGTCCACCATTCTGGAAGGGCACGGCTGCTCGAAATCGCTGCGCTGTCCGTATCACGCGTGGACCTATTCGCTGGAGGGGGCGCTGCTGGTCGCTCCCGAGTTCGAGGATGTCGAGAACTGGGACCGCGCGGACGTCCGACTTCCGGAGATGCCGCTGGAAACGTGGGGACCATTCGTGTTCGTCAACGTGGACGGGCAGGCGCCGCCCCTCAGCGAGTTCCTCGGCGATATCCCCGCGCGGGTGACGCAGCTGGGCTGCCCGGTGGACCAGTTACATTTCTCCTATCGTCGCGACTATCTCATCAAATGCAACTGGAAAGTCTACATCGATAACTATCTCGAGGGTTATCACCTGCCCGCCGCGCACCCGTCGTTGTTTCGCGAGCTCGATTACAACAACTACCGCGTTGAGACGTTCCGCTATTACTCATCGCAGCACGCGCCCATCCGCCCGCCGCATCCGAAGCATGACGAACCCCGGCGGTACACTTCCGCCGACGCCGGAAATCGCGCGCTGTATTTCTGGATTTTCCCCAACTTCATGCTGAACGTCTACCCGGATAATCTGAGCAGCAATATTATCCTGCCGGTAGGCCACGATCAGACCCTGACGATTTTCGAATGGTTCACCTACGCCGCAGACGGCGCGGCGAAGGAGATCCACCCCGAGACGGTGGCTTTCAGCGACGAGATTCAGCAGGAGGACATTCGCATCTGCGAGAACGTCCAAAGGGGGTTGGCGTCCAGGACGTACGACCGCGGCCGGTACTCGGTCAGGCGCGAAAACGGGGTGTACCACTTCCACCGCCTGGTTGAGGAATTTGTGCAGAATCGTCAGCCGAGTGACGCCTGAGTCGGGTACCATAGGGTCGGGGAACCGCTCCGCGGATCCCCCAGTTTTTCGGAGGACGCGCGCTCGGCGCCTCTAACCTATTCCTCCTCGACCGGGCGCGCGCATTCTTTGCGGCTGCTATTGCGTGTAGGGCATTTCCGAATCGCCCGACAGCGTCGTCGAACGCCCCAGGATAATTCTGAAGACGGGGTCTGGCTGGTATGTGGTTACTACCTTAATGGACCCAGGCGCGATACCCAGCGGGCTGGTGCTCGCTGCCAACGTCTCCCCGTTGACGCTGACGGTTAGCCGCTTCGGATCAATTCCGACTGCCAGGGCGCGGACGTGCTCGACGACACGGCCGCAGGTCAGGGGCGCCGAACTGCCGGCGCCGTGCACTGCCGCGAAGCGTGCGCCCTCCCGGGCGAGATACGGCATCTCATTGTAGGCGTGTACGATCCGGGCCACATCGGTCAGCGCAAGCAGAACCAAAATCAGCACCGTCAGGACCAGCGCCGACTCCACCATGGCGCTGCCCCTCTGACGTTCCCTTCGGCGGCTCATCCTTGTAAACATCGGCGGCTCCGCTCCTGAGCTTGAGCCTGCAGTTCCTATCCCGGTCACCGCAGCGGCGGCGAGTGGACGCCTTCCCTGCCCCGCGCACAGCACAACGGAACAAACCGTAACGCGAGTGAAATGCCGGTACGGTCCGGCAATCTACTTAAGCGGTGGGGTTGCATGCCGGGCGTTTCGCGCTCATCTCCGTTACCCTTCTGTGCCTTGGGTGCGGCATTCCGCGCGACCCGGAGCACACGCTGGAGCGCGTCCAGCACCAGCGGCAGGTCCGGGTTGGGGTGTCCGAGAATCCACCGTGGGTAAGCGGCACGGCGGACGTCGGTGAGCCGAACGGGGCGGAGGTGACCCTGGTGCGCCAGTTCGCCGCCGAACTCGCCGCGAAGCCGGTCTGGATTCGAGGCTCAGAGCAGCAGCACATGGAGGCGCTGCGGCGGTTCGAACTGGACATGGCCATCGCCGGATTCGACAACACCAC
>DASRCB010000278.1:0-4847 GCA_035653295.1 Bryobacteraceae bacterium
GCGCTGGGCTCCGCTCCGGCCGGGGCCGCGGAAAAGCATTCATGAGCTCCGGGGGTGGGGAATTTTCGATCGGCAGAATGGGGAATTTTCAACCGGTATTGACATCGGGCCGAAGCGCGGCGTGCCCATGCGCTCCATCAATGCCACGATGGGCTCCTGCTCGTTCAGCGAGGCGACTTTCTTTATCGTCTTTTGCGGGTACCTCATCGCAGTGCCTCACGGCGATGCTCAACGGCGAGGAGTGTTGCCTCGGAGGCGGGTAGCGACGAAGGAAGCCGGCCCTGTCTTCGCGGCATGCGCGTAGCGGTTGGAATGATCGTCGGCACGGTACCATCGCGTGGTTCGCGGCGAGACGCCAGTGCCCATAGGGCGCCGTGGCAAACACAACTTGCTACGTTCTGGACGCATTCGATCGCGCGGTCCCGGACGAGGTTGCCCGAAAGTTGTTCATTGGCGGCCGCGGAGTGGCAGCGGGATCTGTCGGGCATGCCGATGTCGTCGATGGCAGTTTCTGCGCCGAATTATTCGGGCACTCAAGAGTCAACTCAGTCCGTCGAGCCGGATGTGATCACCTGGGGCGTCGCTCAGGTCCTGCCGTAGGCCAAGATACCGCTCTGTGGTCGTGATCGATGCATGGCCGAGCGCAAACTGGATTTGCTCGAGTGGTGCCTGGCCAGCACGCGCGAGCTTTGCAAATGTTCGCCTCAGATCGTGTGGGGCGATGCACTGGCCCGTTCGGTACCCGTACGTCTTCGTTACCTCATATATTGCCTGCGGCGTCAGCGACTCACCCACGATCCGATCTGCCTTATCGATCCCCCGAAACACCGGCCCGGTTGTGATCGTCGCAGCGGTAAGCCATTGCTCCAGGCGCAGCCGGACCCACCCCGGAACCGGCACGGTACGAATGCGGTTGTGCTTTCCGATCACATCTGCGATGACAGGGCGATCATCGCGGAGTTGCAGGTGCGCGACCGTTAGACCCGCGAGTTCAGACCTGCGCAGCCCGCAACCCACCGCTGTCGCCAGGATCGCGCGATCTCGTTTTCCTTTAAGTGAATCTGACGGCGGAGCGTTCACGAGTGCAGACGCTTGAGCGCTTGTGAGCCAATTCCCGATTCGCGCGCCGTGCCGGCGAGGGCCATGGATCCGGCAGACGCCAGCAGCAAGATAAGGATCCATGAGGCCGTTGTCGGCCGCCTCCATGGCCAGCTTGCGAATTGCGGCGAGTTGCAGCGCGATGGTGGCAGGCGCGTATCCGGCCCGCTCGAGCATTGCCTTATATTCCTGAACAACGGCTTTGGACAGCGGTGAGCGAGGCTGAGAAAGGTACCAGTGGTGAAACCGATCAAGCGCGAGGGCGTAGTTCTTCTTCGAAGAAGGCGCGGATACGCTGTCGAGAACGAGGTTTCTGAGCCGTTGCCAACCATCAGGGTTACTGGAGATTACGACCGTATTAGACGCCATCATGAACTCCTACCTCCAGCGAATATTGGGCGAACGTGCTGAAGCCAGGATACCACTGGAGCTGCGGACATTCAATTAAAAAACGTAGTAAGTCTCACGCATACAACCACATACACTAACAGTTCGTTCGGGCACAGGCAGCCTTTCAGGGCTGCACTCCCCGAATCCACCTGGTAATTGCTTTCTGCAATCGGCATTGTCATAAGTGATTTCCGCTCGATAATTGCGCGAGTGTGCACTAACGTTGAGCAGGAGAGGCTGCGACGTGAATGCCGGCTAAACCGCGATGGTTGCTGCAGATTCCCGCGATCATCGACACGCTGGCGGCGATGAGTGCGCCGGTCGTGGATCGCGCCGTGTGCGAACGCCTCTTCGGTCTGCGGCGGCGGCGCGCGATCGATCTGATGCGCCGCTTCGGAGGATACCAGGCGGGCAGCGCATTTCTCATCGACCGTGTCGGTCTCATCGATGCTCTTCATCGGATTGAGCGTGACCCGGCCACCGCTGAGGAACGCCATCGTAAAGAGCGGCTCAGCGTGAAACTGGAGGAGGCCCGTCGCCTGCACCCTGCGGCGCAGGTCCGGATCGCAGTGCAACCGAATATGCATGAACGACTCGTCCGCGATCTGCCGGACGGCGTGTGCCTGCGCGCCGGCCATCTCGCCATCGACTTCGTGGGCGTGGAACAACTGCTGTCGAAGTTGTACGAACTGTCGCAGGCCGCGGCTTACGATTACGACGCGTTCTGTTCGGCTGCGGATCGAACCGCAGCCGAGCCGATTCGCCCGGCAGGGTCAATGGATCGGAGGCACGGTGAGGCGGATGCCGGCGAAGCTGCCTGATGAACGGTTCGATGCCCCGCCCAGGCAGGTGAACCATCTGGCCGCAGGTGAAACGGCGCGTGTTGACTCCAGCCCGCTGAAGGTGGACTCACAGCAGAACTGCTTCATCGATGCCGTCGCAGAGCTCAGGCTGCTGCGTGCCAGCTTCACGAGATCACTCGGGGCGCCCGACGGCTTGCGTATCTGTGTACCGGGCGGACATGCGGTTCAAGGGAGATGATCTTCCCGACAGCATGAAGAAAGGACTGGAGCCGGTCGTTGCCGTCCCTGCGGCCGGAGTTTACCCGATAAACAGTAGCGGACGCCCGCGCTCCTGGATAGGTGCTCGCTCAGGATCGGCCCGGGCGTTTATGGGCGGCTTCCTGCACGACGTGCTCTCTTAGCCAGGCCACGAGCGTTGCAAAGCAGAACTGATTCTTCTCATACAGGCTGGACAGAAAGGTCCATGTCTTGTCGGATCCAGCGGTCAGTCGTACGCCGTTGATCGTGAGGAATGTATACATTGCCGCAAATGCCGTTCGTTTGTTGCCGTCCACGAATGCGTGGTTCTGAGAGAGGCTTTCCCACAGCGCCGCGGCTTCCTCGATGACATCGGAGTAGTAGCCAGTCTGCGGGCGAAAGAGAGCGGCTTCAAGAAGTCCGTAATCGCGGACGCCGGCCGTCCCGCCATAGCGCTCGATCTGGTCGGCATGTATGGCGAGCACTTCGCCGACGGTAAGATAATCCGTCACTCAGCGAGTTTCTTGTACAGCGGCGCATATTTCTCATGGCTGGCCAGGTAGGCAGCCATAACGTGCTGGCGAGGGCGGCTGTTCCTGCGTTTCTCAATCAGGTCGGCGAGGGCTTCGTCCACAAGCGCCTGGATTTGCCGGCCCTCATCCCGAGCAAGATCACGCACACGAGCCAGGATTTCCGAATCGACTTGAGTGGCGAACTTTTCACGGGCCTGCGACATGGCGGAACAGTCTACATGCCAGTCTATCATGATGCATCATGAAATGTCATGAAGCGGCGTCGTGAATCGCGGCCGCTGAGAACCCGGCCCGGAGAAGACAACGTCGGCCGCCTTCATGGAGCGCATCCGGCGCGCCGCCTCGATGGCGCGCGGCGGGAACTACGTCGGCATGATGAACGAGCTGGGCCTTCAGATGTCCCGGGCCATCAACATCACGGACGACACCGGCGATTTTCAGCTCGACGTGTCGATCGCCGGCGTGCATCTGAAAAACGCCCATCTCGAAACCACAATCCCGATCCTCAGCCTCACGGCCGACGATTTCTGGCAATGGTCGCAGATCTCCGACGTGGTCGCCGCCATCAACGCCACCGGACACTTCACCGCGGCGCTCACCGGCGACGACGGACCGGCGCTGACGCTGGCGCGGCAGTCCAACACCCTTGCTGGTCGCGGGCGAGTCGATCAGCGGAAAGACGGTTCAGTTAGCCAGGGCCAGGCTGGTCGCAGGCAGCGAGTCGTTCAGCAATCCGGTTCCGGCGTATACGTACGCGCCGGATGGCAGAACACTACGGTTCGCAGCGCGGCGCGGCCCAGCAGTCTGAATCTGTGCGTCACTTGTGACGCACGCGCCGTATTTTAATGAGGAGAGTTCTGCCGGGAATACCTATACTAAGTGGGACGTTAATCAACGGCGAAACTGTGGTATTGAGCTCGCTAGGGTTGGCCCGAAACCCAGGTCCCACGCCGCTCGCGCACCCGTCCCGTTCGCGCCTTCGCCAACCACGCGCTGAATTTAATGTTCCCCCGCCGCGCAGCCCACGGAATCTCCGCCGCCGGCTGACGATCATCCCCGCCGCACCGTGTGCTGACAGCACCGCTGCCATCCGCGATTGGCCGAATGCTCTGGTTTGCTGTACTGCGGCCCGGGCGCCGCTTCCCCTCGCTGGCCCGCGATGCGCAGCTCCGAGTGACTTGTTGCTGACTGGCAGTTTGTTTCTGGCCCGGAGGGGTCCGGCTCTCTTCCGGCACCCCGGAACGGTTCGGGCTTGGTTAGAACGCTAGGGCGTCTCCTCCACTTGAGCGAAAACACGTGATCAATGGTTCCTTTTCCGGGCGCTCGCGGCGTTAGCGTCGGCCGCGTCTGATCCGTCGAGGACGGACCGTTGCCTTGGGCGCAGTAGATCGTTTACATAGCATGTCTTTAGATTCAACAACTTCTCAGCCCGAAGATGTTGAAGTCTGTTGAACCCTGAGGTTCTCCCATCTACAATTTCGACAGCACTCGGCGGACGGGACAGGACGCGGCGTCAGCTCGCATTGATTACAAGGGACTTGCAGCGGGTTGGCACCGAGGAGCGCACCTGCTTTTTGGGCATGTGGTCGGGCATTAAGATCCAATAGCAGTTTCCGAGGACGCGAGTCTACGGACACTATCGGAGCGAGGGGCGGTTTGACGCCAGTTGGTGGGGTGCCATCCGATCGGAGCAACTCGAATGAGGGCCCATAAGGGGGACTTGTCGGTACTGAGGCGGCGCTGGAGAATTTCGGTCTACTTACCCGCCGACTGCCACGCTTCTCGA
>DASRCB010000279.1:0-5188 GCA_035653295.1 Bryobacteraceae bacterium
ATCCCTTGCGGTACCGATCCGGAGAGGAGCCCCGTTTAGCGCCGATTAAGACGCCCAGCGGTTGCAAACTACGCAACGAACAACGAATCGAACAATCTGCTCAGCCTGGCCAGCCTTCGCATTACGATCTTCGCAAAGCCGGAATGGGCTGGGTATGGAAGTTGTTGAAGGGATTAAGTCGATTCCGTGTGATCGCCCCGCCGCGAGGGCTGCGGATTCGCGGCGGGGCTCGCCAGGAGCGGGGGATTAAAAGATGAGCTTCGCTCCCAGTTGGAATACGCGGGGGTCCCACACCGACGTCACGGCGCCGAAGTTACTCGCCGAGAAGCTGGTGCTGACGCCATTGAACTGCGTGTGGTTGAAGGTGTTAAAGCTCTCAAAGCGCAGCTCGAAGCGGCTGCCTCGCGCCTCGCTCAGGAGGAAGCTCTTGAACAGCGAGAGATTCCAGTTGTCGCGGCCGGGCCCGCGCACCGCGCCCTTCTTCAGGCTGCCCCACTGTCCAGGCGCCGGCTCGGAGAACGCCCCCGGATTGAACCACGACGCGACCGTCTGCGGATAGCTGATGCTGCCGCCGACATTCGGCCGATTGGTGGCGTTGGCCAGGCCGTTGCTGCCCTCCGGCCCGCCGAGCGTAATATTCAGCGGAAGACCGGATTCCATCACGCCGATTCCGGAAAGCTCCCATCCACCGACGACGGTTTTCACGAAGCGGTTCGGGGAGTCGCGGAACAGCGGGATTTCATAAATGAAGTTCACCAGCCCGATGTGCGTGCGATCGACCATGCTCAGGCCGTTGTCGTAGGCGCGGTTATACGGGTTGGAGACGGTGTACAGATCGCCGCCGAAGCTGGTGGCGGGATCGTATGCGCGCGAGAGCGTATAAGCGACCTGGAGGGTGAGGTCCTTACGCACGCGGGAATGCATGTTGAACTGAAGCGAGTTGTAATGCGAGTTCTCGGCGTTCTCGGAGAGCGTGATGGAGTGGAAGCCGAGATAGGGGACGACGGTGTTGTATGCCACCGAGCCGGCGATCAAAGAGGGGAGAACGCCCGGATCGGGAAGATTGACGTCGCGGTAGTCATTCTGGTGCCGGTTCTGATTGCCGACGTAAGCGACGGACAGCACGCCATCCCGCCACAGTTCGCGCTGCACGCCGAAGCTGTATTGGTAGCTGACGGGAAGTTTATAGTCGGTATACGCCAGACCAGTAATGCTGGCCACGGTGATGGGCGCGCTCAGGGTGCCGCCGGTGATGAGGCTGGTGTTCGGGTTCGACAGCGCTACGTTGTTGAAGGTCACGCTGGAGCTGAACGGGATGTTCGGCCCGGCGTTGTACATGTCGTTACCCTGAATGCGTTCGTACATGGCGCCGAAGCCGCCGCGCAGAACGGTCTTGCCGTCGCCCAGGAGGTCGTAAGCGAAACCGACGCGCGGGCCGAACGCCGCCCAGTGGTCCTTCACCAGGCCTTTGGGGATGCCGTTCTTGCCGGCGATGCCGATACCGTTCAGATAGAACAGCACGCCACTCAGTGTCGGGTTCGGACTCGTGCCCAGACCGGGACTGTTCGGGCTGATGGTTCCATCTTTCTGAATGATCGCCGCATTGGAGGGATTGTAGAGGTTGGCGTAGAAGTTCCCCATGCGCTCGTTCGCTTCGTAGGTGTGCGGGACACCGTCCCAGCGCAGACCGAGGTTGAGGGTCAGGCGGCGGTTGACGCGCCAGTTGTCCTCGCCGTAAGCGGCCCACGAAACGTTATTCCAGAACCCGTGATCCTGGACGGCCAGCTCGGTATAGGAGTTGGCATATCCCAGCAGGAAGTCGGCGAAATCGTTGCCGGTGTAGTTGCCGTTGAAACCGAAGGCGCCCTGGGTGTTGCCGAACAGGTCCTGCACCTTCTTGTAGATCGCCCAGCTGCCGCCGAACTTGAACTGGTGGGAGCCGCGGGTCAGGGAAACATCGTTGCGGATCTGGTAGTCGTCGGCCTTGTTGTGCCACGGCCAGCTGGCAATGTCGTAATTCGTTCCCGTGGTTCCTCCGAGCGAGATGCCCGGAATGCGATCCAGGTTATTGCCTGAAAACAGCTCGGGAATACTGACGTCGCTCGGCCGCTTGAACAGTCCGTTGGGAACGATGTTGATGCGGTTCCCGTTGTAGTTGAACGCGGTTTCGTTGAGCAGGGTGGGACTGACCGCATAGGTGGCGTGAATCACGCCGCTGTATGAAGGATTGCCGAACACCGTGCCGACGGTGGGTACGTTATCGCCGCTCCACAGCGATGTGCCGTAAGTGGAGCTGATCTGCTCGCTGACCCAGTGGCCGAAGACCGAGAAGTTGTCGCTGAAGCGATGATCGACGCGCGCGATTTCTTCGCGGACATTGGTGGGCAGCTTATTGCCGCCAACGAACTGCTGGCCGTTGTTCGGCGACGGGAAAATGCCGGCTTTGAGCAGCGCCTGCGCATTGGGGTCCAGAAGCGAGCTCGGAATGGTGTTGCCCGGAAAGTTCTGACCGGGGGAAAGTCCGAGCGCCTGATATTTGGCCAGCAGAGCGGGGCTGAGCTGGCTTGCCGAGGGCACGTGAATGGTGCTGCTGAAGGCTCCGCCGTATTCGCTGGGCAGCGGCACGGTCTGGTTCACGAGGCCGCCCTCCACCAGCTTGCGCCATTCCATGTTGTAGAAGAAGAATGTCTTTTCCTTGTCCTTGTTGTAAACCTTCGGGATGTAGACGGGGCCGCCAGCATTGAAACCGTAGGTATTGAAGCGCAGTTCGGGCGCTTTGGCGCCGGCGGCGTTGGTAAAGAAGTTACCGGCGTCGAGGGCGTCGTTGCGCAGGAACTCCCAGGCGCTGGCGTGGAAATCCTTCGTACCCGACTTGAACACCATGGTCATGGTGCCGGCGGAGGAGAGGCCGTAGTCGGCGCTGTAATTGGAGGTCAGCGCGCGGAATTCGGCGATGGCATCGACCGAGGGCATGACGGAGATGCCGCCCGCGCCCCCGCGGTCGTCGTCTTCGCCGCCGTCGATGAGCCAGATATTGTGGTTCTGCCGCAGCCCGTTAAACGATACCGAGGAATCGCCGCCTACCGGCACCGGCGTGTTGAAGTCAGCCATGGCCGACGAGGCGCCTGCCGTGAGCACGGCCAGCGAGTATACGCTGCGGCCATTGGTGGCCAGCTGCGAGACCTGTTGTTCGGTGATGACGTCACTGACTTCCCCGGAGTCGGCCTGTACGGCGATGGCCTGCGCCTCCACGTTAACGCTTTCCTGGGTACTGCCGAGTTCCAGTTTCAGATCCACGCGGGCGCGGTCGGCGACTCGAAGGGTGACGTCCTTCTGTTCCGCGGCTTTGAAGCCGGGCGCCTCAGCGCGAATGGTGTAGTGGCCGATCTTGAGATCCGGCGCGACATACTGCCCCTCATTGTTGCTGGTGAGGTGGTTTGTCTGGCCGGTCTCGGCGCTGGTGATGGTGATGGCTACGTTTGGAACGGGCGCCCCCGACGGGTCTGTAACCGTTCCCACTATGGTTGCTTCCTGCGCGGAGGCGACAAATACGCTTCCCAGCAGGAGCAGACAGAAAAACAGCAACCGAACGATGTTGCGATGCTCCATGGTTTTCTCCCCCTTACGTTTGCGAGTTCCCCCCACCGCCTGCCTGAGCCCCGGACCCGCAGCTGGCGCGTGGATACAAGACGACCCTGGGTGAAACGGAATTGAATTTACTTCGGTTCGGGAGCAGTAGCTAGTGTTCTACGGTCAAACACAGTAAGCGCCTTTTGTTCCGAATGTGTTATCCAGTGTTACTGGCAAAGGTACCTTCCCGTGTTCTACTGCCGGGAAATGGGTGATACAATCGCTCAGACCTTTTGGCTTCGACGATCAGGCACACGGACGAGGTAGGCTCGGGGGCGCCGCGACACCCCATGATCGATGCCGCGGCCGTGCGCAGCCAACTGGATCGCGTTCTGGCCAGCGACGTTTTTCGCAGCAGCCGACGCTGCCAAAACCTGCTGCGGCATGTAACCGAACATACGCTGGCCGGAGATCTCGCATCTTTAAAGGAGCGGACTCTGGGCGCGGTTGTCTTCGGCCGCGTACCGGATTACGACACGAATTCCGACACGGTGGTGCGCACCACCGCGGGGGAGGTGCGGAAAAAACTGGCGCAGTATTATCAAACGCCGGGGCGTGAAGGGGAGCTCCGCATCTCGCTGCCGGCGGGATCGTACGTTGCCGAGTTCCATTACGTCGAGGCGCCGCCGGTCACACCCACGCGCCGGTGGAAACCCTGGCTGATTCCGGCCTGCGCCGGGCTTGCCGTGGCGCTGATCCTTGCCGCGATGCTGCTGGTTCGGCCTGCCGAGTCGGTGGTGGAACAGTTCTGGCGGCCGATGCTCGACGTTCCCGGGGATGTTCTTTTTTGTCTGGGTCTGCAGCGCGCCTACAACTTCAGGTCGGACGAGAAGCAGATTCAGTTCGACAGCATGCTCCAGCAGTCGCCCGCGTCACTGCCGGCGGCGATCCCCACGAACCAGATCCTCGCCATCGACGACCGCTACGTCGCCCTCGGCGACACGATGGCTCTGGTGAATCTTGCCGGGTTTCTGGAGAAGCACTCGAAACCCTACCGTATCCGCGGTGTGAACTCCACCACCTTCGCCGACCTGCGCGAACAGCCCTCAGTCCTCATTGGCGCGTTCGACAACGAGTGGACGCTGCGGTCGGTTGGTCATCTGCGATATACGTTCCAGCGCACGTTCGTGGACGGAAACGAGATCGCCATGGTGCGGGACCGCGATCACCCAGAGAAGACGGACTGGAAGCTGGCGGGTTTCTGGCCGGATTGGAACTCCATCAGCACCGACTACGCCATCGTCTCCCGGGTGCTGGACGTGAACACCGAGCGCATGACCGTGATCACCGCCGGCATCACGCACTTCGGCACGGTCGGCGGCGGCGAGTTCCTGACCACCCCGGCCTACATGGCGGAGGCAATTCCGCAACTGCCCCGCGGCTGGCAGCGCCGCAACGTGCAGATCGTGCTTCGCATCCCGGTGGTGCGAGGGGCGTCGGGCCGTCCGCACGTGCTGGCCACGTACGTCTGGTAAGGATTGCAGGGCTGTAAACCCAGCGCAGAGCCGCCTCTACAATAAAATCAGTGTTTGTTTCGATCGAGACGCACCCGCCCAGG
>DASRCB010000280.1:0-3560 GCA_035653295.1 Bryobacteraceae bacterium
GAGCGCGAGATAGATGGTCCAGACCACAGCGGCGTAGAAGAGCGAGGTGCACACGGCGATGAAGAACATCGCCATCGTGCCGATTGAGGCGGCAAAGTGAGCCTGGAAGATCCAGATCGCCATCTGCACTATGAAAACGAACCAGGCCAGGCGCAGGGCTCCGCGCTTGTCTCCTCGGCCGCGCAGGAGATTGCGGCGGGCGAGCAGCGGCGCGGCGATGAGGAGAACAATTGCCAGCCCAATAAAGAAGAAATTGGGGACCGATTCTGCCAGCGGCTCCTGCGGGGACGGGTTTCGCGAGGGCTTGCTCCAGGGGCCCATCAGGGCGAAGGCGATGGGCTTGCCTCGCAGCGACGCGGCTTCGACGCGAAGCGGGTATGAAGTGCCGGGCCACGTTCCCGTCCATGCCGTGCGCTGATCTGACGTGGCCTGCCATGTCCACAGCGGTTCCGTGGTTTGCAGTTTCGCGGGGTCAATCGCGGCGGCAGCGAACAGCGGGCTCCAGTCAGGGGAAGGCGGCGGACTCTGCAGTGCGGTCTGAAGCTGCGGCGGCATGGCTTCGAACCGGATCAGGCGGCCCTGCGCATCCAGCTGAATGTTGACCATGCCGGAGGTATCGAAAGGAGGATCGCCCTGATCCACCAGGTCGGGGGTGAGGTGATCGTTGTGAAACGCGACCGCCGTCAGGACATCGTCACTCTGGCGGCGCCAGTAAACGAGCAGCGGAACACGGCCGGCCAGGATCTCCGGCCACCGCGGATTTTGCTGGTGCTCGCGGAGATAGTCGAACGTCCCGAATCGCCACTCGAATCCCGCCGCATCGTCGAGCGGAGCGCTGTTGTATCCCGCTTTCTGCACCACCTCACGCGCCTTCTCAGCCAGCACTTCCGGCGACAGCGCGGGAATCCGTTCCAGCGCGCTGGAGCGGTTCACCAGAAAGGCAACGGCGACCACAGCGGCGATCACGGCCAGGAATAACGATACGCCCGCCCGCGCGCTCAGACCGGCGCCCTCGCCGGCGGCCGCGACCATTTCCGGACTCGGCGTTTCGCCGGCGGCCAATGCCGCAGCCAATGGATCGCCTCCCGGCAGCGCCGCGGCCACCGCCAGCGCCGATGTGGGACGGCGCGCCGCATCGGCTTCGAGGCAGCGCAGAATCACCCGCTCCACCGCCGGATCCAGATCACGAACCAAACTTGACGGCGTAGCGGGCGTGGTGCGCGTGCGAGCCTGGACCAGCTCGGCGAGCGTGTTCGCTTCGTATGGCCGCTTGCCGGTGAAGACCTCGTACAGCACCAGACCCAGGGAGTAGATATCGCTGCGGACCGTGACTTCCCTGCCCTCCAGCTGCTCCGGCGCCATGTATGCCGGCGTGCCGTTGCGCACCTCCGCGCCTTCGATCTCGTTCGCGAGGCCGGCGAGGCCGAAATCGGTCAGCAGCACCTGCCCGCGCCCGTCGAGCATGACGTTGCTCGGCTTCAGATCGCGGTGCAGGATTCCTTTCTCGTGCGCCGCGGCGAGACCGGCGCACAGCCGGCGCGCGATCTCCAGCGCTTTGTCCTCGGGCAGACGGCCGATGCGGCGTAACAGCGAGGAGAGGTCCTCGCCATCCACATACTCCATCGACAGGAACAGATGGCCGTCGACCTGGCCGACGTCGTACACGCGGCAGACGTTGGGATGCGACACCTGCCGCGCGACACGAATCTCGTTGCGAAAGCGCTCCACCGCCGATTCGCTCGAGGCGATGGCCTCAGGCAGGAACTTGAGCGCCACCTGCTGGCCCAGCGTGAGGTCGTCGGCGCGATAGACTTCGCCCATGCCCCCGCGCCCCAGCAGCGCGACGATGCGATAGCGGTCGGCAAGCACGGCGCCGGGAAGAAAACGGCTTTCACTCCCCGTCCATGAGGACGGCGTTGCGGTAATCGAGTGCCCGGTTCGTGGCTTTGTCCCGGTAGCGCCGCTGGACATCGCAACGGTTTCGGCCAACCCAGTCTCGGCAACCGTGCGCGTACCGCACGAAAGGCAAAAGCGGCTGTTGTCGGGCAGCTCGGTTCCGCAGTTCGAACACTTCGCCATCGTGCTACTCGTCCCGGAGCGTCCGCTCCATCAGTTCGCGAATCGCTTCGCGCGGGGAGCGCTGGCCGCGGAGGATGAGGTCCATCTGCGCCGTGATCGGCAGATCGACATTGTATTTCTGCGCCAGCGCCAGCGCGGCCGAAGCAGTGTCCACGCCCTCCGCCACCATGGTCATGGAATCGACGATCTCGCCGGCGGAGCGCCCGTGCGCCAGCTCGATCCCCACGCATCGATTGCGGCTCAGTTCGCCCGTGCAGGTGAGCACCAGGTCTCCGAGCCCGGCCAGCCCGGCCAGTGTGAGCGGATCGCCGCCCATGGCGCAGGCCAGGCGGCGCAGCTCCGCAAGGCCGCGCGTGATCAGCGCTGCGGCCACATTGTGTCCCAGTCCGAGGCCCTTGCAGACGCCGGCCGCGATGGCGATGACATTCTTGAGAGCCGCGCCGACCTCGACGCCGATCGGATCGGAGTTGGTGTACAGCCGGAACGTCGGCCCGGAGAACTCGCGCTGGATGCCGCGCGCCAGCGCGGTATCGGTGGAGGAAATGACGACAGCAGTCGGCTCGCCTCGCGCGACCTCTTTCGCGAACGTCGGTCCCGACAGCACCGCGACACGCGGCGCAAACGAGCCGCCAAGCACATCGCTGATCAGCTCCGACATGCGCAGCAGCGTGCCCTGCTCGATACCCTTGGTCGCGCTGACGAACACCATCTCCTCGGATGCATACAGCGCCAGATCGGTGTATACCCGCCGCGCGTATTTCGAGGGCATGACCCCCAGTACGACCTGTGCATTGGCCACGGCCTCGCCGACCGCCGTCGTGGCGCGAATGTTTCCGGGCAAACGAAAGCCCGGCAGGAACATCGCGTTTTCGCCTGCGCCGTTGATGGCGTCGCAGAGGTCCGGCTCGTTGACCCAGAGCCGCACCTCGTCATAGCGCGGCGAGAGGACAATGGCGAGCGCCGTCCCCCAGCTCCCCCCACCGATGATGGCCAGGCGCGTCAACGCCGCGCTCCTGCCGGCTTTGGACTGCCGAAACGAAATACGTGTTCGGTCCCGGCGCGAATGCGGACAATGTTGGCGCGATGCCGCCAGATGATGAACGTCCCGGCGATGAAGGCCGCTGCAACCACGCTCCAGTCCGGATGCAGGATCAGCCACACCCCGAACGGAAAAAGACCAGCGGCCAGGATGGAACCCAGTGAAATGTAGCGCGTTGCCGCAACCACGATCGTGAACAGCAGCAGCACGCACAACAGCGGCACGGGTGTCAGGTACAGAAACGCTCCGATGAAGCTGGCCACCGCCTTGCCACCACGGAACTTCAGAAATACCGGGAAGGCGTGGCCAAACATTACCACCAATGCGGCGGCGCCGGTCCATGCCGCTGAACCGCCGCTGACGTGGTCCATCAGCCAGACCGCGAAGACGCCTTTCAGAATGTCCAGTAACAGCGTGGTAACCGCCAGCGCGCGGCCGGTGG
>DASRCB010000281.1:0-3436 GCA_035653295.1 Bryobacteraceae bacterium
CCAGCTCCAGGCCCAATATCACGATGGGACGATCGAGCGTTCGCAGCTCGCGCAGACGTCCCGCCGGACGTTCAAGTTGGCCCAGCGGCTAACCGCCACGCGCGTGGCCGCCCTCAAGGCCTTCTGGGACGGCCAGCAGGGCGGCGTCGTGCCATTCCTGTTCTATAACCTCGCCGAGGGCGCCTACGATCCCACCGGTAACTCGACGCAGGGCCGGTACACCGTGGTCTTTCGCGGCAACTGGTCCCAGAGCACCGGCCTGCTTCGCACGGACGTTCCGCAAATCGAACTCATCGAAGTAGCCTGACCAGCCTCCATGTCCGACACCATCGGCCGCATCCCTGTGCCCGTGCTCATCGATTCGGGCCTGACCTTCCCGCTCGCTCCTGATTTTGGCTACGGATTCACCCATGACCGCCCTGTCGTCGTCCATCAGTTCGGCGAACTCGATGCCAAAGCCGAGCAGCGATATGCCGTCGGCATCGGCCCGCGCAAGTTCGCCTTCCGCCGCCAGCACCTGAGTATGATCGACAGGGCGTCACTGGTCTCTTTCTGGGAAGGATTGCAGGGCGCGTGGAAGTCGTTCACCTATAGGGTCCCCAATCCCGATCAGACCACCACGCCCACGAAAGTCACCTGGGAGTACGCGCCGCTCACCATCCAATACCTCACCAACGCGGCTCAAACCGGTTTCAACTTCATCGAAGTTCCTGATCCGGCTGAGGCTCCATCCTACGCTGTTGCCTCCACCTGTTTGCGATTCCCTTCATCCGCACTTCAGACGGCGCTACTGTCCCAGGTCCAGCAGATTATTCCGCTCGTCCACATCCGTGTGCGTGAGCAGGCCGTGCCGGACATCTATCTGTCGGACCGCCGCGTCACCGTCGGCGGCCAGCTCTATCTGCCTCGGCTGCTAGGCATCGGCGAGCCGGGATCGGACGTGTTGATCACGCAGGACATCAGCGGCGCGGCGGATAACGTCAGATTTACCTTCGGTAACGCTGACCGCGTGATGACGCAGCTCGCCAACGACACCGACCTGAAATACGCCCAGATCGACCTGTCGCTCTTCCACATCAACTCCGGCATCCTGCTCCAGTTGTGGTCGGGCTTCATCATCAGCTTCGTCGCGGACGGCAGCCCGCAGTTCACCGCGCAATGCAGCGACGGCTTGTACCAGATCACGCAGATGTATCCAACCCGGGTCATCTCGCGGCAGTGCTGGAAGACGTTCAACGATGGCGTCAACTGCCCGTACGCGGCGCACGGCAGCGGTGGCGACCCGAACTCCTGCGACTACTATTTCGATTCGGCCAACGGATGCCAGGCGCACGGCATGACGCCGTACTTCGGCGGGCATCCCGCCAAACCCCAGGGAGTAACCATCAAGGACAACTCGACCGGCCTGTGGGGCTTCGGCCGCAATACGGTGACGGCGACCTCGATCATCTCGGATTCCATATGGGGCAACGCGCTTCAGGAGATCTGGGCGAGCGACGATGGCGACCCGACGAAGGCTTTCTGGGTGAATTGTATGATCGCCGCGGGCCGCGACGAAAGCGATTTCTACGATGCGCTCGGCATCGTGGGCGCGGGCCCGATCGGCGCTTATACCGGCATGCAGGTGGCGGTTAACGCGGACGGCTACCGCTACATTGTCGCGCCGATGCTTGATGGCCAGTCGCCGCAGGGGTTCAAGGTGGACGGCGCGCTTAACGTGATCACGAATGAACCAACCATGGGTCTGCGCGAAGTCTCCGGAAACGATCCTCAGTTGGACTCCTTCTCCCTGGGGCAGGGCACACCGCAGGTTTGGGGGCCGGAGACGGCCGCGGGTACCGCGTTCGTCGAGATCCGGCGCACGGACCAGCCGGGCATCCAGCCGACCACCACGGATCAGCACCAGATGCAGGTCCCCATTTCGCTTGGCCTTACCGGCTGGACCTGGGATCAGAACGGCAACCGCACCGCTGTCACCGGCCTGACGAATCCCTTCTGGATCGCCGTGAACTGCCTGCTGCGCGCGCTCGGTCTGCAGAATGCGGACTCCGCTACACAGCTGAGCAAATTTGTTCTTTCCTCGCTCATCGTGGGCGATGGCACTGGCGCGGCCGAGATCGCCGATACGCTGGTAATGGCGGTTGTCGGCGGCGGAAACGAGAAGCAGTTCCGCTTCCAAGGCGTGCTCGCGCAGCAGAAGCCGTTTCGCGATTGGCTCACCGAGATTCTGGCGTGTGGCCTGGGCTACTTCACCTGGGAGTTCGGCAAGCTGAAGCTCGGTTGCCGCATCAACGCCTCTGCCACCGATACCTACACGATCGGCAACATGTTGTTCCAGAGCCTGCGGCTGGAACCAATCGAGGCCGCATTCGAACATCTGACTCTCGATTTCGCCGACCAGGCATATCAATACCAGGCGAACACCGCCGAGTATCAGGACAAGAGCCACGCGGCATACTTCGGCCGCGCCGGCGCGCCGCTGACGGCGCGGCAGCACCTGGTGGGATGCGCGACAATCTCCCAAGCGTTGCGTCTGGCGGCCACGCGCGTGCGCGAAGAGATTGGCGGAGTGAATCCCGCCGAGTGGCGCAACGCGCGTGTGGCGACGTGGAGGACCACGCTGCTCGGGCTCAACAACGAAGTCGGCCAGGTCGTTTCGATCACGCACCCCGATGTGCCCGGCATGAAAGGAACGTGCTCGGTCACCGCCGGCCAGTGCGGCAACTTGACCGGCGATCCGCTCGACAAATTCATCGTCAATAAAGAAGTGTTGATAGACGGCGTCCAATGCACCGTCACGCAGATCTTTACGACGCAGGATACGGTCACTGGGTTCGTCGTTTCGCCCGCGCCGGCCGATGCCGCAAACGCGACATTTCAGTTCATCACCGCCGATTTCCGCATCCAGTCTTGGAAACTCCACAAGGACTGGAGCGTCACTATCAACGGGCGCACCGTCACCGCGTCTATGTATGATCTGACCGTTGGCCCCAAGCCTGTGGATGTGACGCCGGCGCCGCTGCCAGCGCTGTTCTATCCAATTCCGTTCGGCCCTGCATGGGCGCCGTATCAGGTGCAGGCGGCGGCCAATGATGCTCTATTCCCAGGCGAGTGGACCTTTGACACGAATCAATCCTATGCGCAATTGGCCGACGGCAGCATTCTGGCGAACCTGATCATCACCGGCAAGCTTCCGACGAACGCCTTCAGCCCCGGCGTCGGCGCGCCTGTGGCGGGCAACATCGTGCTGAACAATAGCGGTGGGTCGCTTGCTGGCGGAACCACGATCCGGCTGACGCTCTGCGCGCTCGATGCGAACGGCCTGCCTTCGGCGCCCATGGCGATTGCGATCGTTCCGCTTCCAACCGGCAGCTCCACATACTCGATCACGCTGAACGATATCGTCTGGCCCGCCGTGGCTGGACTGCAGAGCTAC
>DASRCB010000282.1:0-57554 GCA_035653295.1 Bryobacteraceae bacterium
AATCTTTCTTGCTTACGGTCTTTTCCATATACTGATAACCTCTCCTGCACACCTGTTCGGACCTCGCGGCCCGATCTTGCCCAGAATTCCACCCTGACCATGACTTCCAGCACACTTGACAATGCGCCCCAATACGCCCCACCATCACACGAACCCCCTCACCTTCCTCCGGCTGGGCAGATCGAGATCACAATGGCTCCGAGCACAGGTAATCAACCGGTTGGCTGATCAGATGAGAGGACCGGCTCGATGCTGCCGTCCGTTGTTCAGACAGCGGCACAGAACGAGGTGGGCGAACTCGCCACGAACCCACGGGGATGAAAAACTCCCATTAGACTCCCAATAACCGTTCCAAGGTGTTTCTGAAGGTTCTCACGGTGCCACTCGTGCCTTTAGATCCAGTGATTTACCTGTTACCCGGAACGCTCATAACCCAAAGGTCGTAGGTTCAAATCCTACCCCCGCAACCAACCAAGTCAGTTCCTTGCGGGCTTTCCTCATACATTAAGGGCCAGTGCTGTTTGCCGTGTCACGGCATGGTTTGGTGCGCGGAAACAGTTCAGCGAGGCACGCAATACGCGAGAGCGGCCTCCTCGTTCTGAACCGCCTGCCGTTCCGTGGCTCCGTCCTGTACCTGCTCAGAGCCGGAAAGGGAAGCACTCGCGCAGGGTGCTTCCCTTCCGGCGCTGCATCGAAGCGGCTCCGACTATGCCGTCCTGCCCGGAAGTTCGCCATTCGCCCCGGGCGCCGGCGCGGATCGAAGTGACCAACCCGGACCAGCCCAAATGGAAAGACGGTCGGGTCCGAAGCCTTCGGCCAGGCGGAACCCGAAAATCACCGCCCCGAAGATAGCTCCCATCCCCAGCAGCAGACCTCCAGGCTGCAGCGTATACCCGGAGACAGTGAGCCATACCGCAACCGAGGTCGCAATCACGACAACAGCGGCATTAAACACAGTGGTTGCAATTGTTCGAATCATGGTCGTTCACCTTTCGTTTGTCATCTGAACCTGTAAACATCCTTGTCAGGCAGCCCGAGCCAAAGCGGGCCGGAACGCCTGGCGCTCCTCTTCCTTTTCCTGGCAGGATCTGCACAGCGCCGCCCAGGGAACGGCCTGAAGGCGCCTGAGCGGTATCTCCTCTTCACAACTCAGGCAAATGCCGAAATCGCCGCGACGAATGCGCGCCAGCGCCGCCTCCACCTGACGAAGGAGGCGAAAATTCTCTCCAAGCGCCCGGGCTGAACGTTCCCGTTCAGCCGCCTGGAGCGTTCCATCCAGCGCATCGGGTGATCGCTCGACAACGATCAGCCGGCGTTCGGCCTGAGCGTGCAGCAGTTCCCGCGCGCGAGTCTGCAATGCGCCTTCGAAGTTCTTCAGCTCAGAGGTGCTCATCATATCTTTCCGTCTCCTTCTATACCTACAGACGCGTTCGGTCGGGTATAGGATCGATAGATAGTCCGGAAGCAATACATCGGCTTTTCCGATGTAGAATAGCGCTGATGGAATGGTTGAATTACCACCACCTGTTCTACTTCTGGATGGTTGCCAAGAAAGGCAGCATCGCGCGGGCGTGCGAAGAGCTGCGGCTGGCGCAGCCCACCATCAGCGGGCAACTCCGGGTGTTCGAAGAGACGCTCGGGGAAAAGCTGTTCGCGCGCCAGGGGCGCAGGCTGGTGCTGACCGAATCAGGTCAGGTGGTGTACCGTTACGCCGAGGAGATTTTCGCGCTGGGCGCCGAGCTTACCGACACGCTCCGGGGCCGCCCTCGGAACCGCCCGCTGCGCCTCCTTGTCGGGGTCTCCGATCTGATACCCAAGCTCATCGCGTATCGCATCCTGCAGCCGGCTCTGGGCATGAAGGGAGGCGTGCACATTGAGTGTTACGAGGACACACCGGACAAGCTCCTGCTGAGCCTTTCCGCGCACGAGCTGGACCTCGTGCTGACGGATGCGCCGGCGCACTCTCTCGCCCGGGTGAAGGTTTTCAATCATCTGCTCGGCTCCTCCGGGCTGGCCCTGTTCGCGTCACCGCCACTGGCTGATTTCTATCGAAGGAGATTCCCCGCGAGCCTGAGCGGAGCGCCGTTTCTGCTGCCCATGAAGAACTCGGCGCTGCGGCAGACGCTCGATCAATGGTTCGAAGCCCATTCCATCCATCCGCGGGTCCTGGGTGAGTTTCAGGACACGGCCCTTCTGACCGCTTTCGGGCAGGCCGGTAACGGCATTTTTGCCGCGCCTACGGCAATCGAGCGGGAAGTGCGAAGCCGCTATCGAGTGGCGAAGATCGGCGACATCGCGCCGCACGTGACCGAATACTATGCTGTCTCCGCGGAGCGCAGAATCAAGCATCCCGCGGCGAATGTCATTGCCGAAGTTGCCCGAAACAAGCTCTTCGCAGCGAAGGCGGTATGAGGGTACTGTTATGAAGCGACCGAAATCGCTGTTGTTCCAACTCGCGGCGGCAACCGGATTGGGACTCGCGGTGCTGCTCATGGTGGAGACCCTGCTCACCTATCGTTACGTCAGCACTCGCATGGCCCGTGACCAGGCGTTGCTGCAGGCTTTCGAAGAGGCCTCCTCGCTGGAGCACCAACTGCATCGCGAACACATAGCCACCAGCGACGGCCTGCGGCAAATCCTGGCCGACATCGTTGAAGACCGAAGCGATGAGATTGGCTGGATGAGCGTCATCGATGCAGGCGGCGCGGTTCTGGCAACATCGCGTGTCGGAGACAGCCGCCCGTCGTTCCCATCCGAAGAAGTACATGCGTCGACGGAACAGAACCGGACCAGTTCCACCGTTCAGGATCTCGCTCAGGGGCAGGTACTGATTGCGCTGCTGCCGCTGCTGCGTGAGCGGACGGGCACTTCTTCGGAGCCCTCTTCACGGTGGAGAATGCTGGAGATCGCGATCTACCTGCGCGGTCCGCAGGGCGTGCTACACCCGTTGAACCGGGCCCTTCTGACGGCGGCTGTCGCCGCTCTGGCGCTTCTTGCCTCCATGATTGTTTTCCTGGTCCGGTTCAAGGCGTATGTGCGCGGACGAGCTCTCGCGGTACAACTTGAACTCGCCAGAGACGTGCAACGCAGGCTGCTTCCGAGGCCCGGCCCCACAATGGGTGTCGAGTTTGCGGGAGAATGCCGGCCGGCAGATGAAGTGGGAGGCGATTTCTACGATGTGTTCCGGACCGCGCAGGGAGAGATCGCTCTGGTTCTGGCCGACGTCTCCGGCAAGGGGCTGGCCGCAGCGCTCAGGATGGGCATTGTGCACGGCGCCATTCGCGCACTCTCAAGAGATCAGGACGGCACAACTCTACCGGAGATGGCCGGAGCACTCAACGAGCTTCTGAAAGACGAATCCTCACGTGAATTCGTGACACTGTTCTGGGCGTTTTACGATCCGGCGACTCATCGCCTGCGTTACGTGAACGCGGGCCACCTTCCGCCATTGCTGCTGGCGGCGAATTCGGAAGGAGTGCGGCGTCTGGACACCGGTGGTCCGGTGCTCGGACTGCTGCCGAATGTGATCTACCACCAGGAGTCTGTCACGCTGAACGGCGAGGAGGTCCTGATTGCGTATTCCGATGGTCTGATGGAGGCAACGAGCCCGAAGGGCGATGAATTCGGCGAGGCGGGCGTGCTTTCAGCCGTGCGCGGGTCTGTCGATTCGGCGGAGCAAATGGTGCAGGACATCATGGGAGCGGCAGTCAGGTTCATGAATGGAGCCGAGTTTCACGACGACCTCACGATCTTCGTTGTGCGGCCTGAATGACGCTATGATGAGCGGCTCCAGGCGCCGGGTGAGAACAGGACGGGCCGATAAAAGGTACGGCGGCAGGCGCCCGGGGACGCCTGCCGCCTGAACAGGTTAGCTTCCGACCTGCAGGCTGTTGGTCACCGAGAACACCCCCGGGACCTTATTGGCCTGCATGTAAGCGATGGTTCGGTCCATGTTATTGCCGACGACACCCTTCAACGTTACATGCCCGTTCTCGACAATGATCCGGATGGGAGCATGGGGGTTCAGGCCATAGCGCGCCAGCGACGGCTGACCGTAGATCGCCCGATATGTCGCCAGCCGGATTCGATCGTCCTGCGGAGACAGCGGGAGCACTCGTATATCGCTGGTCACGGCGGCAACACCCTCAACACCGCGGACCGCTCGTTCAGCGTTGGCTTTCAGGGCCGGCCAACTCACCTCGCCAGTGAGCCGGACCTCATCGCCATGCACCTGAAAGGCGAGATGGTCGAAGACGCCATACCAGGGCAGCTTCAACAGCTCACTCCGAACCCTCCGCTCCAGGCTTACAGCTTCCTTCGAGGAGGAGTTCATGGCCGCAGGCGCGCTCGCCATCTGCTCCGATGGCGAAGCGTCGAAACGGTTCAGCTTCGCGCGAGCCTGTGCATAATCCATAGTCACCAGGATGAGGCTGCGGGCCTGACGAGAACCGGCGTACATGTTTGCAAGCGCATCGCGATACTCCTGTGAGGGAATTCCCCGGGGTTGTGCGTTCAGGGCTACGACAGCGTTGCCCGCATCGACGGCCAGACCGGTGAGCACAGGCTCCAGACGATCAATGACCGACTGCTGCCATGGCAGGGCCGCCGGCCGGAGTTCCTGAAGCTTGCGGTAATCGGCTCCAATGGCATTGATTGCGGTTTTGGCGGCGCTCAATTCCGCATGGTGCGTTGCACGCGAATGCTGCCCGGCCGTATTCAGGTAAGAATTGAGCCGGTCGGCGTGTTTCGAAGCGGTGGCCGCGTTGGCCGAGATCTGCTTCAGCAGGCGCTCGAGTTCCTTCTGTGCAGGGGTAACCGGCGCCACCTGCTCGAAGGAGCTGCCCGAGCCGCGAGTAATCGCGTTCGCGGCCGTGGCGGCTGACAGGTGGATGGTGAATGCGGTGACTGCGACAAAGGCGGCAGTTCGGATAACAGTCTTTTTCATGAGTTTCTTCTCCTGTTCCGAGCTTACGAAGCATCGCCTTCATAGACAATTAGAAAGATCGGAATCTGACCATCGCTTTTTTCGATGTCACGGCCGGCGCGTGGAAGTGGTTGCGATCCGCGCAGGAGGGTGGAATCAGAGTGGGTCGCGGCAGGCCAACAGCCGCCGTCAGGCGACGATCTTTTTGCGCACGGCGTAGAGGACGATCTCAGCCGTATTGTGCAGATTCAGCTTCTGCATCAGATGCGCGCGGTGTGTCTCGACGGTATAGGGACTGACATTGAGAAGGGCGGCGATGTCCTTGTTCGACTTACCCTCGGCCAGCAACTGAAGAATCTGACGCTCGCGCTCACTTAACAGTTCGTAGGAGTCCTGCAGGCCCTTCTTCTGGAGTTGACGAACGTAGTCCTCGGCCAGGGTCTGCGCGATGGCGGGGCTGAAGAACGATCGGCCGGCGGCGACTGCGCGGACGGCGCGAAGCAGATCGGCCTGAACGTCGTCCTTCAGGAGATAGCCCTTCACTCCGGCCGCGAGCGCGCGGACCAAAAACTCCTCGTCGCCGTACATGCTGAGGATGATGATCTTTATGTCGGGAGTCCGCCGCAGGATCTGAGCCGCCGCGTCGATTCCGTTCAATTGGGGCATGGCGATGTCCAGCACGACTATGGAAGGGCTGAGTTGTTCAGCCAGCGCCGCCGCCTGCATCCCATCGGACGCCTCGCCCACGATCTCGATGTCCTCCTGTCGTTCGAGCAGCGCCTTCAGGCCGGCTCTGACGATGTCGTGATCGTCCGCAATCAGGATGGATACTTTCAAGCTTCACCTTTGGCAATCGGCAGTTCGCAACGCAGCAGCGTGCCGCGCCCGGGGGTCGAGACGAATTGTACGCGACCGTTTAATTGTTGCACCCTCTCCTCGATGTTGAGCAGACCCAGGCCGCGGCCCCGGGCCTGGCGCACGTCAAATCCGCGGCCGTCATCCTCGACGGTGAGCGAGAGCTTATCCGCGCCTCCATGGAGCGTAACGCGGATGCTGTGAGCAGAGGCGTGGCGGGCACAATTGGTGAGCGCTTCCTGCACGACACGGTAGATGCAGGTCCGATGCTCTTCGGGCAGGCTGCCGATCTCGCCGTCCAGTTGCAGCTCCACGGGAACACCGCTGCGCCGCGTGAACTCGCGCGCCTGCCACTGCAGTCCCGGGCCCAGCCCGAGTTCGTCCAGCACGGACGGCCGCAGCCCGGATGAGATGTTCCGCACAGTTCGCAGCGTGTCGTGGTTCAGCTTCTTTGCTTCGCTCAGGTGATGAGTGAAACCGTCTCCCGGCGCATGCCGCAGTTCCTCGACGTTGCCCAACTCCATACTCAGAGCAGTCAGCATCTGGCCCACCTGATCGTGAAGCTCCCGCGCGAGGTTGCGACGCTCATCTTCCTGCGCCCTGGTGAGTTTTTGCGAAAGCGTCCGTAATTCATGGGCGTGCTGCTCGAGCTGGAGCAGATGCTTTGCCGCAGCCGCCTCCAGGAAACGGGTGCGCAGGATACTGGCAATCGCCACTACTCCGCCGAGCACCAGGGCGACCGCCGCGTTCCGCTTCAGAGTTGTCCCCAGCTCGGCGTTGGCCCTGAGAACCTGCTGCTGCCGCTCGGCTGTCTGGCGGTCGCTCACGGCGCCGACGCGTTCGGCCGCGGCCAGCGCGACCTCGCGGTACGGGACGACGGAACGCTTCCGGAACAGGGGTCCGCGCACTGCGCGCTCTTCCGGGGTCCACTCGAACACCGGTTCGATGGAGTCCAGGTATCTAAGCACTGCTTCACGGAGACCCGCGCTTTCCCTCGAACTGTCGCTATCCACTGCCTGTTCGAGGGCGGCAAGGTTCTTCTCCATTTCTGCTCTGAGCTCCTGCAGTTCCTTTCGCTCCTCGGCCGCGGCCTCCGGAGAGGGATCGAGAAGATAGTCGCGGACGAGGATGGAGGTGAGATAGATGTCAGAACGCAGGTCCTCGAGGGCTTGCCGACTGGCTCGCTCAGCCTTCTGGATTGCCTCAACTTCGGCAAACACCTGACCCATGCGATCGTCCAGAGCGACCGCGGAAAAGCCGATCAGCAGAAGAAGTGCGCCGAACCCCAGCGTGAGGAGAGGCCACGTCCGAACTCGCATACGGCCGCATTCTAGCAACGGCTCAGAGATGGCTCCAGAGGGACCTCGCAGGAGGCTGAGGCGATTGGGGGCGCCGCTGCAGCCAGCGCTCGAATACCGGACGCAGGGCGAGTCCGGCGGCAATGCTGCCGGCGAGCGCGGCGCCTCCGGTGACAATCACAAACGTCGAGAAGAACACGCGAGCCGCAAATCCCAGACTTTCCGCGGCAATGACAATTGCGAAGAAGAGAATGGCCGCCTTAACGCCGGCCGCCAGGCGGCGCGCCATGGGTACCTCCTCATTTACGGCCCAGACGAGAGCACTCCGGCCGAGATACTGCGCCAGCCAGTAGCCCGCAAACAGAATGGCGGCTGCCGTAATCAGCTTCGGAACGGCGAATACCGCCGCGTGGACCACGCGCGATGTGAGAGTGGTATCAAATACGTCGATCGACATCAGCAGCGCAATGCCCAAAACAAACCACCAGGCCAGGCGGGCGAGCAGCACCGCCGCGCGCAGCCGGCCGGAACGATCGATGAAGGACCCGAGCCCGCTGTCCAGCAGAAAGCGGTCGAGCGCTGTGGCTTTGACGGCTCGCAGGATGAGCCACCGCAGCAGAGTGGCAAGCAGCAGTCCGCTGCCGAGAATGAAAACCGCAACTATGAGAGGGGGCAGGTAAGCAAGTACGCTGTCTGAGAGCCGGGTGAGGGCCCGCTCGAAAATCTGCTGGAATACGTGAATCATGGGAGGACCTCCATACGATCGGATGTTTGCGCATGCGCCGCGGCGCGCGGGGGGAATCGAATGGCCGCATCGCCGCCCCGCCAGCGGGCCAGGAGATACGGCTTCATTTCTTCCGTGGTAATACAGAGCGCTTCAATGCGCTGTTCGACTTCAGCAGCGAACATTTCCCTTGTCTCCATCACGAACGACGCTGTGCGCGCCAGATACAGCGGGGTTAGCGAGCGCAGAAGGTGTGCCCGTTCGAGCCGATGACGCCTCCAGGCACAGGCGAAATCGAAAATGATCCGCATCCACAGTTCGTCATCCAGGACAAGATGCCGGCTGGCGAGGTCGTGCACGGCTTTCAGCACGTCCGCCTGCAGCGCGAGCGACCAGATTTCGTCAAGATGCTCACAGCCGGCACGAAAGGCTTCGATCATTCGGTCGACGTTGACCGCGATGGGATCGAGCCCGACATCGTGAGGGAACCCGTACAGATCCACGGGAGCGCTGCCGGACACAGGACCCCAGACGGATTGGTACTCCTCCATCAGACCGAACACGCTGCCCGTGACCTGGCGAAGCATCTCGCTGAGATCGGCAGCGGGATCTCTGGCGTCGTGCAGTTTGGCGCCGAGAAAGCTCTGACACGTGCGGAAATTCTCGGCCACGGCGACTGTGGTCATCCATATGTCGATACCGAACCGTGCGACGTCGGTCTCCCAGTCGGACCGGGTGAGATATCGCTCCACCAGACGCGGCGACAGCCCGAAGTCACCGCCAATTGGTTGACGGATTCGCTTGCCGTACAGCGAGCGCGTCAATGGATAGACGATGCTGTTGGTAATCGTGCCGTCGTACTTGTGGCGATGATACCAGGGGGCGACGAAATCGTGATCCGCGTGCAGCACGGGGCGCAGCAAAGAGTCGATCCATTCCGGCGTAATCGAGCGCAGGTCGGCATCGACGACCACGCACGCCTTTGCTCGAAGGGCCCTGGTCATCTGAAACACGAGGCGGAACGCGCTGCCCTTTCCGGGAACGCCGTGGTAGGGAAACGAGAGGCGGTGCACAGCGGCCAGAGGCGTGGATAGAATCAACAGTCGCGACAAGTCGAAAGTCGCCGCGAGCGCGGCCTCAGGCGTCCCGTCGCAGGATCCGCCGTCGGAATTGATGATAACGGCGCTGAACCTCGAAAAGTACCTGGCCAGGCCAGCCTGAATTGCCCGGATGACATGAGGGATGGTTCGGGCGTTGTTGAAGCTCGGCACGCCAACGACGATGTCTGCTTCGCCGATATTCTCGATGGCGCCCCGAGCTTCGTCCGGCAGGGCGAGGTCAGGCGCCACAAGCAACCTCGGAGGCAACGGCCGGCTGCGATTCGACCGCGGCGGTGAGCTGCTCGAAGAAGTCGGGAATCGCGGAAATTACGCGGTTCCAGTTCGGAATCGGCGGCAACCCGAGTGGATCAGCAAGAAACTCCTGAACTGCTTCGAACAGGCTGTTGGCGAAGGTGGCGACCGCCAGCTCTTCGGCGTGGCGGTCGAATCGCAGACCGTTCAGCATGGCGTCGGCGTAGTATCTGTGGATGGTGTCTTCAGCCATGCGGATATAGCGCACGCAGAGCGTCCGGAACGCATCCTGTGAAAGCGTGACCCCTTCACTTGCCACGGTCCGGAATAACGAGCGGGCAACCTCGCGCGACATTCTGCGCAGTCCCTTGTCCGGATCACCGGGCGAGAGGTCCTGATGCTTGTGCTCATAGTTGTCTGCCAGGTCTACCTGACAGATTCGCGACGCGGAGGTGTTCCGATACACCTCCGCCAGTACTCCCATCTCGAGACCCCAGTCCGCCGGGATTCGGTTCATCCGTGCGAGATTGGTCCTCATGGCAAACTCGCCGGCCAGCGCGTAACGGAAGCTGTCAAGGAAGCGCAGCACGGGAACGCCGGGACAGATGCTATCGAGGGCCCGCAGCAGGGGCGTCACGAACAGGCGCGTGACCCGCCCATGCATAACGGTCGTAAACCGGGCGTAGAAGCCTTTGCAGAATTCAAATCCCAGGTTGGGGTTGGCCACCGGATAGCACAGTCGCGCCAGGAGGTCGCGGCTGTAGTTAACGATGTCGCAATCGTGCAGCGCGATGACTTCGCAGTCGCCGCGAGCCAGAAGATATCCATAACCCATCCAGCACGAGCGGCCTTTGCCATCCGCTCCGGTGGGCAGTCCGTTCTCCTCGAGAACACGCAGGAGTCTCTGCATTGGGCGACCATCCATCCACAGCAGCGTAGCCGGAAGCCCGGCATCTCTGAAGAACGCCTGCGCGTGTTCAAACTGGGCCAGGCTCGCACGGCCCACGGCCACCACGATTCTGTGGAGGAACCGAACCTGTGCGAGTTCACGAACAATGGCGCGCATGGCCGGCCGCTCGAACTCGGAATACAGCGCGGGCAGCACCAGACCTATGGGCAGGTCTGGCCTGAAATCCTCAAGATCGCTTTCGAGGCGCATGAGCCCGTCCGTGTTCAGCCGGTGGAGAGTTGTCACCAGCCCGGTTTGATAAAAATCAGCCATAGGAATCTCCTGTCAGTTCCAATGTCCGATCTTTCCGCGGGCTGCATCATCCCGAAAAGTCAGGAATGCACGGCGGAAACGCTGGTACCGGACAGCCGCGGGATTCCGCGCGATCGGTCATGGGTTTCGCGCGCCTGGGTACTGAACTTTCGGGATGGTCTGACCTGCCCAACCGCCCTTAGGCTGGGGGTGTATGAAGATCCTTGTCACCGATCTGGACGGCACACTGCTGAATGCTCGAACGTACTCATTCGAGGCGGCTCAGCCCGCGCTTGCGGCACTCCGAAAAAAAGGCGTTCCGCTTGTTCTGTGCACCAGTAAGACCCGAGCTGAAGCAGAGCTTTGGCGAGAGCGGCTGGACATCAACCATCCCTTCATCGTGGAAAACGGCGGGGCGGTGTGTATCCCCAGCGGGTATTTTCCATTTCCGATTGATCACTCAGTACGGCGAGACGGCTACGACATTGTGGAGTTCGGCCTGCCATATTCCGAATTGGTGCGCACGCTGCGCCAGGCATCCCGCGAGAGCGGATGCAAGGTTGTCGGCTTCCACGACATGAGTGTTGCCGAGATCAGCCTTCGCACATCACTGCCGATCCGGCAGGCTGAAATGGCCAAACGGCGCGAATACGACGAACCCTTCGAAATCGATGGTCCGGGCATCATCGGCCTGCTCAAAGCCATCGAGCGTGGAGGGAAGCGGTGGACTCGGGGCAACCGCTTCTATCACATTACCGGTGCGAACGACAAGAGCACCGCCGTTCGATATCTGCGCCGGCTGTACGCACGGGTATTCGAGCCCGTCCACCTGATCGGCGTTGGCGATGGACACAACGATGCGGGTTTTCTTAACAGCGTGGATACTCCGGTGATCGTACGATCTCCTTTCTCCGTGGCGCTGAAGCTAGCTGCGCCGCGTGGCCGGGTAACGCGCGCGTCGGGCCCGGATGGATGGAATGAGGCGATTCTGCCTTTGTTCACAAGGAGCCGATTCGACCGTGGCTGCGAGGTCTTTGCTCACCGTTCGTCACCCTTGGCGGGCTCGTGGATCGCGGGGTGATGCGCGTCAGTTTTCTGGAGGACTGGATTGATGACCATACAAGAAAAGGGAAAAGCGGAGCACGACCGTCCTGCGGACGCATCAGACTACGCGCCGCGATCGTATTCTTCGAGAGAGACGATGATCACGCATTGAAGTTGTCGGCCGCGGTCGGCCTCGCAGGCGGATTGCTGTGGGTTGCGGACGTGCTGGTCGCGAGGTGAAAAGGACGGCTGCCCGACACGACCGACGATGGAGGTCGCAGGGCAGCCGCGTACGCAGCGATCCTGCGAGCGCTACGCTCGGCACATGGCGCCGGATATGAATCCGCTCTCGCGATGGCCCGAGCTGTCGCAGCCGGAGCGGACGCATCTGCTTCGCAGTCTGCCTCAGCATGAGGCGAACGATTTGTTTGCCGGTCTGAGCATGCACGATCAGCTCGGGCTCCTCCTCAATGTTTCCGGCGCAGAACCGCGGGCGTGGCTTCGCGTGCTGCCGCCGGATGATGTAACGGACCTGCTGCAGGCCGCCGGTCCGTCGCGGGATGTTCTCCTTTCGGCGCTCGATGAGAGTAGTCGTTTGCAGGTAACGGCGCTCCTGGCCTACAAGGAGGATCGTGCCGGCGGTCTCATGAGCCCGCGATTTGCCCGCGCCCGGCCGGATATGACCGCCGATGAAGCAATCGCCTACGTTCATTTGCAGTCTCGCGAGGTCGAGACGATTTATTACGTCTACGTACTGGGTCAGGAACAGCGGCTCCTTGGTGTTCTTTCGCTTCGGGAACTCTTCAACGCGCCCCGCGACCGGCTGGTTCGAGACATCATGCGGTCGGATTATGTCGCCGTTCCGGACACGATGGATCAGGAAACGGTCGCGGCGGTTTTCGCCCGATCCGATCTCATTGCTCTGCCCGTCATCGACGCCTCGCAACGGATGAAAGGGATTATCACTGTCGACGACATCGTCGATGTGGTAACGGAAGAAGCGTCCGAGGACATTCAGAAGCTCGGCGGCACGGAAGCGCTGCACGCGCCATACATGGAAACAGGCCTGGCCACTATGGTTCGCAAGCGGGCCGGGTGGCTGGCTGTGCTGTTCGTCAGCGAGATGCTGACCGCGACGGCGATGGCTCACTACCAGGATGAAATCGCCCGGGCAGTGGTGCTCGCCGTGTTTGTACCGCTTATTATCAGCAGCGGAGGGAATGCCGGGTCGCAGGCCTCGACGCTGGTTATACGCGCAATGGCCGTCGGAGAGCTGCAGATTCGTGACTGGTGGCGGGTTCTGCGGCGTGAAATTCTCACAGGGACGATTCTCGGAATCATTCTGGCCAGTATCGGCGTCCTTCCAATATCCGTCTGGCAGGCCGTTGCCGGTACGTACGGCCATTATGCCGCCGTTCTTGCCGTTACGGTTGGTCTCAGCCTCGTGGGCGTTGTCCTCTGGGGAACGCTGTTCGGCTCGCTCCTTCCATTCGTATTGCGAGCGAGCGGGCTTGATCCGGCGAGCGCATCGGCTCCATTTGTCGCGACCATGGTGGACGTGAGCGGCCTGATCATTTATTTCAGCGTGGCGCGAGTAGTTCTTCGCGGCATTCTGCTCTGAGACCTCCAAAGGCGGTTGGACCGGCATGCGCGGTATGTGAGCGATTTGATCTGCGCCTGCCACCACCCTCGCCAGCCTGCCAGCAGGTGAGGGGTGGAGCCGGCGTAATCCGGCTCACCCGATCTGAATTAGCTGCATGTAACCGTTGTAGAATCGGACGCACCACAGGATCCGGACATATGGACGAGACAATCTCGAAAGCCAGCGGCAAAGTGCTTGCAAACCTCGGCGATCTGCTGCCCGGCCTGGAATCCATCTACAAAGATATTCATGCTCACCCGGAGCTGTCGATGCAGGAGAGCCGGACGGCCGGAATTGCGGCCGACCATCTTCGCGCCGCCGGTTATGACGTGACTACGAAGATCGGAAACACGGGAGTGGTGGGTGTGCTGCGCAACGGTGAAGGACCCGTGGTCATGCTGCGTGCCGACATGGACGCGCTCCCGGTTCAGGAAGCGACGAGTTTGCCGTACGCGAGCACGGTGACGGCAACGGACAGCACCGGGAAGACGGTGCCGGTGATGCACGCCTGCGGTCATGACATGCACGTGACCTGGCTGATCGGCGCAGCCACGTTGTTTGCCAGCTGTCGCGATGCATGGAAGGGGACGCTCATGCCCGTCTTTCAACCAGCCGAAGAAACAGCGGCGGGTGCACAGGCGATGATCGACGATGGGCTCTTCCGTCGCTTCCCCCGGCCCGACGTGGTGCTCGGGCAGCATGTCATGAGCTTGCCGGCCGGTCTCATCGCCGGCCGTTCCGGAGTGACAACGTCCGCGGCTGATAGTCTGCAGATCCGGCTGTTTGGACGCGGCGCGCACGGCTCGATGCCGGAGGCCAGCATTGATCCGGTGGTTATGGCCGCGGCAACGGTGATGCGCCTTCAGACGATCGTTTCGCGGGAGGTGGCGGCGGATGAATCTGCCGTGGTCACCATCGGCGCCGTGCAAGCCGGCACGAAAGAAAACGTCATCCCTGATGAGGCGATCATCAAGTTAAACGTGCGCACTTTCGACGAGGGCGTCCGTAAACGCGTGCTGGCTGCGATCGAGCGGATCGTGAATGCCGAAGCCGCCGCCTCAGGCGCCCCGAAGAACCCAGAAATCACGACTCTGGACCGTTATTCTCTCGTGGAGAACGATCCCGAGGCGACCAGGCGAGTGCGCGATGCATTCCGCATGCACTTTCCACCTGACCATGTTCAGGAGACGAAGCCGACGACCGCAAGCGAAGACTTCGGTTCGTTCGGCGCCGAGTGGGGCGCTCCCTCGGTGTTCTGGTTCATCGGCGGTATAGATCCCGACATGTACGCCAAAGCCGAAAAGGAGGGACGCCTCGGGGAGATTCCGACGAATCACAACCCGAGGTTCGCACCGGTTCTCCGTCCTACTTTGGCGACAGGAGTAGAAGCAATGGTAGTTGCCGCTGAAGCCTGGCTCTCGGCGCAATAAGGCCATATGGCGGTCAACGAAGAAATCCTGTTGAGTGCACTGCTCGTAGCCTTTGACGTAGGAGGCACGTTTGTCTTCGCGCTGAGCGGCGCGACTGCCGGCGTTAAGCACAGGCTCGATCTCTTCGGCGTTCTGGTCCTGTCTTTCGCCGCCGGCAATTCGGGTGGAATCGCCCGCGATCTCATGATCGGCGCTGTTCCACCGGCAGCGATCAGCGACTGGCGATATCTCGTTGTATCAGTTGCTGCCGGGTTGGTTACGTTTTATTGGTATCGAATCATCAACCGCTTGAAAAGCCCCGTGCTGGTTTTTGACGCCGCCGGGCTGGGACTGTTTGCCGTTGCCGGCGCCAGTAAAGCGCTCGCGTTTCACGCAGGACCCGTCGCGGCAACGTTACTGGGCATGCTGACTGGAATTGGCGGCGGCATCGTGCGGGACGTGCTTGTGAGGGAAATTCCCACCGTCCTGCGCACTGAACTCTACGCAGTGGCGGCTCTGATCGGCGCGTCGGTGGTCGTAATTGGAAATGTGCTGCATGTCCCGGCTTCCGTGGCGGATGTGGCAGGAGCGGTTCTCTGCTTCGGTTTACGGTTTACGGCCATGCGACGGGGCTGGCAGCTTCCGGTTGCGCGCCCACCGGAAGTATCCAAACCCACCGCGCGGTGAACGGACGTAACATAGGAACGCCCTCCATCAGCGCCGCTGTTCTTTTTGCCCTCAACCCTCGCCGCCCTGCCCGCCCACGCATACCGAAAGCATCGAGATCGATCCGCCGTCCACGCCGTGGACAGGAAACGTGATGCCATCGCCGCCTTGTCTGGTGGCGAGCACATACAGCAGGGGAAGATAGTGATCGGGCGTTGGAATGGACAGCAGCGCGTCGCGTCCGAGCTTTTCGTATTCAATCAGCGGTCTAAACTCGCCGGCGAGCATCATCTGCCTGGCCTCATTCTCGAACTTCATTGCCCAGTCAAAGGGATCCGTGAGGTGACGCCCCCACGCATATGTGTGCAGGTTATGTACGAGATTCCCGCTGCCAATGATCAGCACTCCTTCATCCCGAAGCGGTGCGAGTTTCCTGCCGATCTCGAAGTGGAACCCGGGCGGCTCCCTGTCATCGATGCTCAGCTGGACGACCGGAATATCGGCGTTAGGCCAGGCGTGCCGGAGCACCGACCAGGTCCCATGATCGAGACCCCACGAGTCATCGAGACGCACCGACAACGGAGCAAGCATTTTTGCTATGCGACGGGCAAGATTGGGATGGCCGGGCGCCGGATACCGGACCTGATAGAGTTCTCGCGGAAAGCCCCCGAAATCGTGTGTCGTCCTCGGTGCGGTGCTGATCGTAACACCCGTCTGCGGAACAAACCAATGAGCGGAGATTGACAGAATGGCGGTCGGCCTCGGCGTCTCCTCTCCGATCCGTCGCCATCCTTCTGTATAAGCATTCTTCAGCAGCGCATTCATGGGATTGCCGTGACCGAAAAATATCGCTGGCATCGTTACATTCATACGAGTCCCTCACGCTCATGGCGCCTGTGCGTGGCGCGGGGCAAGCCGATAATATTCCAGTCGCTGCGCAGGGCCGGGAGGTTCCTGGGCCCAGCATTGTGGGCCCGAGTTCAGGGCGCCAGAAGCAACGGCTTGCCAACGCACTTCGCCGGATTTGTCCCGAAACACAAGTTCCAACTGTCCCGTCCCGCCGCGCCAACCGGTCGGAGCGTTGGTGGCGCCCACGATCTCCGAAGCCTCGCTGGGCAGCATACCAGTAACAGGCGCTTCGCGCAGAGAAGGCGGCGCGCAGCCGAGAACGGTCCCGTCATCTCTTGTAATAAGCGGCAGACCCCAAACCGTGCCGTTTCGCTCTTGAAAAAGGCCCAAACGATCGCCCGTCGCATGCTGATGCGGGGTCGGCTCATTGCCGACCGTAATCAGTGAACCGTAAAGCGCCTCCAGTTCTTTGATTGACACGTAGGGAGCGCGGGGCGGCGCTCGGCGGGCGCCACATCCCGCGGCGATGACCGCGGCGGCGGCAACGGCACAGCAGAGAGCTCGGAACTTGCAAAGAGCCAGACTTGCGGCGTTCGTCTTCATCACCTTGTTTAGTATTGCCTCGGTGGACACTCCAAAACCAGCCAATGGGCGCGTTCAGGACAAGCCATATTTTTACCGAGCGCTTGACCTTCCTTTCTTAAAGGTGTCGGATACAACCGAAATGCGTAACCGAGGTCACGGGTGTACACTGGCAGAACCGCGTGAACGCGGCCGGGAGCGGTGCTGGGATGTTGAGGGCTGTTGTTCGTACATTCTTTATTACTTTCACGTGCGCAGTTTTCGCGCAGAATTACGCCAAGCTGGGTGGAGATAACCAATCGATCGGGACTGGGCGGACGTTCGCTGCTCGGCTGCAGGTTAAGGTGACCGATGGCAGCGGGGATCCTGTCCCCAATTCACAAATAACGTTTACCGCGCCATCTTCAAACGCGGGCGGCACGTTCCCTGGAAACGCGACGCTCGTCAACGTATCGACCGACCAGAACGGCGTGGCTACCGCGCCGGCGTTCATGGCCAACGGAACGGCGGGGCAATACACGGTTACCACCAGTCCGGGCAATCTCAGCTTTTCGCTCACCAATACGCAGTGCGTGGACAGCCCCACGGTATCTACGAATGCGGATTCCGGCGCCGGCAGTCTGCGCGACGCGATCGCCAACGCCTGCACCGGCTCGACCATCACGTTCAGCGGGTTCGTGACCGGTCCGATTCTGCTTAGCTCGCGGCTGCGCATCGATGACGACCTGACGATTCAGGGGCCCGGCGCGGCGAATCTGGCCATCGATGGGCAATCGCAGACGCGGCTGTTCTTCATCGGCGGCGGCAGCGTCGCCATGAGCGGTCTTACTCTGCAGAACGGGCTGGCGAAGGGTGGCAATGCCGGGACACCGGGAGGAGCCGGCGCGGGCATGGGCGGCGCGATATTCGTCAACGCCGGCGCGCTCGCCACCACCGCGATGGTCTTTCAGAATAACGAAGCGCTTGGCGGCGGCAACGGCCTGGGCGGCAGCACGTTGGGCGGTGGCGGATTCGCCGGAGACGCCGTTTCGGGTGGCGGAACGGGCGGCAGCAGCGGCGATCTTTTCGGCAGCGCCGGTGTGGGAATAGCGAACACGGTGGCGAACAGCGGCGGCGACGGAGGCGGGGGAGGCGGCGCGGGAGCGAACCAGAATGGCACGATCACCGGCGGCAATGGCGGGTTCGGGGCCGGCGGAGCGATGTTCAACGGAAACGGCGGATTCGGCGGCGGTGGCGCAGTCAGCGGCGGCGTTCCGGGGTTTGCCGCAGGCGGTTCGGGGGGCGGCGGAGCGGGAATGGGCGGAGCGATCTTCATCGGCACCGGAACGCTGACATTGAAGAGTACCCAATTCTCTAACAATTCGGCCGTCGGCGGGCAAAGTTCGACAAGCGCCCTTAACGGCGTGGGCAAGGGAGGCGCTGTTTTCATCCTGGCGGGCGCCACCGCGAGCACCAGCCATTCCGGGTTCAGTGGCAACACGGCTTTAGGCGCCGGGCCGCCTAGTGCGGGAGAGAATGTCGGCCTGTACGGGATTGCTCCGTACCAGAGCAATACTACCTGCCCGGGGCAGGACACAAACGATATCTGCGGAATCATCAGCGTCAACAATTTTCAGGTGATAGCCGGTTCCGGGCAGTCGATCGGGACGGGACGCACGTTCCCAGCGCGACTGCAGCTCTTTATCAGCGACATCAATGGGTACCCGATCGCAGGGCAGCAGGTGACCTTCAATGCACCCACATCAGGACCGAGCGGGACTTTCGCCGGCGGCGGCACGACCGCGACGGTGGCGACGGACCAGAACGGAGTGGCCACAGCGCCTGCGTTCGTGGCCAACGATAACCCAGGCTCGTACACGGTCACCGTCACCGGTCAGCCCGACATCACTTTCAGCCTGACCAACCTGGCGTGCACGGACAGCCCCACGGTATCCACGAACTCGGATTCCGGCAGCGGCAGTCTGCGCGACGCCATCACCAATGCCTGCGCCGGCGCGACGATTACATTTGCCGGCGGAATCACCAGTCCGATTCTGCTCACCTCGCGGTTGCGTATCGATGACGATCTGACGATCCAGGGGCCAGGCGCGCTGAATCTGGCCATCGACGGGCAATCGAAGACGCGGCTGTTCTTCATCGGAGGCGGCAATGTCGTCATCAACGGCCTGACGCTGAAAAATGGGTTCGCTAAGGGAGGCGCGATCGGATCGGGTGGCGCTGGCGGTGGAGCGGGAATGGGCGGCGGCATTTTCGTCAATGCCGGTTCATTGACCACCACCGGGGTGTTGTTCAGCAATAACAAGGCGCAGGGCGGCGGGGACACCCTGGCATCGCCTACGAATGGCGGCGGCGGTTTTGGGGGAGACGCCGTTTCCAACGGCGCAATCGGCGGCAGCAGCGGCGATCTTTTCGGCAGCGCCGGGTTTGGGGTGTTGGGAATCACTGCGCACAACGGGGGGGACGGAGGCGGCGGCGGAGGTGGTGGAGCAAATCAGAACGGGTTCGTTCAGGGTGGCAACGGCGGCTTCGGCGCGGGCGGTGGGTTCCCTAACGGCAATGGCGGATTCGGTGGCGGCGGAGCCGGCACGAACGGCAGTGGTGGGTTCGCCGCCGCCAACGCGGGTGGCGGCGGAGCAGGAATGGGCGGGGCCATCTTCATTCGGACCGGAACTCTGAGCGTGAACAGCACGCAGTTCCTAAACAATTCAGCCTTGGGAAGCGCCGGGGTAGGCTCCAACGGCCTCGGCAAGGGAGGCGCTCTGTTTGTTTTGGCGGGCGCCAGCGCCAGCGTGGCCGCGTCCGCTTTCGACGGGAACGCGGCCACAGGCGCAGGGCCGCCGCCTACTGGCGACAATGTGGGACTCTACGGCATCGCTCCCTACCAGAGCAACAATGTCTGCCCGGGACAGGATACGGATGATATCTGCGGGATCATCGCAGTACCCGCGGCGATCGTCGCGGTCTCGCCCACCTCGCCCCAGAGCGCGCCCGTGAACACTGCGTTCACCGCCCCGCTGGTGGTGAAGGTGACCGACAGCAGCAACAATCCCGTTAGCGGCGTGCCTGTGACGTTCAGCGCGCCGGCATCGGGGGCCAGCGCGGCGCTGACAACGCCGGCGGTGACCGACTCCAACGGCCTGACCAGCGTGACCGCGACGGCGAACTCGAGCGCAGGATCGTATCAGGTTACGGCCAGGGTTGCCGGTGTTTCCACCCCGGCAAGCTTCAATCTGACCAACACCCAGGTGGAGCAGCCGCCGACCATCGGAGCATTTACCGAGCCGGCGGGGGGCCATGGGACCTCGGGACAGTTCCAGTTCCAGTTCTCCGATCCCAACGGCGTCCAGGATATCGCGCGCACGTGGATGGTGTTCAACGCGACTTTGTCGCCGCTGAACGCGTGCCAGCTAACGTATATCGCGTCGAATGGCCGATTCTATTTGATGTCCGACGACAGCACCAGCTGGGTCGGCTCTGTGCCCGCGGGCGGCAACGGCACGCTGAGCAACTCGCAGTGCACGCTGAACGGACCAACCTCCACGGTGTCAGGATCGGGTAACACGCTGACCATCACCCTGGACGTGACTTTCACCGCAACGTTCGGCGGGATCAAGCAGGTATGGGCCTACGTGATCGATGCCGAAGGCCAGCACGCCGGCTGGACGGACGTCGGCGCGTGGATGGTGGGCCCGGCCGGCGATATCGCGCCGCAGCTTGGAACCGTAACAACACCGGGCGCCTTCGGCACGGCGGGACAGTTCCAGTTCCAGTTCTCGGATGGCAATGGGGCCGCGGACATTGCCCGGGCGTGGATGCTGTTCAACAACAACTCTTCGCCCGTGAACGGGTGTCAGGTGAGCTATATGGCGTCGGTGGGCCGGTTCTATCTGCTGTCGGATAACGGGAGTGCATGGGTCGGTTCCGTCGCGGCCGGCGGTGGGGGCACGCTGCAGAACAGCCAGTGCACGCTGAACGCGGCGACCTCCACGGCATCGTTATCGGGGAACACGCTGACCATCACGCTGGACCTGACTTTCACGGCCGCGTTCGACGGGGCCAAACAGATCTGGGGTTACGTGCTGGACACGCCCGGACAGCGCGACGGCTGGCGGCAGATATCGAGCTGGGTCGTGGGAAGCGGGGCGGAGCAGCCCCCGGTCGTCGGATCGCTCACTGCGCCACAGGCGGGAGCCGGAAGTTCGGCACAGTTCCAGTTCCAGTTCTCCGACCCGAACGGGAGCGGGGACATCGCGCGCACGTGGATGCTGTTCAACTCGACATTCACGCCGGCGCACGGCTGCCAGGTCAGCTATATTGCGTCGGTGGGGCGGTTCTATCTGCTGTCGGACGACGGCGCGTCGTGGGTGGGGTCGGTAGCCGCGGGAGCCAGCGGTACCTTGCAGAACTCGCAGTGCACATTGAACGCGGCAACCTCGACGGCGGCGCCTTCGGGCAATACGCTCACCATTACCCTCGATCTGACATTCACGACGCCCGGCTTCGATGGGGTCAAACAGATCTGGGGTTATGTGGTCGACGGGGCCGGCGAGCACGCCGGCTGGACGGATGCTGGAAGTTGGACGGTACAGTAGGCCCTGTCCGTGCCGGCTCGCCTGACGCGGCAGAGTTAGCCGTATCAGTTTGCGCGCCGCGACGTAACGTAACCCCGTTCGGTCACAGCCGCGAATGCAGGCACCCGAAATGATCTATACTTGGCTGCAACCTTTCTCAAAGGAGAACAGCCATTCCCGACGCGACTGGCGTTCCCAATGCTCTGATCAATTTTGGTGATGAGCAGCAGTCAGGAGAATTTCCCGCGCTGGGTCCGGAGATCCGGGCGCTATTGGTTTGGCCTCGGTTTCCTCCCTCATTCTGGGGGTTCGAAGGCGTCCTCGAGATGATTCCGGAGAAGGCGACCTCGCCACCGCTCGGTTTGATTACGGTGGCGGCCCTCTGCCCCTCGACATGGACGCTCCGCCTCATTGACCGCGCGTTTGAGGAACTCCGGGACGAGGATCTGCAGTGGGCCGATCTTGTCATGGTGAGCGCCATGCACGCGCAACGCGACGACGCCCGCGCGATTCTGGCGCGCGCCCGCGCTCTGGGCCGGCGCACCATCATTGGAGGTCCGTGGGCCAGCAGCGATCCGGAAGCGGTGCTCCCTCACTGCGATCACGTCGTCGTCGGTGAGGTGGAGGAAGCCTTTGCCCGGATCGCCGAGGCTCTGGCGAATGGGGCCGCGCGCCGCCTGTATCGAATTTCCGACAAGCCGGACATGTCCCACGCACCGGTCCCGCGATTCGATCTGCTCCGCCTCGAAAAATACAGCTCCATGTCGGTACAGTTCTCGCGCGGATGCCCGTTCCAATGCGAGTTCTGCGACATCATTACCATCTACGGAAGGCGGCCACGCACCAAGACGCCAACCCAATTACTCGGCGAATTAGACACGCTGCTGCGGCTGGGCTGGCGCAATGAAATATTCATCGTAGATGACAATTTCATCGGGAACTCCCGCAACGCCCTGCAGCTGGCGCGCGAGCTGACCGGGTGGCAGGAACGGCACGGCCGTCCGTTCGCCTTCTACACGGAAGCGTCGATCGATCTCGCGGACCGGCCGGAGCTGCTGGCCGCCATGGTGGAAGCCAACTTCCTGTACGTGTTCATTGGCATCGAGAGCCCGTCGGCAGAGGCGCTGAATGAGTCGAAAAAATTCCAGAACCTGCGCCGCGACAGCGCCGGCCAGATTCGCGTCATTCAGGACGGAGGTCTCTGGGTGCTCGGCGGCTTTATCGTTGGTTTTGATTCCGACGATGAAACCATCTTCGATCGTCAGCTGCAGTTCATCGAGAAGACCGCGATTCCCTGGGCGATGGCGGGCATGCTCCAGGCGCCCCCGACAACACCGCTGCACGCCCGTATGAAGCGCGAGGGCCGCCTCATCGAAGAGAGTGAAGCCGTCACCAATTTCAGCCCGCCGAATTTCCGTACTGTCCTGCCTCTGCCAGTGCTCCTCCGCGGACTGAACGGTCTGCTCCGGCGCCTCTATGAGCCAGAGGCGTATTTCAGCCGGGCGTTTCGTTCGTTGCAGGTGTGGCGCCCACGGCCGATCCAGCGCCCGCCACGGATGCCGCTGGCCTGGAACCTGCGCGCGACGATCGCATCGGTATGGCGGCAGGGCCTGTGCTCCGGGTATCGGCTTGCTTACTGGGGCTTCCTGTTCCGCATCCTGCGACACTGGACCTTCGAACCGGCGAAACTGTGGATGGGCTTCATGGCGCTCGCGTCCGCCCATCATTTCCTGTTGTACTCCCGGCAGGTTTCGGAGGAACTGGAAACGGCCTGCCGCGTGGCGGAACGTTCGCAGGCCCCGCCAGCGGCGGCGAGGGTTGCGGCCGCCGGGGAGTGAAGCCGCGGGCGGATCAGACCAGCCGTCCTCCGGCGCAAATGTGCCTTTTGCGACGCGTCGGGTACAATCTGTGGAAGCGCATCCGGCCCGCGGCGGTGTTTCGGCCGCGCGGTTTTGCACAGGAGCAAACGCGATGACCATCCGGGAAGTGGCCGAGCGGGCTGGAGTCGGCATTGCAACCGTATCCCGAACCCTGCACAACAGCTCGCGCGTCAGCCCTGAAACAGCAGCCCGCGTCCGAAGGGCGATGCAGGAGCTCGGCTATCGCCCGAACACGCATGCGCAGTCGCTGGTTTCGGGCCGCAGTCACATGCTGGGCCTGGTTGTCTCCGACATTATCAATCCGTTTTTTCCCGAACTCATCCAGGGTTTTCAGGATGTCGCGCTGCAGCACGGCTACGACGTGTTCATCGCCTCCACCGGCTACGACAGCTCGCGAATGAGCCACTGCGTGGGCCGCATGATCGAGCGCAAGGTGGACGGTGTGGCCATCATGACCTCGGAGATTGATCCCTCGCTCACCGCGCAGTTCGCGAATCGGAAAGTCCCGCTGGTGTTCCTCGACGTGGGGAAACCCGGAAACGGAATCAGCAACGTTCGTATCGATTACGCCGGCGGGATCACCGACGCGGTCGGTCATCTTCTCGGTCTGGGGCACACGGACATCGCCTTTATCAGCGGTCCGGTGGAGCTGAAGTCGGCGCGCGAGCGGCGCACCGCTTTTCTGAGCGCGCTGCATGTCCTTGGCCGGGAGCAGCTGGTCGAAGAAGGGAACCACCGCGTGGATGGGGGCGTGAGCGCGATGACCCGCCTGCTCCGGGGCGCAACGATGCCCACAGCCGTGCTCGCCTCCAACGATCTGACGGCCATCGGCGCTCTGCACGGCATCCACGCCGCGGGCCTGCGGGTTCCGGAGGACATCTCCGTTGTCGGGTTCGACGATATTGCGATGTCCGAGTTCACCGTGCCACCGCTGACCACCGTACGGCTCCCGCGCGCCGAGCTCGCTCGCGTCGCTTGTGACGCGTTGCTGGGCATGATCGGCGCCGGCGGCAAAGGGGCGGAGGTCCGGCTCGGGACCGAGCTCATCATCCGGCGCTCTACCTCTCATCGGCGGACCGCCAAGCCGACCCCGGCGCTCACCGCGGCTCCTCGATCGTAATCGCGCGATCCGCTGCGACATCGCGTAACGTGCTACGCCTGCCCGAGGGCCAAAGGACCTCGATCAGGTCCGCTTTTGCCGCGCCGGCGAGCCCGAAGTGAAGCCGGAAATCGTTCTGTGAAAGATAGCTTCCGCCGCTTCGAACCACGTCGATGCGGCGCCGCCCGCCCGCGGTCACGGCGACCTGGGCTCCGATGGCGTTGCGGTTCGACGCCGTTCCCACAAGCTTCAGCAGCAGCCAGTGTCCTGGCGCCCGGCGCTCCTGTTTCCACAACGAAGGCGGCTCGTTCTGATTGTTCGTAAGCACCTCGAGGGCGCCGTCGTTGTCGATATCGCCGACAGCGAGCCCGCGGGCCGAATGCCGTGCGGTCACGGCGGGACCAGCCCGTTCCGAGATGTCGTCGAACGTTCCCCGGCCGGTGTTGCGATACAGAATCGCGCGATCGCGGTAATGGATATCGGTGGCGAGCCGATCCACCTCAGGGAAGACGTGACCGTTGACGATGGCCAGATCGTTCCAGCCGTCATTGTCGAAATCGAAAAAGGCGCAGCCCCAGCTCACGAACCGCGTGTTGCGGCCGAGACCCGCGGCGAGGGTTACGTCATCGAACAGGCCGCCGCCGCGATTGCGATACAGCGTTTCGTGCTCATCGGAGAAGTTGGTGCGAAAGATATCGGGCAGACCGTCACCGTCGTAGTCCGCGGAGGTCACGCCCATGCCCGACAGGGCGCGACCATTCTCGTCGAAGGCGACGCCGCTGAGGACAGCTTCCTCATCGAACGTGCCGTCGCCGTTGTTGACGAACAGCAGCGACGGGGTCTGATCGCACGCGACGTAAATGTCCGGACGTCCATCGCCGTTGAAGTCGCCGGCGAGGACCCCGAGGCCGTAGTGGCCGGTAACGGAGCCGACGCCGGAGCTCTTGGAAACGTCCTGAAATGTGCCGTCGCTGCGGTTATGGTACAGGATGTTGGCGTCAAAGGGCAGCCCGCGAGGGCCGCAGTTGACGGGAATGTTGCGGTAAAAGCAATACGCGTTCGCGCCCGGTTTTGGGGTGGTGGCAAAGTCAAATTTCAGATAATTGGCGACAAAGAGGTCCAGATGGCCGTCCCCGTCGTAATCGAAAAAGGCGCAACCGGTGTTGTAGCGGGTGCGGTCCTCGGTGAGATGCGCCTGGCGAGTGACGTCCTCGAACCGTTTTCCGCCAATGTTGCGAAAAAGGCGATTCTGCCCCCAGTACGTGACGAACAGGTCGGTAAAACCATCGTTATCGTAGTCGCCGGCGCAGACGCCCTGACCCCATCCCGAGGAGCTAAGCCCGACTTCCGCGGTGACATCGCGGAAGCGGCCGCCACCTTCGTTGTGATACATGCGGTTGCTGCCGCCTTCGCCGGAGATCACGAAAAGGTCGGGATAGCCGTCGTTATCGTAGTCGATCATCGCTACGCCACTACCGGTGGTTTCGATGATGAACTGCTTCGCGGTGTCACCGCCGTTGGGGAAGACGCGGGTCAGCCCGGCCTGCCTGGCGATGTCGCGGAACGACGGCGCGAGACCTGACGCGGGGCTGTCGCCGGCCATGCCGGCGAGAACAAGCGCGATGCTCAGGATCGAACCGGTAATGAATCGTCCCGACACAGGCCGTTATCCGACAACCAGGGTAACGCATTACACGTGGCCCAGAGCCGTCCTGTATTCGATCTCACAACGGGAACGTAATTTAACTTGTCAACTAAACTCTTGATTTCAGGTCGCAAAACCATTTATACTGCCCGAAATTGCCTTTGTGAAAACGTTTCCACAAGGGTGAAGCTCGTGCAGGGGGAGAACCATGTCCGCAGGCATACCACGTGTGTGTATTGCTTTTTGCCGCCAGCGCCTGGCGTTTATGCTGTTGCTGGGGATCGTACTTGCTGCGGTTCCGGCATTTGCGCAGCGCGATCTGGGTACGATAACCGGAACCATAACCGATGCCCAGGGCGCGGCGGTTCCCGGCGCAAAGGTCGTCATTACGGAGGCCGCCACCGGCCTGACCTATGATGCGACGACCGATGAAGCCGGAACTTACAGCCGTCCGTTGTTGAAACCCGGCAGCTACACCGTGGACGTGGAGGCCCCCGGATTCCAACGCGCCGAGCAGAAGGACGTCGTCGTCAACGCCAGCGAGCGCACGGCCGTGAACATGACGCTTCAGATCGGCAACGCGCAGCAGACTGTGGAAGTCACGGCCGCCGCGCCTTTGCTGCAGACGGAAAGCGCGCAGCAGGGCGCCAATCTCAACACGGCCGAGGTAAGCCAGCTGCCTCTTGGGGGCCAGCGCACGTTCACCTATCTGGCGCGCTTGTCGCCTGGCGTGCTGACGGCCGAGCCGGGCGCGCGTGGCGCACAGGGCGGCGACTTCTCCGCCAACGGCGTTCGCTCCACGGGCGAGAACAACTTCCTCCTGAACGGCGTCGACAACAACGTCAACGTCATCGACTTCATCAATCAGACCTCGTACGTGATCGGCCCCTCGGTGGACGCCATTCAGGAATTCCAGGTGCTCACCAACGGGTACAACGCGGAGTACGGGCGCGCCGCCGGCGGCGTGGTGGACGTTCAGCTCAAGTCCGGCACCAATGCACTGCACGGCGACTTGTTCGAGTTCCTGCAGAACACCGATCTGGACGCGAACCGCTGGGAGAACAATCTCAACGACGCAGTCCGGCCCAAACTGATTCAGAATCAGTTCGGCGGCACCGCCGGTGGACCGATCATCAAGAACAAGCTGTTCATCTTCGGCGACTACCAGGGGACGCGAATTGCAACCGCGGGCGGCGTAATTCAGAACCTCGGTTACGGCGGGTCGTACACCATTCCAACGCAGGCCATGGTGCAGGGCGATTTCTCGGCACTGCTGGGGAAACAGATCGGGACCGATCCGGTCACCGGCCAACCGATTCTTCAGAACGAGCTCTTTGACCCGGCGAGCACGACGTGCGTGAGCGGGTGCGGCACGGCGAACCCGGTCTACACGCGCACCCCGTTCCCGGGAAACAAGATTCCCACAAACCGCATGGACCCGGCGGCAATGAAGATTGCCGCGCTCTACCCCGCGCCGAACCAGCCGGTCGCCGCCGGCAATTATCCGCAGAACGATTACTTTACCCAGACCGCCGGTGGCCTCAATCAGGATCAGGGCGACGGCCGCGTGGACTACCGCATCAACGACAGCAACAGCCTGTTCGGCAGTATCAGCTGGTCGGATACGGCGAAGACTCTGGTTCCGCCCTTCCAGGGACTGCTGGACGGAGGTAATTTCTACGGCAGCAACGAAACGGACCTTGGCCGCAACGCTCAGTTGGGATACACGCGCATCTGGTCGCCCGCGATCATCTCTGAGACGCGAATCGCCTTTAGCCGGCTTGTGACCGCGCGCACACAGGCCAACGCCAACACGGATGCGTTCAAGGCGGTCGGCATCGGCGGACTCGATCCCACCACCACGCTGAACGGCGGCCTGCCGCAGTTCGGTATGGGCCCGTACAGCCAGATTGGCGCGAATGACTGGCTGCCCACGAAGGAATACAGCAACGTTTGGGACTTCATCCAGAACGTCGCCATTACCAAGGGCAGCCACGCCATGAAGTTCGGCGGCGAGTTCCGGCCCATCCATTTCCCGTTCTTCCAGGTTCCTTTCCCGCACGGTGAGATGAACTTCGCCCGTACCCAGACTGCATACCCGTCCACCGCTAACGATAACGGCGGGATCAATGGAACTCTTGCCAGCGACACCGGGGACACGTTCGCATCGTTCCTGCTGGGCGCCATCAACGGCGGTCAGATTTCGACGACGAACTTCATATCCTCCACCCGGCAGGCCTACGCCTTCTACGCTCAGGATGACTGGAAGGTCACGCCGAAGTTCACGCTGAACATCGGCGTTCGTTATGAGCTGTGGTCGCCCATCGGCGAGCAGTTCGCGCGTCAGTCGAATTTCAACATCGACACGCTCACTCTGGAGATTCCCAAAGGACCCAATCAGAACGCGCCATTGCCGCCCAACTTCAATCAGCCGTACACATTCGGCGGCATCACTTACCCGGCGCTCTTTCCGAACGTGAAAGTCTGCCGTGGGTGCGTTTCGCAATACCTCATTCCGTGGGACAAGAAAGACATTGGCCCGCGCGTCGGGTTCGCCTGGAACATTCGTGAGAAGACGGTCATCCGCGCCGCTTACGGCATCTTCTACGGCGGCGAAGAAAACCAGGGCGGCAATCCCAATCGCGGCGAGTCGGCGCCGTTCAACGAATCACCGCAGTTGAATTACCCCTCCGGGGTGAACCAGTTCCTGCCGAATCCGTTCTTCGCAAACGGGGCGGCCACCGGCGGGATCTCGACCGGGTATCCGGCGACTGTTTTCACCACCTATCCCGTTTCCTCGCTGCAGTTCCGCGAGGTGGCCAACGACTTCCTTAATCCCATGGTTCAGAAATGGAATTTCTCGGTCCAGCAGCAGTTACCGGCAGATATGGCCCTGGAAGTCGGGTATCAGGGGAATCATTCCTCACACCAGTTGTTCCAGCCGGACACCAACCCGTGTCCGAATCTTGGAACGCTGAATTCGAGCATCAACTGCGACAGTCTGCGGCCCAATCCGTACATCGGCTTCGTCTCGGGAACCTCGACTTTTGGGTTCGGCAACTACGAGGCGCTCACGGCGAAGCTGGAAAAGCGGCTTTCTCGCGGCCTGCAGTTCATCACCTCGTATACCTGGGGCCACGCCCTCGCCAATACGGGCACGACACTCAGCGGATCGCAGAACTTCCAAACCAAGGACAACACCAACTACGCGCTCGATTACTCCAGCGCGGCATGGGATATCCGGCATAACTTCACCACTGGGTTCACCTGGGAGCTGCCCTTCGGTCGGGGAAAGGCGTGGGGATCCAACTGGAACCGCGCCCTGGACACCATCGCCGGCAATTGGCAGACCAACGGCATCCTGACGCTCCACACCGGACAGCCTTATACGGTGTCCGCGGGTGGTTGCCAGGGTGTCTGGGCGGGATGCTTCCCGGACCTGGTCAAGGGCGCCGACCCGAACGCCGCGCCGCCGGGAGGCCGCCGGCCTGCTGAATGGTTCAACACCGCGAACTTCACAAAACCGGCTCCGCTGACCGAAGGCAACCTTGGCGATAACACGAACTACGGGCCTCCGACGAGGACCCTCGACTTCTCCGTCTTCAAGACATTCCCGTTCACCGAGCGGTGGAGGATGGAGTTCCGCGCCGAGGCGTTCAACATCGCAAATACGCCGCAGTTCTACTTCCCGGACAGCGGGTTCGGGGACACGAATTTCGGTAAGGTGACCAGCACCTGGGCAGGTACGGAGCGGCATATTCAGTTCGCGCTGCGGCTGCTGTTCTGAAAGGCAACTGTCCTCACAGGCCCTCGCTGCTCCGGCGGGGGCCTTTTTCTCTTCGGTAGAATAGCGATCACGTGAAGTTTTTGTCGGCCATGCTGCTGTGCGCTTCGACGGCAGCGTTCGGCGCACAGCCCGTTCCGGACGACCTGCGAACAGGGTTGATTGCGCTCCAGAAGAACGATCTGACCCTGGCGCGGCAGACCCTCGAGCACGCCTCGACGGTTACTCCTGAAAATGCCCTGGTCTGGGCGGCGCTGGCGCAGGCCTACCTGCGCAGCAATCAGATGGATCGCGCTCGCGGAGCGGCCGAGCGTGCGGCGAAACTCGCACCCGAAGATGCAACCATACAACACGCGCTCGCCCTGTTCTGGTCGGAGGTGGGTGATGCCGCGCAGACGATAACGTGGGCGACAGCGGATCTGAAGCATCGGAACACCGCTGAGTTGCATCACCTGCTGGCGCAGGCGTATCAGGCTTCGAATCAGCCGGAAAAGGCAATTGGCGAATACCACGAGGCCGCGGAGCGCGCACCTGCTAACGAGACCTACGCGTTCGACCTCGGGCAGATGCAGCTGCGGCGTGGAGATTTCGCGGGGGCATTGTCGACTCTCGGTGCGGCGCGCGCCAACTTTCCGAAGAGCGCGCAAATGGAGCTCGCCTGGGGCGTTGCGGCTTACGGTCAGCGTCGGTTTCAGGATGCCATCGATTCCTTTCTGCGCGTCATTGTGATCGATCCGGGCGTGGAGCAGCCGTATGTGTTTCTTGCGCAGGTACTCGATCAGGCGGGAGATCGAATGCCGCGGATCCTCGCCGCATTCGATGCGTGGCGCAACGCGGCGCCGCGGAACTGTTTAGCCTGGTGTCTGCACGCGAAGGCGCTGAACGCCGCCAATGGAGATCCTGCACAGGTCGAGGCCGAGTTGCGCCGGTCGATCGAGCTGAACGGAGCGTACTGGCAGTCGCATTTCGAACTGGGGCAGTTGCTCGCGCGCGAAAAGAAATGGCCGCAGGCCTCGGCTGAGCTTGCGCGCAGTATCGAACTGAATCCGCAGAACGCCGGCGCGCATTTCCAGCTCGCGCGCGTGTACGAGCGCATGGGCATGAAGGAACAGGCTCTTGCCGAACGCGCCGCGCATGAACGAATGACCGCCGCTGAGACAGGGTCGCCGCTGGACGCCGCGGCGGGCGCGAAGGGTATCTCGCTGCCGTGAACCGGCGTGAGTTCTTTGCGGCCTGCTCGGCGCCGCTGCTCATCTCGCGCGGCCATGCGTCGGCGCCGTTTCCTGTCAGATTCCGCCAGCAGCCCGCATATGCCTCTCTGATGGCCTTCGCGGAACCGGGGCGCGACGAGTTTCCCGGCGAGAAAATCGCCATGGAGATCGAGGACCGGCTGTTGACGGCGCTGCAGTCCGGCGAGTTTCCCGCGGCGCGTGATTGTTCGGGAGCCTCCCCGCTCGCGGCATCCTGGCGTGAGGTGGCGGGCGATGTGTCGGTCGCGGAGTTTGGGGCCGATGGCGGGGATCCGATTGCCGGCTGGCGGAGATGGCGAGCTTCGCTCGGCTCAGTGTGGCGCGCGCGCTTCTACTCACTTCCCGGGGATCTGATTCGATACGAAGTTGCCGCCGAGAATGGTGGCCGCCTGGAGTACCGTGTTGGAACGTGGCGGCAGTCGTGGAAAGACGGCGCGGTCGTCCATTTCGAGCCGATCGCGGAAACCCTCACCCATGCCGTCCAGCCCTGGTTCCGGGATATCACGCGGCATGCCTTCGACGGCGTGACCTCGTTTGACGAACAGCTCACGCGTGGTGTCCCGTACTGGCGCGCGCGCATCGACCCTGCCTGCGGCATTGACGTCTACGGAGAGAACGGGATCGCCGTGGCCGACATCGATAATGATGGGTTCGATGAGATCTACGTTTGTCAGCCCGGCGGTCTGCCGAACCGGCTCTATAAGAATGACGGAACAGGCCGCCTGCGCGACATTTCCCGCGAGGCCGGCGTCGACATCCTGGACGACACCGCGAGCGCGCTGTTCGTAGATCTGCGAAACTCCGGATTTCAGGACATGGTGCTGGTGCGCCCGACGGCAGTCATGCTCTTTCTGAACGACGGCCACGGGAGATTTCGAGTTCAGCCCGAAGCCTTTCGGTTCGCCTCAAAACCGGAGGGCACGTTCACCAGCGTTGCCGCCGCTGATTACGACCGCGATGGCCGCCTGGACCTGTACCTCTGCTCGTATTTCTACTATCAGACCGAGGCTCAGTATCGCTATCCCGTCCCTTACCACGATGCGCGCAATGGTCCTCCGAATTTCCTGTTCCGGAACCGATTGCAGGAGGAGCCTGGCCATTTCGAGGATGTCACCGCAGCGGTTGGACTGAACCACAACAACGACCGCTTCACCTTCGCCGCCGCGTGGTGCGACTTCAATGGCGACGGCTGGCCCGACCTGTACGTGACCAACGACTTCGGGCGCAAGAATCTGTATTTGAACGAGGGTGGCCATTTTCGCGATATCGCGGAAGCCGCCGGCGTGGACGATATTGGCCCCGGCATGAGCGCCGCCTGGCTCGATTACGACGGCGATGGCCGCCCCGACGTGCTGATCTCGAACATGTGGAGCGCGCCAGGGCAGCGCATCGTCAACGATCCCGCGTTCGGACCCGTGAAGCAGGATCCGTCGCTGCGCGACGCCTACCGCCGCCACGTGAAGGGCAATTCTCTCTATCGCAACAACGGCGACGGCACGTTCACCTACACGGCCGACTCTCAGGCCATCGAAATGGGCCACTGGTCGTGGGGCTGCGACGGCTGCGATTTTGACAACGACGGGACGCCGGAGATCTACATCGCCTGCGGCATGGTGACCAATAACAGCCGGACCGATCTGATGAGCTACTTCTACCGGCAGGTGGTTTCGCGATCGCCGGTGAAGGCGGAGCCGTCCGCCGCGTATGAGAACGGCTGGAACGCCATCAATCAGCTGATCCGGCAGGATTTCAGCTGGGATGGTCCGAGCCCAAATGTCTTTTACGCCCGGCGCGGCGGACGCTATTACGATCTATCCGGCGTCAGCGGCATCGATCTCGCCGAGGACAGCCGTGCGTTTGCGTTTACCGATATAGAAGGCGACGGGAATGTGGATATGATTCTGAAGAGCCGCCTCGCTCCGCAGGTGCGCGTCTTTCAGAATTCGGTTGGGGCGGGAAAGAATACAATTGCCATTTCACTGCGAGGAACCCGTTCGAACCGGGACGCTATTGGTACGCGGATCGAATTGGACGGGCAGGTGAAGTGGCTCGCCGCTGGATCGGGGTATCTGTCACAGCACAGCAAACGGCTTTGTTTTGGGCTCGGAGGACGCGACGGCGCTGAGCAGGTCACAGTTCTCTGGCCCTCGGGAGAGAAGCAGGAATTTCGGGATCTGCGGGCCGGATTTCATTACACCATTACCGAGCGCGCCGCGGATTATGTTGCGGAGCCCCTTCGAAAGCGCACCGATATTCCGGCGGGTGCGGCGATTGCGGCCGACAATCGCTCGCGGCTGGTCATTACCTGGCTGCGGGAACCCGTTCCGTTGCCCGAGCAGCGCCGCGGACCGGCTCTGCTGGTGCTGCACGCAGGGCAGCCGCTGCCCGCGCTCCCGGTTCCCGTCCAGGCCGTAGACCTGCGAACCGCACCGGCCGATGTGACCGCGGCGTACGCCATTCTCCGCCGTTACCTGTTTGATTATCGCGTCGATCTGGAAACGCCGTTCTGGATCCTGATCGATTCGTCTGGCCGCGCCCGTCGGGTGTACGCCGACGCTCCGGCCCCCGCCGAGGCTCGCGCCGATTTGGCGTCCGCCGACGCCCCGATTCCGGATGATCGCGCGATGCCGTTCCCGGGCGCCTGGCTCGGGCATCCCACCCGCGACTATTACAAGATCGGCGGAGCGATGCTGCAGGCCGGTTATGGCGAGCAGGCGCTTCCGTACCTGCAGTTGTCGCTCGAGAGATCGCCCGAGAACGCGAAAATTCTCCTCGCCATCGGCCGGATTCATTTGCAGGCGCATCGTCTGGACGCGGCGCGTGCCGCGCTTCAGCGGGCGACGGCGCTGGATCCGTCCCAGCCCGAGGCGTGGAACGATCTGGGCGGCGTCGAATCCGCTGCCGGCAATCAGGCCGAAGCGCTTCGGCTTTACGAAAAAGCGCTGGCCCTCGGGCCCGACCTCCCGTACGCGCTGATCAATGCGGGCCGCGCGCAGGAGGCGCTGGGGCGCGCCACCGAGGCCGAAGCTCTGTATCGCCGCGCACTCGCCGCCGATCCGCAGAGCGGCGACGCGGCGAACAGGCTCGGGTTGCTGCTGGCCAAAAACGGGCGCAGTGATGAAGCGCGCCGCCTGTTCGAGCAGGCCATTTCCATCCGTCGGGATGACGCCTCGGCGATCAACAACCTTGCCGTGTTGTACCTGAATATCGGCCAGATTAAGGATGCGATCGCCGCTTTCCGTTACGGGCTCGAGGTCGCGCCGGACGAAGATATACTGTACCTGAATCTCGCCCGAGCGCTGCTGCAAATGGGCCAGCGCGATGAGGCGCGGGAAGTGATGCAGCGGCTGGTTTCACGAAAGCCCGATTCGACGCTCGCGCGAAACGCTCTTCGCGAGCTGGACAAGCCATGATCGCCGTCGCGCTCATGATGATGGCCGCCGCTGCTTCGGGCAACCTCGATCGGCTGACGCATGAAGTGGCCGAGTCCGGGCGCGTGGTCGAACTGGCGACTCCGCCCTCACGGCGGGTGAATCCGCCGCCTCGGATTGCTCCCGGTCGTCCTCCGCTGTTGTCGTTCCGATATTACGAAGGCGAGCAGCATCACCGGTTTGCCGATAAAGAGCTGACCCTGGATGATGCGGGTCATTAACGCAATCCTGCGGGCATGGCCATGGGCGCCTGCTCCAAAGCCTGCGGCGAGCCCCTGCACTTCATTCGTGCGGCTGTTCTGCGCTGCCATCGCCACGTCCCTCTGCCTCGCGCAGTCGAGTACCGAGTCGGGCATCGCCGCATTTCGCGATGGACGGTATCCCGACGCGGCGCGGCTCCTCGAATCGGCCGTGAGCCGCAATCCGCATGACGAACATGCGCGCGCGTTCCTCGCGCTCACGCGCGCCGGCCTGGGGCGTTGCGCGGAAGCCATTCCCGACCTTTCCAGTGAATTCACGAATTCGGGGGATGCCGATCTGTCGCGGCTTGCGGGCATCGCCCTGGCGCAGTGCTATATCGCCACGGGCGACACTGCGAAAGCGGCGCCCGTCGCCGCGCAGCTCGAATCGAAATATCCGGCCGACGCTGATGTCCTGTACGAAGCCGCGCGCGTCCACATGCAGGCTTTTAACGACATTACCCGCCGCATGTTCGAGAAGACGCCGGCCTCCTATCGCGTAAACGAGCTGTCCGCCGAAATTTTCGAGACCCAGGGCCGGTATGGTGAAGCCGCGGCCGAGTATCGGAAAGCCATCGCCAAGAACGCTCGGGCTCTCGGCCTGCACTTTCGGCTCGGCCGCGCGATCCTGCTGGACTCGCACGCACCCGATGCTTTGGCCCAGGCCGAGCGCGAGTTTGAAGCCGAACTGGCGCTTAACCCCACCGATGCCGCAGCGGAATTTCAGATCGGCCAGATTCTCAGCGCACAGAATCGCCAGGCCGATGCTCTGAAGCGGTTCGAGCGCGCGCTCGATCTGAGCCCCGACTTCCCGGAGGCGGCGCTCGCAGTCGGACGCGCGCGCCTGCAGGAAAAGCGCTATGCTGACGCCGTTCCGCTGCTGGAGCGAGTGGTCGCCGCGCAGCCCGATAACGAGGCTGCGCATTACAACCTCATGCTCGCCTACCGCGACTCCGGACAGATGGACAAGGCCCGCCGCGAACAGCAGAAGGTGAACGCGCTGCGCCGCCCTGCTGGTGGCGAATTCAGCGATTTCCTGAAAAAGCTCGGAGAAAAGCCGCCTCCCGCCGGCGAGACCAACGTGAAATAATGCCGGTCATGAACCGGCGACTTCATGCATTGCTGAGCGTGTGCCTGATGTCCGGCATCGCGCTTTCCGCGGCGCAACTGCCGCGCATCGAGAAACGCGCGCATGGCTGGCAGCTGCTGGTGGACGGCTCGCCCTTTCTGATCCTCGGCGGCCAGGTGAACAACTCGAGCGGCTGGGCGTCCCTGCTGCCGGACATCTGGAAGACGTACGACGCGCTTGGCGCGAACACAGTCGAAATCCCCGTGTACTGGGACGCGATCGAGCCGCAGCAGGGCCGATTCGAGTTCGAGAACCTGGATCGCATTGTCGCCTCCGCGCGCGAACACCGCGTCCATCTGGTTCTGCTGTGGTTCGGCAGCTGGAAGAACGGCGCGTCCAATTACGTGCCCGGCTGGATGAAGCAGGACCGGCGCCAATACCCCACCATGGTGGATGCCGCCGGCAATGTGACCGGGATTATTTCACCCTGGTTCGAAAGCGCGCGCAACGCCGATTCCGCCGCCTTCAGCGCGCTGATGCGTCACCTCCGCGAAATCGACGAGCGAGAAGGAACGGTAATCATGGTGCAGGTTGAGAACGAATCCGGCTCGTACGGAACGCCCCGCGACTACTCCGCGGACGCGACCGCGCGTTTCCAAAGCGCGGTCCCGGCGAAGCTCGCCGCCCTGAAGCACAGGAACGGGAACTGGGCGCAGGTGTTCGGGCCGGAGGCGGAAGAGGCCTTCTCGGCCTGGGGATTCGCATCCTATATCAATGCCGTGGCGGAAGCCGGCAAGCGCGCTTACCCACTGCCCATCTACGTGAACTGCTGGCTCTCGGAGGGCGATAATTTCGAGCGGCCCGGTGAAAATTACCCCAGCGGTGGACCCGTCGCCGGTATGCTGGACATCTGGAAAGCCGCCGCGCCGGCGATCGATGTGATCGCGCCGGACATTTATCTGCCGAGTCACGAAGCGTACCGCCGCACCATGACCGCGTATCTTCGCCCCGATAACCCGCTGTTCATTCCCGAGACCTACTGCGAGCCGCCCGGACCGCGACGGCTGTTCGAGGCCATTGGCGAATTCGGCGCAATCGGATTCTCGCCCTTCGGGCTGGACGCGACCGGCTGGACCGACACCACTCCGAAGCGCATCGCCGACCTCGCAGCCAGTTACCACCTGCTGGCTCCCATGGTCTCGCAGATCTCGGAATGGCAGACCGCCGGCCAATTACGCGCCGCCGTCCAGGACACGGATGTCAGCTCGCGGCTGCTGCACTTCGACGCGTGGGATGTTCTGGCCGAGTTCAATCGCCCCAATTACGGATTCGGCGGCGAGGCGAAGCAGGACGGGCGCGTGCTGATCGCTCAGACGGGACCGCTGGAGTTCGTGCTCATCGGCTTCGACACGCGGGTGCGCTTTCGCGCCGCACGCGGCACGGCGGCGCCCGGTCAGCGTGCCCCCGGTGATGGCGCGCGCTTTCTTCGCGTCGAAGAAGGCAGGTACGAGAAGGGCTCCTGGATCACGCATCAGCCGCTCAATGGCGACCAAACCGATTTCGGGCTGAACCTGCCCAGCGCCGGCGCGGTGTACCGGGTGTGGCTGCTCCGCGATTGAGCCATTTGACTTCCGCGGTCGAACGCGGCACCCTGATTGAAACGGGTCCGGATTCGGTGTTTGGCAATTCCCTCACTGGCTCACCACGCGAGATCGCCAGCCGCATTTCGCGCACACGGCGAGAGTTTCTTCGCCTCGCCACCGGCGCGACGGCGGTCGCGCCAGCCGTATTCGGCTTTGGCCCCGAAAGAAAGGGCGGCACATCCCGCAACCGCAAAGTGGTCGTGGTGACGTTCGGCGGCGGCGCGCGAGACGACGAGACGTTCACGCCCGAAGGTCAGGAAAACATTCCGCACCTGCTCCAGGAAATCGCGCCTCGCTCCACGTTCTTCTCCCAGGTGGTCAACCGCGGCATTCTCGGCCACTACGTCGCCACCGCAAGCCTTGCAACCGGTGTGTACGAGACCTTCAATAATTTCGCGGCGGTCCCGCCCGATCATCCCACCGTCTTCGAGTATTTCCGCAAGGACCTCCGGCGCCCGGCGTTCGACGCGTGGGTGGTCGCCCCCAGCAACGGGTTCAACCGCATCGGGGAGAGCGGCAACCGTTCGTACGGCCCGGGGCTCGGCGCGGGCGTGATCCTGCCCAAGCGTCTGCTCGCTGCGGCGCTGTCCAACTCCGGCGATCGCACCCGCTACGAGCATCTGCTGCGTGACAACTACGAGACGCCGCTGTACGCGCCGGAGCTCGGCGGCAACGAACTCCAACTGGGCGAGATCGCGGACATTCTGAAACTGTCCGTTTCCGACTTCACCGCACACGCGCGCAGCCTGCGCAGCGCTGACGAGCTCTCCGTCTATATCGCGCGTCAGCTCATGCGCCAGCTGGCCCCGAGTCTGCTCTGGATCACGCTGCACGACATCGATGTGGCCCACGCCGGCGCCTATTCGCTTTACATCGAGGGCATCCAGCGCTCCGACCGTTTGTGCGCTGAGATCTGGCGCATGATCCAGAGCGAGCCGCAGTACGCCGGCCGCACCACCATGTTTATCCTGCCCGACTTCGGCCGCGATTCCGATTCCGATGCCGGCGGCAACGGCTTCCAGCACCATCGCACCGGTGACCCGCTGTCGCGCACTACCTGGATGCTGGCGCTCGGCGCCGGCGCCCGGGAAAACTTCGTCGTCGATCGGCCGGTCGAGTCCACCGATCTGGTTCCCACCCTGGGCGCCCTGTTCGGCTTTTCGGCCCGATTCTCCCAGGGCAAGCCATTGCCGGAGCTGTCGTAGCCATGCTTCCCAGTGAGCTTACGGTCGAACAGTTCAGCCCGTACCCGCCCGAGGCAAAGCGCACCGCTGCCGACAACATCGGCTTGCTGCGGCAACTGCCCCTCGCATTCGCCCCGTTACTCCTGCGCGAGCTGATCGTCTACGACTGGAAGTTTCCGGCCGAGAGGAACGAGCTCGAGGTTCAGCTTGCGTATTTGCGATCGCTGGCCGCCCCGGAGTTGCGGCGCGTCATGGCGCCTTTCGCCGGGCTGACGCTCTCCCCGCAGCTCGAGCGATTCGACTGGGTCACTCTGCCCGGCCAATTTTCCGAAAGTCTCACGGCGCACCTGTGGGCTACCCACCAGGTGGACGGCTTCCGCACCGCGGCGGTCGAGTATATGGCCCGCGTTCGCGCGGCGGCGCCACACCGGCCCGCGCCCATTCCTCGCCTTGGGATTGTCATCATCGGGCAGGGCGTCGAGACGAACAGATACCCGCTCTTTCGACGGCTCCGCGCGCAGGGGATCTATTACACTCGAGTTCACCCTGTCGGCGCACTCGCAGCCCTGCTTGGCGCCGTTGCCGATCGCGCCTCCGCCCATCAGGTTCCCTACGGACACTGGTACATTGACGGCGGCGAGCTTGCCGGGCCCTGTCGCGGCGCCGCGTGCGTATCATGGAGCGGCCTCGCGCGAGCGCGTCAAACGCTGCTCGATCGCATGGGCCGCGCCATGAACTCCGGCACGGGCTCGGAAGCGCTTCGCACCATGCTCGCGCAAATGGATCCCAGTGAGCTGGGCATGCGCTCCGCGCGCGAGGATGCGGTGCTCAGCCGGTTCGAGATGACCCTGCTCACCGAGGGCTCGGGCACGCAGATGTACAGCACGACGTTCGTGCAGTGGGCGGCCCGCGAGGCATTACGGCGCGCACAACCGGTAACCTTGCTGGCCCGCTTCGCGCCGCGTCTGCGCGAGTTGTCCCTCGGAGAACTGATTTCTGAAAAACATGACACCCCGGCGCTGGATCCCATGGGATCCCTGATCGACGGCGATATGGGCGCCTGGTACACGTGGCTCAACCAGCAGCGGCTCTCCGGCGCGGATCAGTCGCGGTTCCTGGTCTGGTTCGAGGACCACAGCGAGGCGCTGGCGATCGCGCCGGCATTGAAACCCGGCGTTGTTTCAGAGCCCGTGGAGATGAAGGACCTGCTTGCGCGCGTTGCCTAGCGCGGCGACAGCCGCTGCCTTCCTCGCGCTGACAGCCGCCGGTTGGCTCCTGGCCGCATCGCAGATACCTGCGAGTCTCATCCACTTCCATCATCAGGCGATCGATTTCACCCTCGACAGCTGTGAAACCCCGGAGCGGCACTCGCCCGAGACCATGGCCGGAGGCGTGGCCGTCTTCGATTACAACAATGACGGCAGGCCGGACATATTCTTCACCAATGGCGCCGACATCCGCTCCCTGAAGAAGACGGCGCCGCGCTACTTCAACCGCCTCTTCCGCAATGACGGCAATGGGCGATTCACCGACGTGACCGATAAGGCCGGTCTGCGCGGCAGCGGATTCGACACCGGCGTGGCGATTGGTGATTACGACAACGACGGCTACGGAGACATCTTCGTCGGCGGCGTGCACCGCAACACGCTCTATCACAACAATGGCGACGGTACGTTTACCGACGTCACGGCAAAGGCGGGCCTGAACAGGCCGGAGGACGAATACGGGCCGCTGTGGTCGGTCGGCGGCGCCTGGGTGGACGTAAACAACGACGGCCTGCTCGATCTGATAGTGGTCAATTACCTGAGCTGGAACATTGAAACCGAGCCGGTGTGCGAGGATGCCGGCCACCGTGATTACTGCCATCCGAAAATGTACAAGCCTACGCCCAGCCAGTTGTTCCTGAACACTGGCAATGGCGCGTTCCGCGACGTGTCCGCCGACGCGGGACTGCGGCAGCATCCGGGTAAGGGCATGGGAATTGGAATCGCCGATTACGACCTCGACGGCAACATGGACTTTTTCATCGCCAACGACAAGATGTACAACTCCCTCTTCCGCAACAAGGGCGCAGGGAGATTTGAGGAGGTCGCTTTCGAGGCCAATGTAGCCCTTCGCGAGAACGCCGAGTTCATCTCCGGCATGGGCGTGGACTTCCGCGATCTGGACAATGACGGGTATCCGGATATCTGTGTCGTGGCTCTGGACGACGAAACGTTCCCGCTGTTCCGCAACACGGGGCGCGGCGACTTCACCGACTTCACCGCGCAGAGCCGGATCGCCGCGCTGAGCATGCCCATGTCCGGTTATTCGCCGACCATCGTCGATCTCGACAACGACGGCTGGAAGGACATTTTCGTCAGCAGAGGGCATGTGCAGTCGACGGCCGCCGCGCCGCGGGTCACCGTCGCGCAGCCTAACGCTGTGTTCCGCAACCTCGGCGGCGCCAGGTTCGGCGCACTGGTCGAGGAAGCGGGTCTGGGCGCGATGCCGCCCCGGCGCCACCGCGGCTCCGCCGCCGCCGACTTCGACGGCGATGGCCGCGAGGATGTCGTGGTGACGTCGATCGGAGCGCCTGCCGAGATCTGGATCAACGACAGCCCGGGCCCCGCACACTGGCTCGATATAAAACTGCAGGGCGTGCGCAGCAACCGCGATGGCATTGGCGCACGCATCAAAGTCGTCACGAAACGCGCAACTCAGTACAACCACGCGACCACCGCGCTGGGTTACGCCTCATCCAGCGCTGGACCGGTGCACTTCGGCCTCGGGCCTGATGCGGCCGTCGATCTGATCGAGATTCGCTGGCCTTCGGGCATATTGCAGCAGCTTAGAAACGTGGCCGCCGATCGCGTGCTCGTCGTCCGCGAGCCGGCTCAGTAAACCAGCTGCACTGCGACGCCGCCGCAGGTACCACGCAACGCTGCGGCTGGAGGTCAGTACCGAAGCAGGGGTGGTCTAAGGCATTTGGCTACGTACGGATCGGCTAACAAGGCCCATGATTCCGGCGATTAAGTATTTGAGAGGAGAACCGCAGTAGCCATCATGAAATCTCATCGTTCGCGGAAGATTAACACGGGCGTGATCTTAGTCGCCGCACTCGTCGCGCTGAGGGCGCCTGCTCGGGCGCAAGACGAGCCTCGCGTTTTCGTGCAGGGCAAAGGGTCGGAGAACCTTGTCACAACCGGATCGGGAGGTTGGGGAAAGCGTTGGGCGGCATGGGGGTCCAACTCCACGCGCGACTCGCATGATGAGGCCATGGAAGTTATAAAGGACTTACAGAATAACTGCGCTGGCGTCATGGTCACGCTGAATCCGGCCAATGCGGATTACTCCATCATGTTGAATCGCGAGTCGAAGCACAACCGCGGATTGCTTCGCACCAATAGCCAGCTGCAGGTTGCGAATCGCGCAGGTGACGTAATTGGCAGCGGCGCCACCCGCACTGTCGGGCACGCCGCGAAAGATGCCTGTGAATCGATCCTGGCTGATTGGCAATCGCACGGCCGGCTCCATGTCGCGCCATTCGTTCCTCCGGTCTTGAGGCCAACATCGGAAACGGCGTCGGCTGGCGTTCAAACCGACTCGCAAAAACAGCCCGCTATTCAGGCGGAAGAGATAGCGGCGCGCCCTTCGGGTGTGGTTGCCGAACCGAACCCACCTCTGCAGCCGGGAACGCGCCGGACGCCACGCCACGGAAAGGCATTGTGGTTCGCTTTACGTCGAACCCATCGCGGGCCGAAGTGGATATCGACGGAGAATACTGGGGAACGACACCGACCGAGGATCTCATCCGCCTGCCGGAAGGCCAGCACACGATTGCCATAAAGAAGACCGGATACGAGACATGGGACCGAAAAATAACGCTCGCGCCGGGCGACAATCGAACCATTGCTGCCGAGCTCATCCTCGAACGAAACGACGGAACCAGACAGCACATCGTGGGTCTCGATTGAACACGATACCTGGGCCGCTTGCGGTCGCCTGCTGTGTCAGGGCCACGTGGATCGCGCCGGCGCGGACCTCCATGCCACCACAACCGGCGCGCCGGCCTGCTGGCCGGCGACACACATGCCGCGCAGCAACACCTCGAACGGTTCCGGACCGCCGCCCGGGGTTCGCGGCAGCCCGTCGAGAAACCGCGCACAGGCGGACGGGTTTGTGATGAACTCGGCCGCCATCTCCGCACCGGCCATTGATGTGCCGCCGATCAGCAGCACTCGTCGGCCGGAAGACGCCCGCACCACTGCGACCGTCCCGTAAGCGTCCTGTTCGCCGCTGAACCCGGCGGGAGGATAGGTTGCCGCTTCCCCCTTCCGCGGCGAACGGTTGAGACAGTAATTCTTCATCAGGCCGTAATCGAATTTGTAGGTGAAATTCAGGTCCCGTTCAAAGAGTTCAGCCCACGGGTTCGTGTGGTGCGACCCGATCACGATGAGATTTCCCGAAGCCATATCGCGCAGGTTGCAGTCGCGCGCAAAGCGCACGCCAACGTCCGCCCGCCGCAACTGGTCCACCCGTCCGAGGCGCAGCGTATCACTGACATCATCGAACCCGTTCAGACGAAGATAGTTGAACTCGGCCGCAAGACCTGGCAGCCCCGAGTTACGCGCAATACGCCCCGCGTCCTGCGAGTAGCTGCTCGCCAGATACCTGCTCAGCGGGATGTCGCGGCGCGCTGCCTCCTGGAGCAGACCATAGGTATGGTCGGAAGCGACGATCAGCGTGGATGAGCCAGCGGCAAGGAAAGAATTCCAAAACGCGTTGAATGAAGCGGGCTGATCGGGATGTTCCTCCGCACGGGCGCGAAGCCACAAGCCGCCGGTCAGAAAGGTCGTGCATGCAAAGATCAGGGTCAGTGCAGCCAGGGCATGAATCAGAACGCGCCGGTTCGGGGCGGCGGCGTCCGAAACTGCCTGCCGAGGGGAAACAGTGGACGATTCACGTGCCTCGAATACCGGCAGATACTGACCTTTCGGAATGCTGATGATATACGGGTCCGCTTTGCCTTCATTTGCGAAGTAGTGCTCCAGTTTCAGGCGCAGAAGCCTGGCGTGAGATCGAACAATGTTGTCCTCGTTCGGGTTGTAGCCCGGCGTACGACCAAAGACGTGGATGCCGATCTGCTGCTCGGTCGCATCCTCTGGTTTGTTCGCCAGCGCACATTGCGCAACATGGAGGAAGAACCTCCGTAACCGGTATGCCTTCTGAAAGGTGCTGCTGGATGAAAGACGTTCGACCAGCTCCCACCGGTCATCCGGGACGAAGGCCGAGCCGTTCGTCTCCTCCGGTGGGGAGATGAATGCGTTAGACATGAAATCCGACCCCTTCGGCCCTGAATACGGAAACGGGCCGCGAAGCTATAAATGGATTCTGGCGTCAACTCGACCAGAAATGTCGGATATCTCCGACCATGATGTGAATTGCTTCAACACTATCACAATAGACTCGCGGCTGAAACGTGTTTCTCACCTCAGTTACTTGAGGTGTACACACCGTGAAGTCAAATCTTAGTCTTCGTGCCCTGCGTGTCTACACAGTGAGCCCCCATTGAGAGCCGTGTCGATTGGTGTTGTAATCGATACTTACCGGGAAATATTCACATTCATACTGCTTTCGCCGATCCCGCATTCTTCCCAGCCAAGGAGATCTCTGTCATATGAAGGTCATAGTACTTGCGCTCGTCGGGTTTTCTGTCGCCTGCATCTGCGCTGCCGAGAAGGAGAAACCTGCCGCCGCTGCTGAGCCCGCCACCGTGCGGGCCACCTCGCAGGAGGTTGTCCTCGACATGGTCTTCCGCACTAAAAAGGGCAAACCCGTGCGTGACATCCGTCCCGAAGAGATCCATGTCTACGAAGACGGCGCCGAGCAGAAGCTGGCCTCTTTCCGTCTGGTGCAGGGCAGTCAGAATGCTGAAGCCCCACCGGAAACGGCCATGCCGGCGGGCGCGATCGGCATCGACCCCATGCGCGAGATTCGCCTGGTCACGCTCGTGTTCGAAGGCCTCGATCAGGACAGCAAGCGGTTCTTTCATGAGGCCACTAAGGACCTGCTGGCCCTGGCGCCGGAGACGAACCTGTACTATTCATTGTTCGCGATCGACCGCAAACTCTACTGCCTCCAGCCCTTTACGCAGGACCACGCGGCCCTGATGAGAAGCATCGAACGCGCCGCGATGTGGAATTCTTACCTCCAGTATTCGTCGCAGTCCGCCCAGGTCCGCGAGCAACTGGCGCACATCCTGGCCCCCAACGGAGTTGGCCTCGACATGCCCAGTGTTCAGGGTGGGCCGCAGACTGGCCCCAGCGCCGCACAGGTCGGCGATATGATCAGCTTTCGGCTGGCTAAACTCCAGTACGATCTGCTGCAGGTCACCGAAAGGGCAGACCGCGAGCTCGATGCTTTCGCTACCCTGAACGTACTCCGCGGCCTCGTGCGTCAGATCGGAACCCTGCCCGGCCGCAAGGTGATCCTGTACTTCAATCCCTGGTTTAATGTTCCCGACGACATCAAGGAACGTTACCAGGATCTCATCAGTGTCGCCAACAGAGGAAATGTCACCTTCTATACCGTGGATACAAAGGGCCTGCTTACGTGGAGCCAGAACAGCGCCGGCGTGGGAATGATGAGCGATGCGAACAACGCGTCACGGCGACTGGCCCAGAGTGGAGGTACGGGCGATACCGGCGCCGATCAGATCCTGTCCGCCGACACGGGACTAAGCGCGCTGCGTTCCAACTCGATGCTGTGGCTGAAGGATCTGGCGCAGAGCACAGGGGGATCGCTGGTCGGGGAAACCAACGATCTGAAAGCGCCGCTGCGCCTTGCCCTCGATGAAATCCGCACCTACTACGAGGCCACCTACGTGCCCTCCGTCACCACATGGGATGGGAAGTTCCGTAAGCTTGCCGTCAAAATCGACCGGCCCGACGTTCAGGTCCGCACCCGCAGCGGCTATTATGCCTTGCCCAGCCTTACCGGAGGACAGCAGCTTGCTTCTTATGAGTTGCCTCTGCTCAATGCCCTGAACGCGCCGAAGCTGGTCAGCGACGTGCCGTTCCACGCCGCCGCCCAGCGTTTCAGCGACCGCGGCCCGAAGGTGGAGTACATGGTGAGTGTGGAAGCGCCGCTCCGGGGCCTTACGTTTGACCAGCACGCCGATAAGAACAGCGCTTCCGTCAACACCGGCATCCTCGCGGTGATCAAAGACCAAAGGGGCGAAATCGTCGAGAAGTTCAGCAAGGACTTCGCCGTTCAGGTCGCCCTCGACAAGGTCGAGAGCTACAAGCAGGGAAACATGGTCCAGACCTTCCATACCGAGCTCGCGCCCGGCGATTACATGCTGGAGGCCGCAGTCATGGACCGCAAGGGCCTCAAGACCGGCGTCTTGAAATCCGCGCTGCACGTGCCGCAGCCATCGAACAAGCTATCCGTCAGCAATGTGGTGATCGTCCGGCGCGCCGATGCGCTGAAGAACAACGATATTCTGGATGCGTTCTATTACGACGGCGGCAAAATCGTCCCCGCGCTTACCGATACACTGAAGGGCGGGCCAGGGTCCGTGCTCTCGTTCTATTTCGCTGTTTATCGCGACACTGCGGTGCAGGGAAATCCCACACTCACCATGGGCTTCTACAAGGAGGGTCAGTACCTCGGCTCAGCCGACGCGCCCCTCCCACCGCCGCAAAAGGACGGACGTATCCCATACATCGCCAGTCTGCCGGGCGATAAGTTCGTACCGGGGTCCTATGAGATCCACGTAGGAGTTACTCAGGGGCAGGAGAAGGCCGAGGAAAAAGTCGCGTTCCGGATCGAATAGGTCCGATACGGGACTTAGCTGCGGGGATTAGTGCAGATGCTGCTCACTGTTACGGCAAAGGTTCTTGTGGGGCAGGCTCCCAGCCTGCGGCGGGCTCTTAGCCCGCCTGGTCGGGCGTGCAAATCGTTGCGCCCCCAACCATCCCCGCACGCGAAGTCGCCTGCCGCCCCCAAAGTCATCGCCATTGCAATCCTGTTCTGCGTCTGCTGCCTCGCCCAGAACACCACTACAGATAACACCCTTCGGGAAGCCGTTCGCCTGCACCAGTCCGGGAACTACGCCGCGGCCATCGCCGCATACCAGCAGTTTCTGAAGGTGCACCCGGATGCGGTCGTGGTCCGCTCCAATCTGGGCGCCGCGCTGGCGCACGAGGGCCGCTTCACCGAGGCCGTACGCGAATACAAGCTCGCCCTTGCCGCCATGCCGCAGAACCAGGGCATTCGGTTCAACCTCGCGCTGGCGTGGTACAAGTCGGGCGACCTGCGGCACGCTATCGAAGAGTTCGAAACCATCCGATCGGCCCTCCCAGCCAGCGACCCGCAGAACCGGCGCGCCACACTCATCGAGGCGGAATGCTGGCTCCGCGAGGGCCATGAGAAGCGGGCCATCGAACTGCTCGACCCCATTGCTGCATCTGACCCCGGCGATCTGGCGGCGGCGTATCTCCTTGGCACGGCGCTCATCCGCGACAACCAGGACCAAGCCGGCGCGCGCATGATCCAGCGCATTCTGGGCGCCGGCGACACCGCCGAGGCGCACATGCTCATGGCTTATACGCGTACCAAAATGAACGACCGGAAAGCGGCCATGGCGGAGGTCACGCGCGCCATCGAGCTGAACCCCAGCCTCCCAGAGGCTCACACCCTGCACGGCCGTTTGCTGTACATCAACTCGGATATCGACGGGGCCGAGGCCGCCTTTCGGCGCGCCCTGGTAATCGACCCGAATTCCTTCGAATCGCTCTTATTCCTGGGTACACTGCTGGGAGAGAAGGCAACTTTCCCCGAGGCTCGCAAGTTGCTGGCGCGTGCGTTGCAACTTCAGCCCGGCGAACTGCGTGCGCGCTATCAATACGCCGTTCTCGACATGGCCGAAGAGAAGAACGCGTCGGCTGCGGCTGGCCTGGAATCGCTTGTGCACGATGCGCCCGGCTTCGAAGAAGCGCACCGAAGCCTTTCCACCGTCTATTTCCGTCTCGGCCGTGCCGCCGACGGCCGTCGCGAACGTCAGCTCGCGGAAAACCTGAGTGCGCAGACCGACGCCAAAGACCAGGCGTTCGGCCGGACGTTGAAGTGAAAGTCGCCATCGCTCTTTCGCTCGCGCCTCTGATTCTCCTCGCCCAAACCGACCCGGCTTCCGACTCTTTTGATCGCATCTCGTCCCAGGCGCGAGAGGCATGGAACGCGAATCGCACCGATGAAGCCGTCGATCTGTTCACTCGCGCGGTTAACATGCGGCCCGACTGGGGCGAAGGCTGGTGGGCCCTCGGCACGCTCGACTACGAAGCCGGCCGATACCAGGCGTGCCGGGATCACCTGAACCACCTCGTGCAGCTCGATCCCTCGGCGCCCGCCGCCTGGGCGCTGCTCGGTCTTTGCGAGTTCGAAATCAGGCAGTTCGATTCGTCGCTCCAGCATCTGAAGCGTGCGCACATGTTCGCGCCGCCCGGGTCCGGTGGCCAATTACTTGACGCCGCCAATTACCACCTCGCCCTGCTGCTCACCCGGCAGGGAGCTTACGAGCTAAGCCAGGAGATCCTGTTACGTGTCGCCGAACATGTGAAGGACAACTCGGCCATGCTTGTTGGCTGCGGTCTCGCCACCCTGCGCATTCCAATCCTGCCGGACGAGGTCCAGCCATCACAGAAGGAAGTAGTAGCGCTTGCGGGAAAGACATTCTGGGATCTTTCCACCGGCCCGCCCGCTGCCGCCCAGGCAGGCTTCGCTGCCCTCCTTGCGAAGTATCCTGCGTTTCCCAACGTGCATTACTTGTATGGTACGTACCTGGCCGCTCATGAGCCCGACAAGGCCGCCGCCCAGTTCCTTGCTGAGCTCCGTCTGACCCCGGGCAGCGTTCCGGCCCGCGTGCAGCTTGCGCTGCGCTACCTCGTCGAGCAGCGCGTCGAGGAAGCTTTGAAGATGGCCCGCGAGGCGGTGGCCCTCAGCCCGGATTCCGTCGGCACACAGCTGACCCTCGGCCGCGTGCTGCGGGCCAAAGGCGACCATCCCGCGGCGCTTCGCGCCTTCCTCGAAGCGAAACGTTTGGACACACTTAGTCCCGAGGTGCGCCTTTACCTCGCCACCGAATATCGCGCTCTCGGCATGAGGGAAGACATGCGGCGCGAGCAGGCCGAGCACGACTGGCTCAAAGCAGAGCAGCCCAACTGGCCATAAGAATCACCGTGTTTCCGATGTTACTTCAGCCCAGGGTCAACGTGTATACACGGTCAAACCCCTAACCGAAAACCACTAATACTGCTTTAATACTACCGACCGGAGTTTTCCGCGCCATAGGTCCGCCCGGACTTCTGGCGCCACAAACTCAGGAGTCAGGGGTTGAAACTTCAAGGGGTCAACTAAATGAAAGGTACGCGAGTTCACATCAGTCTTTGGGCGGTGGCGCTTATTTTGCTAATCGTCCCAATTTCGACTCTGATAGGGCAGAATGTGAGCGCAACGCTGACAGGAACCGTGACCGACGCAACCGGCGCCGTCATTCCCGAAGCGGCAATCGTTCTGACGAGTCAGATCAGCGGAGATATTCGTCGTACTACCAGCAACGCGGAGGGGTACTTCACCTTTGCCTCCGTTCCTGCCGGATCGTACAACATCGAAATCCAGCTTCAGGGGTTCGAAACATGGGCCATGAAGGACATCGTCCTGAACGCTGGAGACAAACGCAATCTTTCCAACATCGCGATGAAGGTTGGGACCACGAAGGAAGTGATCAATGTCGAAGGCGCTGCGGCGCAGATCACTCCTGTGGACTCCGGTGATAAGTCGGCGGTCATCAGCCAGAAGGTCATGCAAAACGTGGCCATTGTCGGCCAGAACGCCGCCGAGTTCATCAAGATCATGCCCGGTATGGCCATGACCGGCGGCGCCGTCAACCAGGCCTCCTACGCCGCGGCCAACGAAGGCACGGGCGCCGGCCCGGTGCAGAATTTCGCGCCGAATGGCCTTCGCACTGCGGCTCTGGACATAACCGCCGACGGGGCGCATATCATCGATCCCGGCTGCAACTGTGGCCAGTCGGAAAACACCAACATTGACATGACCGAGGAACTCAAGGTCGACCTCCAGAGCTACGGCGCGGATTCGTCCAAGGGCCCGACGGTCATCACCGCCATCGGCAAATCGGGCGGCAGCCAGTTCCACGGTGAGGTCCACCTGTACGCCAAGCAGTACTCCATGAACGCGAACGACTGGCGTAACAACGCTGCCGGCATCGCCCGGCCTGAGACCGATTACTGGTTCCCGGGCGGCGATATCGGCGGTCCGGTTGTGATCCCCGGCACGAACTTCAATCACAACCACGACAAGCTGTTCTTCTATTACTTCATGCAGTACTACAAGCAGGACATCGATAACAATATCTACCAGGCCGTTGTCCCCACGGCCGCCATGCGGAACGGCGATTTCAGCGATACCGCCTATATGAGCAAACTGAACGGCTACGCGGTCACAGGCAAGCCGAACTTCCCGGGGGGAATCGTTCCCGCGGACAAGCAGACCGCCTATGGCAAAGCGCTCATGAACGTTTACCCGCTGCCGAATGCCGATCCGGCGACCAACAACGGCTTCAATTACGTCAGCGCCAGCACCCGCTACGGCAATATGTGGCAGTTCCACCCGCGCGTGGATTACACCATCAACGACAACACCAAGCTGTACGTCACCTGGAACCGGCAGCGCGACGACGGACAGGAAAGCCTGGACACGCTATGGACCGGCAGCGCCCAGAGCTGGGTCAGCCCCACCGTTCCATATCCCACACCGGATCTCCAGAAGACTCACGCTGATATCCTCACCGTCAACCTCACCAAGGTGATGAGCCCCACGCTCACCAACGAGCTGGTATTCGCCTATACCTATCTGAACCTGCCGAACACCTTGGCGGATCCGACAAAGGTCCAGCGCGGGCCTTTGGGCCTCGACTACAAAATGGCTTTCGACCACCCCAATCCGGACAAGCTGATTTTTCCGCAGATGACCGGTTGGAGCGACGGGATCGCCAATCAGCTTCAGTCCGGCTACGAACTGAACGGCACAATCTACGCCAAGAAGACCCTGCCCAGCGTCAGCGACACGGTTTCCAAGGTATGGGGCACCCATACCGCCAAGTTCGGGTTTTACTGGGAGCGCACCTACAACGAACAGCCCGGCTCGGCCGCGGTCAACGGCCAGATGGTCTTCGCCAACTGGGGCGGGAACAGCACCGGCAATGCCTATGCGGATATGCTCGCCGGCGACATCACCACCTACACTGAAACCAACTTCAACACTGTTCCAGGCTTCCGCTATCTGTCCACCGATTTCTACGGACAGGATTCCTGGAAAGTAACGCGCCGGCTGACCCTGGACTACGGCCTGCGCGTGCAGCACCTCGGACCCTGGAGCGACGTCACCGGATATGGATTCGCCGTATGGAATCCGGCCACCTACAGCAATAATCCCGCCGACGTGGCCAAACTTACTGGCCTCCAGTGGCACAAGAAGGATCCCTCGGTGCCTCTGTCCGGTTCACCGACCCGAATGTTTTACTACAATCCGCGATTCGGGTTCGCCTGGGATATCTTCGGCTCCGGCCGAACCGTTCTCCGCGGCGGCTACGGCGTCTATCATTATCACGACGAACAGAACGTGCAGAATGCCGCTTACGGCATCACCCAGGGCTCGTATAGCTATTCCTTCGGACCCACTACGTACAACCAGATTGGCGCCGCCTCCACGACATTCCAGCCGCCGGGGAGCGTCAATACGCTCGACACCCACGATGATCAGCAGCCGCGCGTGCAGAACTACAGCTTCACGGTCGCGGAGCGGTTGCCGTGGAACAGCGTCCTGGAAGTCGCCTATGTTGGCAACAAAGCCGATTATCTGAACAACTACAACAACAACCTCAACAATATCGACCTGGTTCCCTTCGGCGCTCTGTTTCAGAAATACGGATGGTTGAGCAGCTACAACAGCACTCAGGAGAATGCGGTCCGGCCGATGCAGAACTACACCTCGGTCAAGATCATCACGCACAGCATGTACTCGAATTACAACAGCATGCAGGCCACCTGGAACAAACAGGCCGGCCGCTTCCTGTTCATGACCAACTATACGTTCAGCAAGGCGTTGGGAATCCGCGGCGAGAACGGCGCGGCGGTCGGCGACCCGACCAACCTCAGCAACGATTACGGAACGCTGCCCAACAACCGTACGCATCTTTTCAACGCGGCTTATTCCTACAATCTGCCGGATTGGAGAGTGGGGAACAGCTTTGTCAGAGGGGCGATTGACGGCTGGCAGATTTCCGGCATCACACAATTGCAGAGCGGCGCCGACCTGCAGGCCGCGGTTGCCGCGAACAGCAACTTCAACTTCTCTTATTACGTGCCCACCGGCACTACGTTCATGGGCACAACGCTCACCAGCCCGCTCCAGGCGAGCAAAGATACGATACTCGGAACGCCGGACATTCAGCTCATGCCTCTGGTCACCTGCAATCCGAACAGCGGACTCAAGGCGCACCAGTACGTGAACGGTAATTGTTTCACCGGCCCTGCTCCGGGCAATAAGGGGAATTTCATCTTCCCGACCATGAACGGACCGTGGTTCTGGAACAGCGATCTCACGCTGTTCAAGAACTTCACGTTTAAGGAAAGCCAGAAACTCCAGTTCCGCGTTTCGGCCTTCAATTTCCTCAACCATCCGCTCTGGACATTCATCGCCAACGATCCGAACCTGAATCTGTCCTTTAATCAGCAGGGACAGCTCAGCAACGCGAACTTCGGCATCACCGGCAACAAGACCGGTCACCGCATCATCCAGCTCGGAGTCAAGTACGTCTTCTGAAGCGCTGGCGGATTGATTCCATCGTTACACGGGCGGCCTTTCGGGGCCGCCCTTTTATAAACTGAAGTATCCCGAATGCGCCGCGCCTGGATTACGGCTGCTCTGTTTTCTGTGGCGTTGTGTGCCGATTCGTTTCCTGACGTCGCCGCGCGCGCGCAGCACGCGCTTGCGGAGGAACGGGTTCCCGAGGCCATCGCGCTCTATGAAAGAGCTGTCATTCTGAACCCCGGCTGGCCTGAGGGTTTCTGGCGCCTGGGAACGCTGCTGTTTGATACCGGCCAGTTCACCGCGGCGCGCGCCGCCTTCGCGAAGTTCACCGCTCTCGAGCCCAGGGCCGGCCCTGGAGTCGGCATGCTCGGCCTTTGCGAGTTTCAGCTGAAGTCCTGGACGGAAGCCGCGAATACACTGGAGCACAGCCGCCGCCTCGGCCTCGGAACCAATCGCGACTTTGCGCGCCGTATTCTGTACAGCGACGCTATCCTTCACTCAAAACTGCGCCGGCCGGAACTTGCCCTGCGCCTGCTTACGCTCCTGGCCGAGCAAGCCGCCGCCGACCATGCCGGGGCTGACGCGCAGAGAGCCGTGCTGAGCGACTCGGAACTCATCGACGCCATCGGCATCGCCGCCCTGCGCATGCCAATGCTCCCCCAGGATATCCCGCCCACAAAAACCGCGCTGATCCGCCAGGCCGGCCGCGCGCGCGTCCTCTTCGAAATCAAGGATTGGGTTGCTGCGGGAAAGGAATTCAACGACCTCGTCAAAACCTGGCCTGCCGAGCCGGGAGTGCATTACCTGTACGGCCTCTTTCTCCTCAAAGTTCACCCTGACGATGCGTTCGCCGAATTTCGCCGGGAGCTCGAGCTCTCCCCCGGTGACGTCGATGCACGGGTGCAGATCGCCCTCGTCTGTCTGAACAACGGCGACCATGCCCAGGCCCGCAGGTACGTCGCCGAAGCGGTGCGCCTGCAGCCGGGCAACTTCGCGGCCCACATCATCTACGGCCGCGTATTGCTGGCGCTCGGCAACATCCCGCAGGCGATCCGCGAAGCGCAAACCGCGGTCAGGCTCGCGCCCCGGAGCCCCGAAGCTCACCTCGAGCTGTCCCGCGGCTACGCCCGCGCCCGCAGGACAGCCGATGCCGATCGCGAGCGCATGGAATCAGAGCGCCTCCAGGCGCAGGCCGATCCCGCCGGCGCTTAGATCACCGCTTTTCCCTCACCGCCGCCCGAACCCGCTCCAGTGCAGCGCTCACCTGTGCATCGCCGGGCTTGAGAGAATGCAGCTTCTCCAGTACCGGCAGCGCGGCCGCGTCGTCCCCCAGGACGTAAAGCGTCGCCGCGAGCAGATTCAGCGTGTCCGCGAACTCCGGATTCAGCGCCACGGCACGTTCCAGCGGCGCTCGCGCGTCCCCATACCGTTTCAGGCGAAACAGCGTCAGCCCGAGATCGTGCCATGCCTCAAACGACTCGGCATCGATCTGCACCGCCCGCCGCAGCGGCTCGATCGCATCGTCGTACGCGCCTCGTTCCCCGTACAACTGCGCGAGCACGACCAGCCGTTCCGGATCGTTCGGATCGGCAACCCTCTGGCACACCGGCCGCGCCTCCTCGATCCTGCTCGACCGCAGCGCTTTCGCGCACTCACGAACATCCTGCTCGGTCGTACGGAGCGTATTCCGGCAATCGTTATACAGCTTGTACTCCCGGTCAGCATCATCGCTGCGGCCCGCCGCCGAATACGCGCGCGCCAGCCGATAATGCACCTGTCCATCGCGTGGACTCGCCGTCGCCGCTCTCTCGAGAGAGTGAATCGCCTCTGCCCGATTCCCCGTGCCCAGATACGCAAGTCCGAGATAGAAAGCCGCGCGCGAGAACGCCGGGTCCGCTTCTGCCGCGCGCAGCTTCCCCACCGCGCTTGCGAAATCGCCGCCCAGTAGATCCAAACGCCCGAGATAATAGTTCACGCCCGGCGAGTCACCCGTCTGCCGGCGCACGGCTTCGAACTGCTGCCGCGCCTCCTCATTGCGGCCCTGAGCGAAAAGGCACGCCGCGTACTGAAAGCGCACGCCGTTGTTGCTCGGCTCCTGCTTCAGTGCGATTTCGAACTCCGAGCCCGCCGCCGCGAACAGCCGATCCTGCATCAGCTGCGTTGCCCTGGCAACGTGAACCGCGGTTTGTCCAACAGCGGCAACGCAGGCAGCCAGCACACACCAGAGCACGCGCATCAGCGGCTTTTCCCAAATGACTCGACTCGAATCACTCCGGCGCCCTCGCGAATCGTCACCAGCCGGTCCGCCGCGACGGACCCAATGTTCTCGCAAACCCCGCTGGGCCAGCGCACCTCCAGCCTCGCCGACGTCGCATCGCCGAGCCCGAAATGCAGCCGTCTGTCGCTGGCCGACAAATACCCCGATTGCGCGAGCACCGCCTGCGCCTGCTTCCGCCCTCCGTAGCTCGCAATCACCGTCGCCCCAATCGCGCTTCGATTCGACTTCACCCCGATCAGTTTCACCTTCAGCCAGTGGTTGGCGCCGCGCACGTCGTTCCGCAGCAGCGACGGCGGTTCGTTGATGTTCATGATCAGAATGTCGACGTCACCGTCGTTGTCGAAATCGCCAAAAGCAACTCCGCGGCTGGCGTGAGCCTCGCCGATCGCCGGACCCGCGGCATCGAGCAGCTCCTCGAACTTCCCTGCCCCGAGATTCCGGAACAGAACTCGCGGCGTCCTGTGGGCGAACTCGGGATGCACCCGCTCCACCTCCGGAAACACGCTGCCCGTAGCCCAGAACAGGTCCGGCCATCCGTCGTTATCGAAATCCTGTATGCCCGCGCCCCAGCTCACATACCGTGTTTCCACGCCCAGGCCCGCCGCATTCGTGACGTCTTCAAAGCCGCCCCGCCCGATATTGCGATACAGCGCCGCCGTGTCCTCGGTGAAATGCGTTTTCAGCACGTCGAGCTCGCCGTCGCTATCGAAGTCGCCGACCGCGATCCCCATGCCGGCCTGTTCGCTCCCGTCCTCGTTCACGGCCAGCCCGAGCTGCAGCCCCTGTTCGGCGAATCGGCCGTCGCCCTGGTTATGGAACAGCAGGCTCGGCGTGGAATCGCAGGCCACGTAAATGTCCTGCCACCCGGTTTTCAGAAAATCGGCCGCCACTGCCGTCAGCCCGAACGAGGGCCCCGCCCCGCCGATGCTCGACGCCGCCGTCACATCCGTGAACGTCCCGTCGCCATTATTGTGGTACAGCGTGCAGCGCTCCCCTCGCAGGCCCCGCGGGCCGCAGTTCACGGGAACGCCTTTGAAGTTACAGGCCGGGTCCTGCCCTGTCGCCGGAATGGACTCGAAATCGAACATCAAATAGTGGCTGACGAATAGATCGAGCCGCCCATCGCGATCGTAATCGACCCAGGTGCAGCCCGTACCCCAGCGTCGCCCGTCGTGAATGAGTCCCGCCGCTCTGGTGACGTCGCTGAACGTTCCGTCTCCGTTGTTGCGGTAGAGAACATTCTGTCCCCACTGCGAGATGAAAATATCGTCGAAGCCGTCGTTGTTGTAGTCGCCGACGGTCACCCCGAATGCCCAGTCCTGCCGCGTGAGGCCAGCCTCGCGCGTTACATCGGTAAAGGTGCCGTCCCGATTGTTCCGGTACAGACGGTTCGTTGCTCCGGCCACCGGCCCCTCGCGCCGCGTGCCGGTCAGGGTGAAAATATCCAGCCAGCCGTCGTTGTCGTAATCGAGGAAGGCGATCCCGCAGCCCATCGATTCGAGTATGTAGTCCATCCGGTCCGGCGGACCGTAGATAATCGGCGCGTGCAGCCCGGCAGCTGCCGCGACATCCGTAAAGCGCGCATTGAACGGCCGGCCCGAAGCTTTGCCGCGCGGCTGCGGCCTGATCCCGCGCGAGGCCATCCCGCTGTCGTTCCGTTCCGCCGATCGCAGCCAGGGAGCCGCGGACAGGAGCGCAATCAGCTCACGCCGTGTCATCACACGTCCCCACCTGACGTAGTCACCAGCGCCCGATGAGATTCTCGGCAATATAGCTTGACCATCTCTCAGGGGGGAACCAGATGTTCCGCGCGTTCGCAATCGCCGGCGCGATATTATTCGCCGCAATCCTCACCGGCATGAGCGCCGGCTCCAGCGGCGGCAGCACGATCCGTTTCTCCGACGTGACCCCCCGATCGGGTCTCGCCTTCACCACCAACAGCTCCCCGACCCCCAACAAGAACCAGCCCGAAACCATGGTCTCCGGCGTCGGCCTGATCGACTACGACAACGACGGCTGGCTGGACATCTACTTCGTCAATGGCGCCGCGATTCCCTCGCTCCGCAAAGAGAGTGCGATTTATAAGAACCGGCTTTTCCACAACAATCGCGACGGCACGTTCACCGATGTCACCGACAAGGCTGGCGTCGCCGGCGACGGCTACGACATGGGCGTCGCGGTGGGCGACTTCGATAACGACGGCTGGCAGGATCTCTACGTCGCCAGCGTCACCGGCAATCACCTCTATCGCAACAACGGCGACGGAACCTTCACCGACATGACGGAGAAGGCCGGCGTCGGCGGCGCCGCCTGGAAGGGCCGCAAGATGTGGAGCGCGGCCGCCGGCTGGCTCGATTACAACAACGATGGCCGGCTCGACCTCTTCGTCTCGAATTACTGCGTATGGGAGGTCAACAAGGATCCCATGTGCCTCAACGGCGGCCGCATCCGCGCCTACTGCCACCCGAAATTCTACGAGCCGCTCCCCTCCACCCTCTACCGCAACAACGGCGACGGCACGTTCACCGACGTTTCCGAAGAGACCGGCATCTCGAAGCGGCTGGGCAAGGGTATGGGCGTGGGCTTCAACGATTACGACAATGACGGCTGGCTCGACATCTTCGTCGCCAACGACAATACCCCGAACTCGCTCTTCCACAACCTGAAGGGCAAGGCGTTCGAGGAGATGGCCATGGATGCGGGCGTCGCCTACACCGAGAACGGAAAGGCCGTATCCGGCATGGGCGCGGAGTTCCGCGACCTCGATAACGACGGCCGCCCCGATATCTGGCACACCGCCACAGAGCTCGAGACATTCCCGCTGTTCCGGAACAACGGCGATGGCATCTTCATCGACGTGACCGGCCGCAGCGGCCTGGCCCGCCGAACCCTGGAGATGTCCGGATGGTCGAACGGCGTCGGCGATTTCGACAACGATGGCCTGAAAGACCTCTTCGTCGCCCGCTCCAACGTCCTGGACAATATCGCCGAGTTCTCGACGCGAACGTACGCCGAGCCCAACACCGTCTTCCGCAACCTCGGCGCCATGAAGTTCGAGGACGT
>DASRCB010000283.1:0-3132 GCA_035653295.1 Bryobacteraceae bacterium
ATGTCGCCGACCTGAACACCGCGGTGGTGCGCATGCTCGCGCGCGCCGATGCGCAGAATCACGAAGAGGCCCTGAAGATCATTCCCGATCGCGTGCATCCCGCCTTCGCCGGCCACCTGATCATGGCCGAGGAGCTGCTGAAGGCGTGGAATGCGCGCCCGGTAGTGAGCGAGGTCGCCATCGACGCCTCCGGCTCCCGGCCGGTCGTGAGCGCGGCCGACCACGCGCAGGTAACTGAGCTGAGCGCCGCATCCGGGCTGGCGTGGACCCAGCTCGATGACGCGCTGCCGCTCCCATTCGCCGCGTGGAACAAAGGCAAAGGTGACGGACCACTGTCGCTGGTCTTCAACAGCTCCGATGTCGCCGAAGCGCTGAACGAAGAAGGCCTGCGCGTAACCGGACTGAAAGATGGCGTGTACTCGCTGAAGATCGACGGCGAGGACGCCGGCACATTCAATAACGACCGTCTGGCCCAGGGCATCAACCTCGGCCTGCTGTCGACGCCCATGGCGAAGCAGGCAAAAAAGGTCTATGATCTGACCGTCTCGCACTGCGATCTGCACAATAACCGCTGGCGCACGATTCAGGTTCCCCTCGCCGACTACGATTTCCAGCAGTCCACCCCGGCCATGGACGCGCTCGATGCCCTCGAGCGCGAGGTTGTGGCTCGTCGAAAGCAGGCGGCGCAGCCCGTCCCGCACCACTTCACCCTGACGCCTGTAGCATGAGGTTCTCTCGCGTTTCAGAGTTCAACAGCGTTCATTTGCCGCTGACTGACGTCCTGAGTGGCTTGCGATGAATCCTAATCCGTGGACGCGCCGCCAACTCCTGCTCGGTGCGCCCGCCCTCGTCGGGCTCGCTCCGAAGTCAGAACCCCGCATCGCCGGTTCGTTTGTCAACGAATCGTTCCCGCTCGGGCACAGGCTGCGCGATCACGGCTCCTTTCGCGCCCCGCACCGGCAGCGTCGGGTTTCCGTGGTCATCGCGGGCGGCGGCATGGCCGGGCTCTGCGCGGCCTGGCGCCTCGACAAGCGCGGTTTTCGCGATTTCGTCGTTCTCGAAATGGAGCCCGCGGCCGGCGGCAATGCTCGCTGGGGCGAGAACGAAATCACCCGGTACCCGTGGGCCGCGCATTACGTGCCCGTGCCTTCGCGCGCCGAAGGCCTTGCCCGCGAGCTGCTCGAAGAATTCGGCGCATACGCCGACGGCCGCTGGAACGAGCGCTATCTCTGCTTCGCGCCGCAGGAGCGCCTTTACATTCACGGCCGCTGGCAGGACGGGATTGAGCCGGAACTCGGCGCCGCCGCGCGCGACCGGGAACAGTTCCGCCGCTTCGAAGCGATGGTTCGCGAGCACCGCGCAACGGGCGAGTTCACCATCCCCATGGAGCGCGGCGCCCGCGACTCCGATCTCGACCGCGTTTCTTTCGCCGACTGGCTCGCCCAGCAGCGCCTCGATTCACCGTATCTGCGCTGGTACCTCGATTACTGCTGCCGCGACGATTACGGCGCGCTCTCGCGCGACACCTCCGCATGGGCCGGCATCCATTACTTCGCCTCCCGCGAGCCGGAGGAGAAAGGCCCGCTTACCTGGCCCGAAGGCAACGGCTGGATCACGCGGCGCCTCACCGCGAAGCTGGCTGCGTACATTCATTCCGGCAGTCCGGTCTATCGCATCGAACGAGCCGGCGCCCGCTGGCGCGTTACGACGCCGGAGGTGGAATACCTGTGCGATCACGTAATCTGGGCCGCTCCCACGTTCGTCGCGCATTATGTGATCGAGGGCGCGCCGGCCGCGGAAGGTTTTGTGTACTCGCCATGGCTGACCGCGAACCTGACCCTGCATCGCATCCCCGACCAGCGCGGCTCCGAACAAGCGTGGGATAACGTGATCTTCGGCTCGCCAACGCTGGGCTACGTCGATGCCACGCACATGAGCCTGGCCACAGCCCCGCGGGAGCGCTCGGTTTGGACCTTTTACTGGTCGCTGGCCGAATACGCGCCCGCCGAAGGCCGCCGCGTGCTGCTTGCCCGCGACTGGGCGTGGTGGCGCGAAGCCATCCTGCACGACCTGGAACGCGCGCACCCGGACATCCGCCAGTGCGTCGCGCGAATCGATGTCATGCGCATGGGCCACGCCATGATCCGGCCCGCAGTCGGCTTCATCAGCTCCGGACAGAGGAAACGCTGGCTGCAACCGCTCGACCGCGTCTACTTCGCCAACTCCGACCTCAGCGGCCTGTCGCTGTTCGAAGAGGCCCAATACAGGGGCGTTCGGGCCGCCGATCGGCTGCTCGATCGCGCCTGAGTCCTGTATCTATTGCCTAAAAGTTTGACTCTTTCTTTTTCTTTCGGTATCCTTCGGTTCGTAAGATGAGTGCGCCTGCTGTTACCGCCCGCCGCCCCATCCCGCGGCTGCGGTGGTGGATCGGCGGGCTTCTGCTGGCCTCCACCATCATCAATTACATCGACCGCCAGACGCTGGCCGTGCTCGCGCCCGGTCTCAAGACCAGCTTCCACTGGAACAACGAAACCTTCGCCATCGTGGTGATCGGCTTTCGCCTGGCGTACGCCATCGGACAGGCCGGCGCGGGAAAGTTTCTCGACCGCGCGGGCACCCGGCTGGGGCTGAGCCTGAGCGTGACCTGGTATTCCATCGCGGCGGCGCTCACGTCCCTGGCGACGGGCCTGTGGTCGTTGTTCACGCTGCGGTTTCTGCTCGGGATCGGCGAATCCGCGAACTGGCCGGGCGCGACCAAAGCGGTCAGCGAGTGGTTCCCGCGACGGGAGCGCAGCTTCGCGGTGGCGCTGTTCGACAGCGGCTCGGCCGTAGGCGCGGCCCTGGCGCCGATCATCGTGGTCACTCTGCAGCATTGGTTCGGGAGCTGGCGCGCCGCCTTTCTGGTTACCGGCGCACTCAGCCTGTTATGGGTGGTGGTCTGGCGCCGTGTATACCAGTCGCCCGAGGATCATCCACGCCTGGGCGCTGGCGAGCGAGAGATGATTCTCGCCGACCGCGATCGCGAACGGCTGCCCATGAAGGGCGCCGGCTGGCTGCATCTGCTGCGAATGCCGCAGACCTGGGGCCTGGTCATCGGGCGCAGCATGACCGATCCGGTTTGGTATTTCGTCA
>DASRCB010000284.1:0-10343 GCA_035653295.1 Bryobacteraceae bacterium
ATCGAGACCTACAAATCGTACTTTAGACATGAGCGACCAACTCCTTTCGTATGCGGCTCTGCGCCGCTGGATTCACCTCTTCGCAGCGTAACCCGCGCTACTGCGAATCGGCGGTTGGTCGCTCCATAATGACTAACACCGTCAGCATACATACGGACACCCTCCGCCCCGGCAGCTTCGGTTGCCGGGGCTTTTGTTTTCGTTTCGATTCGTTTCGGGCAGGCGCGGTCTGCGGCGATTTCCAGCGTTGTCCTGCGCTCATGGTAAAATTTCGAAACAGGTCTTTGTCCCCGCTCAGGGACAAGCAAGGGTCTTAACACCACAGGAGGTTACTGTGCGCCTGCTACGTATTGCAGCGACTGCACGTTTCCAGCCTGCCAGGTTGCTGCCACTTGTATTGGTAGTGTGTCTGGCGGCTGCTTTCAGCCAGTTCTCGTTTGCTCAGAACTTCACGTCTTCGATCACCGGCATCGTCACCGACCCGACCGGCGCGGCGATCCTTGGCGCGAAGGTCGAACTGAAGAACATGGCCACCAACGATGTCCGCGACGGCGTCACGAACGCCAGCGGCTCGTATCAATTTAACAACCTGAACCCCGGCACGTACCAGATCACGGCGACTGCGCCCGGGTTCAAAACCTACGTTCAGCAGAACCTCAATCTGCTGGCCAACACCAATTCCAGCGTGAACGTCTCGCTCGAGGTCGGCGGAACGGAGCAGAAGGTGGAAGTTACGGCCTCGTCCACGCTGGTGGACACCGAAACGGCGAACAACACCGTTACGCTCGAGAGCCGGCTGATCGAGAATCTGCCGAACGGCACGCGCAGCCCGCTGAATTTCGTGTTCGCACTGGCGGGCACGACGAATCCGCCACAGGGTTTTGGCGGGCGCTTCCAGGTGCTCGATCAATCGACGGCGAATTTCGGCCTGAATGGCGGCCGCAGCGACGAGGAAGCGATTTACGTGGACGGCGCTCTGGACCAGGCCATCGACTGGGGCGGGCTGCTGGTCTCCCCGCTGCAGGATTCCGTGCAGGAACAGCAGGTGGTGACCAACACTTACGACGCGCAGTATGAGCGCGGCGGCCAGGGCATCGTGACGCTGATCACCAAGAGCGGCAGCAACGATTTCCATGGCGAGGCGTACGAGTACGCGCAGGACGCGATCTTCAACGCCAATTGCTGGTCCTGCAACCGCTTCGGCTCGGCGCGCGGCGATTACCAGCAGAACCAGTTCGGCGGCAACATCGGCGGCCCCATTCTCAAGCGCTACAACCTGTTCTTCTTCGGCGGTTACGAAGGACTGCGCCAGCCGAATACGCAGAACTCCGGCCTGCTGAGCGTTCCCACTCAGGCCGAGCGCAACGGGGATTTCTCGCAGAGCAAGATCGTGGTGAACGGACAGACCGTTCCGGAGATCATCTACAACCCCTTCACGACCACGCCCGTGGGCGCCAACGGAACCTCGTACACACGGCAGCCGTTCTCGGGCAACATCATTCCCTCCAACCTGATCAACCCGGTTGGACAGAAGATCGCCAACCTCTATCCGCTGCCGAACCACACTCCCCTGATTCCCGGCACGGATGTCGGCAACTACTTCAAATCCGGCTCGGGCAACACGCTGAGCGACAAGATGGACACCCGCGTGGACTGGGACCAGAACACCACGCATCGCATCTTCTTCCGTTTTTCCGACCGCTTCCGCCAGGGCAGCACGAATCCGTGCTTCTACTGCAACGGGGCCGATCCGGGAACGAACTCGCTCAGCAAGGGATGGCTGGCGGTGCTGAACGACACCATTACGCCGAGCCCGACGTGGGTGATCAACTCCCTGGTGAGCTACGGGTTCTGGCAGGAGTCCAGCTCGCTGGTGGACTTCGGCAAGCTCAACGCGTCCAGCATCGGCCTGTCCCCGTCGCTGTTCCAGGCGCCGGTGCTGCCGTACATCACGGCGGACCAGTATGCACAGCTCAGCAACAGCGGCGACTTCGCGGACTACCACTACGCGCGCGACACCTCGACGACACAGGTGAACGTGTCGAAGGAGCTTTCCAAGCACACGCTGAAGTTCGGCGGCAACTTCGATGTCGAGCAGATCAGCAACTTCAAGGACTACCCGGGAACATTCAACTTCAGCAACTCGCTGACCTCCTGCGATCCGCAGGCGAGCGGACCGTGTCTGGCCAATTCCGCCGGGCAGCAGTCCTCGATGACCGGCAACGCGATCGCTTCCGAGCTTCTGGGAACAGCAGCCGGCGGCGGCGTGAACATCGGCATCGACTCGGCGATGACGCAGCACATTTTCGGCGGCTACATTCAGGACCAGTGGCGTGTGACCCCGAAGCTGACCCTGAACTTCGGCGTCCGCTATGAGAACCAGCGGCCCGGGACGGAGCGCTACAACCGCCTCATGTACTTCGATCCGCACGCTCCGAATCCGATCTCCGGCACTGTGGCGCCCCTGCTCGGTCGCCAGATCACCGGGGCATTCGAGTACGCCAACGGCAACAACCGCTATCTGTGGCCGCCGGACAACAAGAACTTCGCGCCTCGGCTGGCGGTGGCCTACAAGCTGACCGACAAGCTGGTGGTGCGCGGCGGCGCGGGCATCTTCTACCTGCCGGCATCGGCGATGCTCAGCTTCGACGGGCTGGGGCAGTATTACGTGACGGGCTCCAGCACGACGATGATCGCCACCAACAGCAACGGCTACATCCCGCAGAACCTGGTCAGCAATCCGTATCCCAACGGGATCAACCAGCCCACTCCCGGCTCCGGCGGGCTGACGCTGGTCGGCGACGGTCTCGGCCAGATCTGGATCAAACAGCCCCATCCGACTCCTTACAGCGAGCAGTGGAGCTTCGATCTGCAGTACCAGATCACCAACCATTCGGTATTCGAAGCCAGCTACACGGGCGTGCTGGGCCGCAAGCTTCTCTATGGCAACCCCAACCTGGATTTCGATCAGCTGCCGGACCAGTTTCTCAGCCTCGGCTCGCAGCTGGACAAGCAGGTGCCGAACCCGTTCTTCGGCGTCGCGCCGGCGACCAGTTACCTCGGATCCCAGCAGACGATCGCTTACAACGAACTGCTGCGGCCCTTCCCGCAGTACACCTATCTGATCGCCACGCGCTCGCTTCCCGGCGCACGGTCGACCTACAACGCACTGGACCTGAAATACAACCACACCTTCAGCGCCGGTCTGAGCCTGCTGACCACGTATCGCTGGTCGAAGGCCATGGACAACGGTCCGGAGGATTTCCTCGGCTGGGCCACCGGCAACCAGTGGCGCGATTCGTACAACACCATGCTGGATTACAACATCAGCACGCATGACGTGCCGCAGAGCTTTGCCACGGCGCTGGTCTACGACCTGCCTTACGGCAAGGGCAAGCGCTTCGGCAACAGCGCTCCGGCGCTGGTGCGGGGCGTTCTGGGCGGCTGGCAGGTTTCTTCGGTGATTCGCATCGCCAGCGGTCTGCCGTTCCCCTTCGCGCCGTTCTGGAGCTACAGCAACCACCTGAACAACTACGGCTACCCTGGCCCGCAGCTGGCGGACTATGCGCACACGCCGAAGACCACCGGCAATCCGGTGGCATGGATCGATCCTTCTGCGTTCACAGCGCCACCTTCCCAGTTCGTGCTCGGCAACGTGGCCCAGCGCTACACCCAGCTGCGCGAACGCGCGGAACGCAACGTGGATATGGCGCTGGCGAAATCGTTCCCGATCGGGGAGCGGTTCCGCATCCAGTTCCGCGGGGAGGCGTTCAACCTTTTCAACTATGCGCAGTACAACGCCGCATACAACTCCTATTCGTTCTGTCTGAGCTGCGGCGATTTCGGCGACATGACCGGCCAGGAGAACGTTCCGAGAATCCTGCAGTTCAGCGCCAAATTCATTTTCTAGCCGAACATTCAGCATTCCCCTTCGCCCCGGCGGCCATAATGGTTGCCGGGGCTTTTTCTTTTGCGGCACACGCGCAGGGAGTTCCTGGCAGTCGCCGCCGCCGCGGCCGCGGCCGGCCAAACCGCCGCGGATCCCGCCTTCCTCGACGACCTGCGGCAGCGCGCATTTCGCTTCTTCGTCGAACATGCCGACCCGGACACCGGCCTCATGTGCGATCGGGCCCATACCGACGGAACACTTGGCAAAGCGCACTACCGCGACGCACGAAGCATCGCCTCCAATGGCTTCGGGCTGACCGGACTCTGCATCGGCGCCGAGCACGGCTGGATCCCGCGCACCGAAGCGCGCCAGCGCATCCTGACCTCACTCCGGTTTTTCGCCAACGCCGCTCCCGGCGAGCACGGGTGGTTCTATCACTTCATGACCCACGACGGGAAGCGCATGTGGAAGTCGGAACTGTCCTCCATCGACACCGCGCTGCTGCTGGCCGGCATTCTTACCGCGCGCCAGTACTTCGCCGGCGACCCGGAAATCGCATCGCTGGCCAATACCATCTGGGGGCGCGTCGATTTTCAGTGGATGCTCAACGGAGACAAGTACCTGCTGGCCATGGGGTGGCATCCGGAATCAGGATTCATCAACGCACGCTGGGACCACTACTGCGAGCTGATGATCCTCTATCTTCTGGCGATCGCGTCGCCGGCGCACGCCATTCCCGCCGATGCCTGGTACGCGTGGTCGCGCCCGGTGATCGAATATGCCGGGTACAAGTACATTTACGGCGACCGGCCGCTGTTCGTCCACCAGTACGCGCATGCGTGGATCGACTTCCGCGCGCGCAAGGAGGCGCGGCCGCCGCATATCGACTGGTTCCAGAACTCGATCACCGCAACGCTCGCGCAGCGCGCGTATTGCATCAGCCTCACGCCGCGGTTTCACGCCTACTCGGAGACCGTCTGGGGCATCACCGCGTCGGACAGCGCCCACGGCTACATCGCCTGGGGCGGGCCGCCGCCCGATCCGCGCGTAGACGGCACCGTAGTCCCATGCGCGCCGGGCGGGTCGCTCATGTTTACGCCGGCTTACTCAGTCCCAGCGCTGCAAACGATGAAGCGCCTGTACGGTGATCGCGTCTGGGGACACTACGGCTTTGCCGATGCCTTCAATCCGAACACCGGCTGGGTGGATGGCGACGTGATCGGCATCGACCTCGGAATCACGCTGCTGAGCGCGGAGAACCTGGTCGGCGGCAATGTGTGGAAGTGGTTCATGTCCGCGCCCGAAGTGCAGGACGCGATGAAGCGCGTCGGGCTCGGGTGAGCGCCGCCAAAACCAGCGCGGCATCACCGTTACAAACTCCGTAAGCAGTCTTCCCCGATGATACATAAACCCGAAAAATTGCATCCACATCACAAATAACTTCCGCGCCGGCTCTCGCTTGCGCCGGCGTGAATTCGCATCGCTTGAGGGAGTCAAAATGATCCGGCCAGGAGTGTTGTCTTTTGCCGCCGCCGTTGCGCTTGCCGCAGTCGGTGTTTATTCGCAGAACGTCACCGCGAATCTGAGCGGGACCGTGACCGACGCCACCGGGGCGGTCATCCCGGATGCTACAGTCGTCATTCATAACAACGCGACCAACGCCGACGTGCGTACCACGGTCACCAACGGTGATGGCCAGTACACCGCCAACCTTCTGCCCTACGGCGCCTACACCATCACCGTGCAGAAGCCGGGGTTCAGGAACTTCGTCGCGCAGGATGTCGCGCTGCATGTCGGCGACAACATCAAGCTCAACGCCGTGTTGCAGCCTGGCGCTGTCTCGCAAAGCGTCGAGGTGACGGCGTCCAGCACGCCGGTGCAAACGCTCAATGCGGCGCAGTCCTCCACCATCACCGGCACGCAGGTCCGTGAGCTCCAGCTGAACAACCGCAACTTCGAGCAGCTCGTCACCCTTCAGCCCGGCGTCGCCGCGCCGTTCCTTCCGGCGCAGATCAGCTTCGGCATCACCAATACCGACAACATCACCGTGAACGGCGCTCGCGGCAGCGCCAACAACTGGACCGTCGATGGCTCCGACGTCAACGACAGCGGCTCCAACCTGACCCTGCTCAACGTCCCCAGCGTGGACGCCATTCAGGAGTTTTCGCTCCAGCGCAGCACCTACGACGCGCAGTACGGCCGCAGCGGCGGCGGCCAGGTGCAGGTGGTCACCAAATCCGGAACCAGCACCTTCCAGGGCGACGCCTACGAATTCGTTCGCAACGACATTTTCAACGCCAACGATTTCTTCTCCAATACCGCCGGCAATCGCCGCCCGCCCTACCGCTACAACGATTTTGGCTTCACCGTCGGCGGCCCCATTTTCATCCCCCACGTCTACAACACCGATAAATCGAAAACCTTCTTCTTTGTTTCCGAAGAGTGGCGGAAGACGCGCACCCCCAGCACCACCATCGCGACGCTGCCTTCCTCCGCGGAGCTGGCCGGGACCTTCACCGGCGTGCAGCTGAACCCCGCCTCCGCTCCCGCCGGATGCATCACCAATAATCCGTCAGCCAATACGGCGCAGATCAATCCTTCCTGCTTCAGCAAAAACGCGCAGGCCTATATTCAGAACATCTACTCGAAATTCTCGCCGAATGGGCCCGGCGGCGAGTTCATCAATCCCCTGAATGCGCGCAACGATTACCGCCAGGACATCGTTCGCCTCGATCAGAACATCGGCAACCGTGTGCAGGTCTTCGGCCGCTTCATGCAGGACCAGGTGCCTACCACCGAGCCCGGCGGCCTCTTCGCCGGCAACCCGCTGCCGGGGATCTCCTCCACCTCCACGAATGCGCCAGGCCGCAACGTCGTGGCGCATGTCACCGCGACGCTCTCGCCCACCATCGTCAACGAGGCGGCTTTCAATTACTCGTGGGGCGCCATCAACAGCAATCTGAGCGGCATCCTCAACTCTCCAGCGTTCCTCGGCTCACTCACCAATAACCTGCCTTACAGCGATGTCTACGGCCGCGTGCCCGGCATCTCCATCAGCGGCTTTACCGGACTCGCCGTCCCTGTCTCGCCGTACTTCGAGCGCAACATCGACAAGAATCCGTACGACAACCTCTCCATCACCCGCGGCGCGCACACCATTCGCACCGGCATCAGTGTGCAATGGATGCGCAAGACCGAGAACGCGGTCAACCCCAGCAACGGCTCATTCTCGTTTCGGCGCGCCTACGGAAACCCCGCCTTCGCCAATTTCCTGCTGGGCAACGCATCCACCTTCTCGCAGGCCAGCCGGGACATCGTTCCCGATCTGCGCTACCTCGATATCGAAGCGTACGTGCAGGACGACTGGAAGATCCGCCCCAATCTGACCCTCAACCTTGGAGTGCGCTACAGCTGGATGCCTTCGCCCACCGACAACGCCGCGGTGCTGAACAATTTCGATCCGCTGCTGTTCAATGCCGCGAACGCGCCGCTGATCGATGCCGCGTCGGGTAACTTCGTCGCCGGCCAGAGCGTCACTCCCGCCAGCTACGTCAACGGGATCATCTTCGTCAAGAACGGCTGTTCGGCCGCGCAGGCGCTCGCTCCCGTTACCTGTTCGCCTTACGGCAGAGAAGTCAACCCGAACTACGCGCATAACTTCCAGCCGCGTATCGGCTTCGCATGGGACCCGTTTGGCGACGGCAAGACTTCGATCCGCAGCGGCTATGGCATGTATTACGACCGCCCGCTGAATGGCATCTGGGAACAGAACGCGTTCGCCGATCCGCCGCTCGTCAAGTCGGTCCTCATCACCAACACCAGTTTCGATAATCCCGCTGCCGGCACCGCCGTTACCCCTCTGGGGCCCGTCGGGCTGCACGCCACCGGCACGCCTGCGTTCAAGGTTCCTTACTACCAGAACTGGGATTTCTCCATCGAGCGCGAGATCGCCAATAACACTCGCGTCGAGATCGCCTATGTGGGCAGCAAGGGAACGCACCTGCTTGGCGAGCAGGACTTGAACCAGGTCCCGGTCTCGATCCGTCAGGCGAACCCGACTGCTGACGTGAACGCGGTCCGCCCGTTCCGCGGCTATTCCACCATCACCGATATCGCCAGCAGCTTCGACAGCAACTACCACTCGCTTCAGATTTCGGCCAACCGCCGCGTGGGCACCGGCCTGAACTTCGGAGTCGCTTATACGTGGTCGAAGCTGCTCACCGACAGCGCCTCCGACCGCTCCAACGCGCCCTACGACACCTACAATTACCGCCTCGATTACGGCCCCTCCACCAGCAACGTGCCGCAGATCTTCGTCGCCAACTTCGTTTGGGACCTGCCCATCTTCAGGGCGCAGCACGGTGTCATTGGCCATATCCTCGGCGGGTGGGAGGCTTCCGGAATTCTCACCTTTCAAACCGGCCGCTCCTGGAGCATCTACCAGTTCAACGACCCCTTCAATTCGTATGACTGGGCCGCCGGAACGCCCGGCGTCTATCCCGGCGGCATCGGCATCGATCCCAGTCCGGTGCCCAATCGCGCCGATCTGGTCGGCTCGGTCCACGGCCCCGGCACGGTGGCCGAGTACTTCAACCCGGCCGCGTTCACCGACGCCATCGGCCATTTCGGGACATCGGGACCCGGCATCATCATCGGCCCAGGCACAGAGAACTGGGACCTCGCGGGTATGCGGAATATCAGGTTCACCGAGCGGATCAACGCCCAGTTCCGCGCTGAGTTGTTCAACGCCTTCAACCACGCCTCCTTCAACAGCATCGATAATTACGTGGACGACTCCACCTTCGGCCGCATCAACGGCGATCGCGGCCCGCGCACCATTCAGCTCGGCGTTAAGCTTTACTGGTGATGCGCCTCGCGGCGGTTCTGCTGGCTGTGTGCGCCACTGCGCAGCAGCCGGCGGAACTGTCCTCGGTTCTCGCCGAGGGCTCCGCGGCCCTCCAGCGCGGCGATAATGCAGCGGCCGCGGCCGCCTTCCGGCGCGCCCTCGAAGCCGACCCGAATTCGTTCGAAATCCTGAACGACCTGGCCATTGCGCTGGCCCGTCAGGGCAACACGAATGAAGCGATCCCGCTCTACGAGCGGGCGCTGAAGCTGCGGCCCGGCGATCCTTCCACCACGCGCAATCTGGCCATCGCCTACTTCCGCGCGGAACGCTATCAGGACGCGTGGCCGCTGCTGCACACGCTCGCGGCGGGCCCGTCGGCCGACTTCCAGGCGCTGGAACTTGCCGGCCTCACGCTGTTCGCGCTCGACCGTTATCCCGAGGCGGCGGACTACCTCCAGCGCGCCAGCGCCCTTCAACCTCGCGATCTCACCACCCTCGACATGCTGGGCCGCGCGTATTTACGGGCGAAAAACTATCAGGCGGTGACCGGCGTCTTCGCGCGCATCATCGCCATCAATCCCGATTCAGCCGCCGCCCACGCCATGATGGGCATGGCTTATGACAAGACCTTCCATGAGCAGGAGGCGCTGCGCGAGTATCAGGCTGCGGCGAAAGCCGATCCGAACTACCCCGGCGTTCACTCCGGCCTCGGCCTCCTGTACTGGAAACAGAATGACATGCAGCACGCAGAGGAGGAGTTTCGCGCGGAGTTGCGCGGCTTCCCGCAGGATGCCGTCGCCAACCGGCTGCTGGCGCAGATTCTCATGAAGAAGGACCAGGCCGGTGAAGCGCTGCCGCATTTTCAGGCCGCCATTGCAGCCGACCCGCACGACCGGGAATCGCTGTTCGGCGCAGGCAAGGCGGAGCTGGCGCTGGGCCATCCCGAAGCGGCGCTGGCCCCACTGCGCGCCGCCATCGCGCAGGACCCCAACTACGTCGAGGCGCACTTCGTCCTCGGCACCGCGTTGCGCGCGCTGGGCCATTCCGCCGAAGCGCTCCGCGAACAGAAGACCGCGCTTGCCATTCAGGAAAAGCAGCGTTCCGATTACGCCAAAAAGCTGACCACCCGCTAAGCTTTGCCGCCGGGTGGGGCAGGCGTCCACGCCCCGCTGGTCCGTTTTTGACGTAAAGCCCTTGCCAATTGTGGTGCAAGCCTTAGGCTTGCACGCTGGATCTTGGACATTCTCCTGAAATGCCGATTGTGGAGCAGGCCTTTGGCCTGCAGGTGCGAGCCTTAGGCTTGCACGAGGCGGGCGTGGACGCCCGCCGCAGGACTGGAGTACTGCCCCACCCAGGGCTGCCCGCGCCGGCTATTCCAGCCGGTAGTTCGGCGCTTCCCTGGTGATGATCACGTCATGCACGTGGCTCTCGCGAAGGCCTGCCGAGGTCACGCGCAGGAAGCGCGCCCGCTCCTGAAAATCACGAATCGTCCCGCAGCCGCAATAGCCCATGCCCGCGCGCAGGCCGCCCACCAACTGAAACACCAGGTCGGACAGCATGCCCTTGTAAGGCACGCGCCCCTCGATCCCATGCCCGGATAGCTCTTGA
>DASRCB010000285.1:0-55436 GCA_035653295.1 Bryobacteraceae bacterium
ATCCCTTGCGGTACCGATCCGGAGAGGAGCCCCGTTTAGCGCCGATTAAGACGCCCAGCGGTTGCAAACTACGCAACGAACAACGAATCGAACAATCTGCTCAGCCTGGCCAGCCTTCGCATTACGATCTTCGCAAAGCCGCAAAGAGCTGGATATGGAAGTTGTTGATTCGATTCGTGCGATAGCTTGTGACTGGGCGGGATCACCTGCGCACGGGGACATCGAGGCGGACCTCTTTCATGAATCGCTGGCGCATGTCTCCCAGCCACGAATCACGATAGCGGCGATTCAGGTCGATGGTGGCGACGGCGAGCGTTCCGCGATCCTTCGCAAGGGACAGCAGCTCCCCATCGGGATCCATGATGTATGTGGGGTGATCGTATCCTGACGAGGCCAGAAACACGCGATTCTCGATGGCGCGAGCCTTGGCGAGGGTTTCGTTCCCGCCCCAGATGGGCATGGCGATCAGTTCGGCGCCGCGCAGCGCGAGAGCGCGGGCCGGATCGGCGTACTGCACATCCCAGCAGATCATGATTCCCAGCGTTCCGAAGTCGGTCCGGAACACCGGATAATCGGAGCCCGGCGTGAGACCGGCTTCGAGTTCCTCGCGGGGAAGATACACCTTTCGATATCGCCCAACCAGGGCGCCGCTGCGGTCGATCAGAACGGCGGTATTGTAGACGGCAACGCCTTCGCGCTCGTAAACACCTGCAACAAGCCAGGTGTGATGAGTACGCGCGAATGCCCCGAGGCGCGCGGTTACGGGACCGGGAAGCGGCTCGGCGACCTCGGTGTACGCGCGTCCCGTTCCAACAACGGTTATGCCTTCGGGCAGAACCACGAGATCGCATTTCGCCGGAAGGGAGTGGGCAAGAACGGCAAGAAAGTCGCCGACGGGATCCTTCGTATCGGAGGGACGCAGGTTTATGGAGGCGACGGTTACTCGTCTCGGTTCCGGCGCGGCGATCGGCTCGAGCGATACTTCGTCCCACCAGACGGTCGCGTGAGGAGCATTCACGAGCATCAGCTGAAGTGCGACGGCTCGGGCGCCTGAGGGCGCGGCGGCATCAAGCACGATATTGTTCCACTCGCCGCTGGCGGTGGTCCGCCACGCGTACTCGGGCTGATCGGTTCGGGTGTTGTCCTGGCCGAGCCAGTCGAGTCGAGCGACGACCTGGCGGGGAGGATCATCGAGGCCCTCAGCTCTCCAGCACGCGCGGAATCGATACCAGCGACCCGGCTCAATATCGGTTATGATGCGCTGGACTCCGCCATACACGGCGGCGTTGCTGTTCCCGGAGAGAGCGATCGCCGTGCCGCCCTGGCGGGAGTGCACGGGATCGACGTACACGCGAGGGGCGATCTCGTCGCGCGGGGCCCACAAGGCCCAGCCGTCCGGCAGGCCGGAGCCCGAGGATTCAAACGAGGTCTGGCGGAAGGGGAGGGAAGCGGCGGACGAGGAGACGGCAACCGCGGCAACGAACGCGAGGAGCTTCATCCGTCGAGTATATGGCGAAACCGGAGGTAAGGGGTGGAGCGCGTTGTAGAGCACGTGAAACAATCAGTCAGGACAGACGCGTTCGAGTAAGTATGCGCAAAGGATTTACGCGAAGGCCGCAGGAGGACGAGCCCGCGGCGCGAACCAAGAACTACATAACGCCTGGCGGGTTAGAGCGCCTCAGAGATGAGCTCCGGTTTCTGCTCACACGCGAACGCCCCGCAGTGACGGCGGTGGTGTCGTGGGCTGCGAGCAACGGCGATCGGAGTGAGAACGCCGATTATCAGTACGGCAAGCGGCGGCTGCGCCAGATCGATGGGCGCATTCGTTTTTTGAAGAAGCGAATCGAAGCCGCGGAAGTGGTTGACCCGGAAACGCCGAGAACCGGGCAGGCGGCGGAGCGGGCATACTTCGGAGCGACTGTGCGCTACGAAAATGACGCGGGAGTGGAGCGAGTGGTGAGCATCGTGGGCACGGACGAGGTGGATCTCGAGCGCAACCACATCAGCTGGGTGTCGCCTCTGGGCCGCGCATTGATCAAGTCAGCAGAGGGCGATCGCGTAGTTCTCCGGGCGCCGGGCGGTACATCCTATTTGACCGTGCTGGAAGTGTCTTATCAGCGCATCGAGGTCGAACAGTTCCGCGAACCGCCTGGAGCGGAGGCGTCGCCGAAGGGGCCGCGCCCAGGCGATTCACCTGACGGCGGTCAGCGGGACGATTGAGATCGCACAGGCAGGCTTAGTGCGCAGGGTCGGGGGCCGGCGCGCCATCGGACCACGTGCTCGCGTAAACCATGAAGATGGTCGCTCGTTCTTCCGGGTCGTCCGCCGCTATGACCGGCGAGCCCGGCATATTGGCCCCCCAGCTTTTGGCCGCATCGCCCGAAACGAAAAACATGACATGCGGATGCCAGCTCCTGCCGCGGTCGTTTAAGTACTGCTGCCGGGACATCATGTAACACATGGCTCCGGGCTCGAGCGAGGGCAGTTCCTTCCGATTCAGCGCGGCGGCAATGGCCGGAGCAATTTCCGCCTTCGATTTGCCCGCCAGCACCAGTTTGGTCTTCATCAGGAAGATGGGAAGAAAGCTTCTTGCGGACGACGGATTGAAGCAAATGGGGGCGCGCACCTTCGGATTCCAGAATTCCGGATCGTCGGTGGCGGCGCCCCATGATCGTTCCACCAGGCAGACAAAGCCATTGCTGCCCTTCACCGCGGTGGTGTATGCCTTTCGTCCCAGCACCATCACTTCGGCGGCGTCCGAAATGGATGGCGGAGCAGCACTGCGCGCCAGCGCGATTTCGGAATGTTGGTCGGCGGGCAGATACTGATCCACGAGGGCCATGGCGGGGTATCGAGTTTTCTGCGCCTGCGCTTCCGCGACGCAGGCTGCGCCGGGTAAGATCGCCCACAGGGTGAGTATTGACGGCAGGAAACGGGACGTTTTCCTTTGCATTGCGGCCTCCAGGATGTGCACTCGCCGCTTCAGGACCGGAGACTTCGGGTCCGGGGATTCGCGAGACGTTGGTTGAGATTAGACCATGAGCAGGGAGAAGTGTGCAAGCCAAAGGGTCGCACTACATTTGCGCCGGGTTCCTCGGGTAACCCGGCAGGCCGCCGAGAGCCGGGTTTCATCCGGCGGACGCGCGGGCCAAAGGCCCGCTCCACAGGTGCAAGCCAAAGGCTCGCACTACAACACGAAAGCGGGCAGGATCAGGGATGGGCGAGGGCGGCGTCGATGGCGTCGAGCAGGGTGTTTCGCGGGTCGCCGGTGTACTCCCAGAACATGATGCCGCCGAGATGGTGTTTTTTTACGTACTCGGCGCGCGCGGCTTCGGCCTCCGCATCGTTGTAAGTGATGAAGGTCTTACTCTGCGCGTTATACAGGTACGGCGCGGCGGCGGTGCTGTCCCAAAAGCGCCGAAAGCCCTGTTGGTTGATGAGCGGCTCGATGTTACCGAAGTTCACCTCGGACCCATCGCGCGAGGTTGGCTGCCACAGGCCGTTGTTGGTGGAGGCGATGCCTTCCCAGCGCCGGCCGTAGAAGGGGACACCCACGACGATTTTGTGCGCGGGCACGCCCGCGGCGCGGTACATCTTTACCGCATCGTCGATGGAGATGTGCTTTGGATCGGCGGCGGAGGTGTACAGCGGTGAGTCGTGGCCGGTGTTTTTGGCGTCGTTGTAGTACCAGTCGTAACACATCATGTTCACGGTGGTGAGCCACTTCGAGGCGGCGCGCATGTCCGTGTGGTCGAGCCAGATCTGTGTGGCTCCGGTGGCCGAGGAGGTGACCAGCGGGCGGCCGAGGCGTTTCTCTTCGCGGTCGAAGCGCTGCCGCAGTTCCTTCAGCAGAAGCGTGTAGGTGTCGCGATCTTCGGGTCGTACCGTAACAGCCGGGATGTGCGTGTAGCCGGGGTACTCCCAGTCGATGTCGACGCCGTCGAGTCCATATTTCTCGACGGCCGCGACGGCGGAGTCGACGAACCGGCGGCGGCCTTCCGGAGTAATGGCCATATCGGAGAAGCCGGCGGATCCGACGTCTCCGCCGCCGACGGAGATGAGGATCTGCAGCCGAGGATTCTGGCTGCGCAGCCCGGTGAGTACGGCTACGTTCTGCGCATCGTGCTCGCCGCGTTCCGCGATGAGGCCATTTTTCAGGCCGAAGAAGGCGTAATTGATGCGCGTCATCTTCTTTGCGGCGATGGCGCGGCCGTCGAGTGTCCCGCCGTGGGCAAAGATGTAGCCGACGATCTCATACTCAGGCCGCCCAGGGATGCGGGCGGCGTGTGCAAGCGTGCAGACGATGAAGGCGAGAAATACGCTGGAGATCCGCATAGGCACAAGTAGAGCATGCGAAGGCGTGCCGGTGAGGGGATTGCTGGAGAAAAATCGCTGGAAAGGGCAGGAGCAATATGCAAATGGAAAGTATTCACCGGCTCCTGCGCTGCTGGGCGGCGGCGGCGATCCTGCTTTCACCCGCCGCCCGCGCTGGAACCATCGATACGTGGAACTTCACCGAGCCGAATTACTACCCGGCGCAGAATAACGGCGGGAACACAACGCCGTACGAAGCGGTGGGGTCATTTACCGGGCAGGTGGAGGCGGACGGTCTTATCGAACTGGCCGACCTGAGCGCGTTCACCGTTCAACTGGAACAGAACGGAGCGCCGGTCCCGCCATTTACGATGGGCCTGAGCCAGCTCACGCTGTTCTCTTTCAATACCAACGGCGGCGCCAGCAGCCTGGATTACGCGGGAACGCCGAACCCAAACATTTCCAACTTTTGCGTGGGCGCGGCGACCTCTCTGGACGCCAACTGCACACTGAACTTTTCGATGACCTACCCGGTGGGAACGGTGGGCGTTCTGCTGTTTGGCGGCCCGGCTGATATATCCTCGTCGTTTCCGCAGCTGACGCTGGCATCGAGCGTGACCACGCCTCCGCCCGCCACCGTGCCCGAGCCGCGCCTGACCTGGCTTGGCGGACTGCTTCTGGCCGCGGGTGCAGCGGCGCGGCGTTTGCGCCGTCTGCGAGAGAGCGTCGCTTCACACCGCTCGATTATCATGTTCATGATTGGACAGACCAGCCGTTCTGGCTGGTGAACATATCTCGAGTGGAGGCGCTTCATGCGCGTGATGGGAATCGTGCTTCTGATGGCGGCAAGCCTGGGTTTGGCGCAGGATTCGGGCGATTTCAAGCCCGCTTCATCCAACGTTCTGGATGCCAAATATCCGCAGGTGGACAGCAACTCACGGGTTGAGATCCGCTTCAAGGCTCCGGATGCGACCAAGGTCAGGGTGAATTTCTGGAGCGGTCCGAAAGCGGACATGGAGAAGCGGGCAGACGGATTCTGGACATACATCACGCCGCCGATGGCGCCCGGACTTCATTACTACACGGTGATCGTGGACGGCGCGGAGGTAAGCGATCCGGGGAGCACCGCGTACTTCGGCGGAAGCAAGTGGGCCAGCGCGGTGGAAGTGCCTGAAGCAGGGACCACCTATTACCAGCCGCGCGATGTTCCGCACGGGCAGGTGCGGGAGGTCTGGTATGACTCGCGAGTCACCGGCAGGTGGCGGCACGCCCTGGTGTACACGCCTCCCGGCTATGACACGCGGCCGAAGGAGCGCTACCCCGTGCTTTATCTGCAGCACGGCGGGGGTGAGGACGAATCGGGGTGGACGCGCCAGGGCAGGGCGAACTTCATCCTCGATAACCTGATTGCCGCCGGAAAGGCGAAGCCCATGATTGTGGTCATGGCGAATGGATACGCCCGGCGCGCGGGTCAGCCGGCGCCGGATCTTGCCGGCAAGTCGTTCGGATCGCCGGAGATGAGGAAGGCGATGCAGGACATGATGTCGGCATTCGAAGATGACATGACCCAGGCGCTCATTCCCTTCATCGACTCGACGTTCCGCACCATTTCCGATCGCGATCATCGCGCCATGGCCGGTCTCTCCATGGGCGGCATGCAGACCTTCCACGTGACGTTCGATCATCTCGAGTTGTTCTCGTACATTGGCGGATTCAGCGGAGCGGGGAATGTGTTTGCCGCGGGCAATGAGAACGCGGACATGAAGACGGCGTATCACGGGGCGATGGCCGACCCCGCCGCGTTTGCAAAGCGGGTGCATCTGCTGTGGATCGGGGTGGGGACGGAGGAGCCGGAACGCATGAAGCAGGGCATCGAAAAGCTGAACACGTCGCTGGAGGAGGCGAAAATCCAGCACGTGTTTTATGAGTCGCCGGGCACGGCGCACGAATGGCAGACGTGGCGCCGCGACTTGAACGACTTTGCGCCACGGCTGTTTCAGGCGGCGGGTGACCGGTCCATCGCGGCACGACGGAAGTAGAATACGCCGGGTGCGCCGCAATCGCGGCTGCCCGGCATTGTTCGGCAGCCGCCGGGAGAGAAGTGTCCAAACCACTGGACTCGTTCGCGCTCTCGTGCTCTGCGCCACTCACGCCATTTGATATAACGGTGGGGACCTTTCGCAATCCCTCGTGAATCGCGCTTCCGTACCCACACGCAGTCCGGCTGATGTCACGCGCCCGTGGTATCGCGAGCTGAGCCGCTACCACTGGTGGGTGCTCATCGTCGCGGCGCTGGGCTGGATGTTCGACACCATGGACCAGCAGCTGTTCAACCTGGCGCGGCGTCCGGCGATCACGCAGCTTCTGGCCGCGCACAGCGGGCATGCGCCGAGCGCCGGCATGGTGGCCGAGTACGCCGGTTACGCCACCATGATCTTCATGATCGGCTGGGCGTCCGGCGGCGTGTTCTTCGGCATCCTGGGCGACCGCATCGGGCGGGTGAAGACGATGATCCTGACCATCCTCTTCTATTCGATCTTCACCGGCGCGAGCGTGCTGTCCACGAGCGTCTGGGATTTTTCGACGTATCTGGCGCTGACCGGGTTCGGCGTGGGCGGGCAGTTCGCCGTCGGGGTGGCGCTGGTGGCGGAAACCATGCCGGAGCGGGCGCGGCCCTTCGCGCTGGGCTGGCTTCAGGCGCTTTCGGCCGGCGGGAATATGGTGGCGGCGTTTATCGGCATCGTGCTGGGGCAGTTCCAGGAGGCGGGGGCGATCGGGGCGGCATGGCGCTACATGTTCATGATCGGGACCCTGCCGGCGCTGCTGTGCATCCTGGTATTCCGGCGTCTGAAAGAGCCCGAGCAATGGCAGAGGGCCAGGCGCGAGAAGAAGAAGCTGGGGTCCATGGGCGAGCTTTTCTCGGACCCGCGCTGGCGCAGGAACTCGATCGTCGGGCTGCTGCTGGCCTTCTCCGGCGTGGTGGGACTGTGGGGCATCGGGTTCTTCAGCTTCGATCTGCTGCGCACGGTGTTCGACAAGACGAACATGAGCGCGGGCGACAAGACCTTCTGGACAGGCGTCACCTCGCTGGTGCAGAACGCCGGCGCGTTCCTGGGCATCCAGGCATTCACGTGGGTGACGCACTATACGGGCCGGCGAAAGGCGTTCGCAGTGTCGTTCGTGGCGGCGATGCTGGCCACGGCATTCACTTTCTGGAACCTGCGCCACTTCAGCGATATCTTCTGGATGATCCCGCTGATGGGCTTCTGCCAGCTGGCGTTATTCGGCGGCTATGCCATCTACCTGCCGGAGCTGTTTCCGACGCGCCTGCGGAGCACCGGGACGTCCTTTTGTTACAACGTGGGCCGGTTCGCGGCCGCGCTGGGTCCGCTGACGCTCGGACTGCTGACCAGCCGTGTGTACGCGGACAAGGCGGAGCCGATGCGCTGGGCGGGGGTGACCATGACTCTGGTATTCCTGATCGGCCTGGCGACGCTCCCGTTCGCGCCGGAGACGAAGGGCAGGCCGCTTCCGGAATGAGGCATTTCCGGTACAAGTCTCTCGCGGAACTGGAGCAGAGCGCGCGTGACCTTGGCGCCGCCGCGGTGCGCTTCGAGCACGATCCCGAACGGGTGAAGGCGATTCTTGGGCGCAGAGTCGCGGTTGGCGATTTCGCGGTGGGGAATTCGATGGCCATCCATCCGATGGAGGGCTGCGACGGCACGGCCGACGGCCGGCCTGGTGAGCTGACGTGGCGCCGCTATGAGCGCTTCGCCCGAGGGGGCGCCAAGCTGGTGTGGTTCGAGGCCACGGCGGTGCGCGAGGACGGGCGCGCGAATCCGCGGCAGCTGTGGCTGAGCGAGGCGACGGTGGGCGACTTCGCGCGTCTGCTGGAGCATGTGCGGCGCACGCATGCCGCCGAGTTCGGAAGCGCGGACGATCTGCTGGTTCCGGTGCAGCTCACGCATTCGGGACGCTACAGCTATGCGCGGCGAATGATCGCGTATCACAACCCGCTCATTGACGCGAAGACGAACACGGCGGCCGACTATCCGATCGTTTCCGACGATGAACTGGAGCGGCTGGAAGACGATTACGTGGCCGCGGGGCGGCTGGCAGTCCGGGCAGGGTTTCAGGCCTTCGAGCTGAAGGTGGTGCACGGGTATCTGCTGAGCGAACTGATGGGCGCGAAAACGCGCGAAGGGCGATACGGCGGAGCGCTGGAGAATCGAACGCGGTTCATCCGGAATGTTCTGGCGAAGTTTCACGGCGAGTTCGGGTCCCGGCTGATGCCGTGCATGCGACTGAACGCTTTCGATGGCGTGCCATACATGAAAGCGGGTCCGAGCGGGGAAGGGAAGCCGCTGGATTATCCCGTGCCCTATCCGTGGGGCTGGGGCGTGGACGCCAGGAATCCGCTCGGTGACGACCTTACGGAAGTGAAGCAGGTGATCGGCTGGTTAAAGGAGTGGGGCATCCGGCTGCTGAACGTGTCGCTGGGGTCTCCTTACTACAATCCGCACATTGGCCGGCCGTTCGAGAGCCCCGATGAAGGCAACTACGAGCAGCCGGAGCATCCCCTGCTCGGCGTGAACCGGCATTTCCGCATCGCCGGGGAGCTGCAGCGCTCGTTTCCCGATCTGCCGATGGTCGGCACGGGATACAGCTGGCTGCAGAAGTACGCGGTGAACGCTGGCGCGGCGAACCTCGGCAGCGGCGCTATTACTTTCATGGGCATTGGCCGCGGCGCGCTGGCCCATCCATCCTTCGCCCGTGAAGTACTGGAAACCGGAACGCTCGATGAACGGCGCGTGTGCAAGACGCTGACCTACTGCACGTATCTGATGCGGCAGAAGAATCATCCGCTGGGGCAGGCGCCCACGGGTTGCCCGCCCTTCGACAAAGATCCGTACGGGCAGATCATCAAGGAAATCCGCGCCGCGAAGCGAGCGCCGCTGGAGAAATCGCAGGTTTCCGCCGATAAGTGAATCTTGCGCCCTCTCGGGCGCCGAAGGTTCACCTTGACACCCAAAACAACATTCCTACGTTTACTTCAGGCGCTCTGCCTGGCGATTGCGATTTGCGGCAGCCTGCCTGTGTTCGCGCAGGTCACGAGCGGCAATGTGACCGGAACCGTTTACGATCCGAGTGGAGCGGTGGCGCCGAACGCCGCTGTCGCGGTGCGGAACAATGATACCGGTGTTGTAACATCGACGGTTTCGAACGCGAGCGGCGATTACCGTATTCCCGACCTCCTCGTCGGCACTTACACTTTGTCCGTTACGGCGACAGGGTTTCAGCCGGCCGAGCTGACTGAAGTAGTAGTGTCGCTGAATCAGACTGTCACGGCGAATGTGACGCTGAAGGTGGGAGATGCGGCGGCCAGCGTGGATGTGACCGCGGCGCCGGCAGTGATCGACACCAGCACGGCACAACTGCAGAGCACTTTCGAACCGCGAGAGCTGACAGGGCTTCCCACGGCCAGCAACGGAGCGGGCGTAATCAATTTGTCGCTGCTGAGTTCCGGCGTGACGACCAGCGGCGGCGTGGGCCAGGGCATCGGGCCGTCGGTGGGCGGGCAGCGGCCGACCAATAACAACTACACCATTGAAGGCGTGGATATCAATAACCGGACCACCACCGGGCCGGTTGTTTCCATCCCGCTCGAGGCCGTCGCGGAATTTTCCGTGCTGCAAAACCAGTTCTCGCCCGAGTTCGGTCATTCCTCGGGAGGACAGTTCAACCAGGTGGTCAGGAGCGGCAGCAACGATTTTCACGGCTCGCTCTACGAATACTTCGAGAACCGGAATCTGCTGGCGGCTGACAATCTAAACGCGGTGCAGGGCAATGCGCTGCACCCTCGCTATGACAACAACCGCTTCGGCGGGACCTTCGGCGGGCCTCTGCGGCGGAACAAGCTGTTCTTCTTCGTAAACTACGAACGCAATCCCATTGGAGGGACGAACGGGACGTACTACGAAGCGCCGACCGAAGCCGGCTACACGGCTCTGTCCCGGCTTCCCGGCGTGAACCAGACGAACGTTGCGGAATTTCGCAAGTATCTGGGTGCGGCGCCCACTGCGTCCGGGAGCGTTCCGGTGGGGCCGGGAAACGAGTCCCTGGTCACGGGCGCGTGGCTGAGCGGAAAGGGTCTGACGGATATCCCAGTGGGCACGATCTCGACCTCGCTGCCGAGCTACACCAATGTCGAGAATGCCGTGGCATCGGTGGACTATAACCTTTCGGAGAAGGATTCCGTGCGCGGCCGGCTGGTTATCAACCGAGCCGGAATCGTGGATGCGAGTGGGTATCCGGCGGCGTTCTTCACCACTCTGCCCCTGCACAGTTATGTCGTTACGGCATCCGAGTATCACACCTTCACGCCGTCGGTGGTAAACGAGTTTCGCGCCGGATACAACCGGACTTTTCAGGACTACCCGGTGACGAATCAGCAGTTCCCGGGGCTGGACGCGTTTCCGAACATCGTGGTGTACGAACTGGCTGCCGGCTTTGGGCCGGACCCGTACGCCCCTCAGTATGGTGTGCAGAACACGTGGGCGCTGGCGGATAACGTGAGCTGGATGCGCGGCGCGCACAGCTTCAAATTCGGATTCGATGGCTGGAAGTCGATCTCGCCCCAGGTGTTTTTGCAGCGCTCGCGCGGCGATTACGAGTGGAGCTATCTTTCCGATTACGTTTACGACAACTATCCCGACGCATTCGCGCAGCGCTCGCTGGGGAGCGGCGCATTTTCCGGCGATCAGTTGCTGACCGGCTTATTTGCCAATGACAGCTGGAAGCTGCGGCCGAACCTGACGGTCAACCTGGGACTGCGGTACGAATATCAGACGGTGCCTTACACGGACCGCCTGCAGAGCATTAACGCCATCGCCAGCATACCCGGCCTGATGACGTTCGGAGAGCCGAAGCCACAGAAGGCGAACTTCATGCCTCGGGTCGGTTTCGCATACTCACCGGGGAAGAGCGGGGCGACATCGATTCGCGGCGGGTTCGGGATCAACTACGACGTGCTCTACGACGATCTGGGGATACTCAGCAAGGCGCCCGAGTTCGAGACGACGGTGGATGTGACGGGGCTGAACCAGTCCGGGTTTTTGGCGGGCGGCGGCATACTGCCCAGAATTCCTACAGGCGTGCTCAGCGCTGCTGACGCTCGCGGAGAGACGGCGGGCTTTATTCCCGATCAGAAGCGGCCGGAGTCGATTCAATGGAACCTCGGCGTGCAGCGTGTTTTTGCGAAGGACTACACCCTCGAGAGCCGCTACCTCGGGACCCGCGGTGTGTTCCTCCCGGTTCAGGTCCAGCCTAACCGGCAGCCGACGGTGACGGCGGCGAACGCTTTGCCGGTGTACCTGAAGGCGCCCAGTCAAGCGACACTGGACTCGCTGCCCAATACGCTGAGCGCACTCGACAGCGCATACGGGAACGGCGGGTTCATCCCCCAGGCATTTCTCGATTACGGCTTCTATGCCCCGATCACTGCGTTCATGCCCGTCGGCTCCTCCACCTACAACGGCTGGGCAAATCAGCTGACGCGGCGTTTTTCCAATGGCCTGAGCTTCGCCGGCGCATGGACGTGGAGCCATAACATCGATAATTCGACCTCGACGGCCGGCACCACAGTCCTGACGCCGCGCCGTCCGGAGGACTCGCAGAACATGTCGCTCGAGCGGGCGGATTCGGCCCTCGACCATCGGCAGCGGCTCACGTTCGCGGTGGTGTACGACCTGCCGTCATTCCGGGAGTCGAACTGGCTCATGCGGAATGTCGTGGGGGACTGGACGGTGGCGCCGGTGTATACGTATCAGACCGGGACGCTGGTCACGACGCAGAGCGGCGTCGATTCCAACCTGAACGGCGATTCCTGGTCCGATCGCGTCTTCGTGAATCCGGAGGGCGTTAGTGGGATCGGCTCGGGGGCAAGCGCGCTTAAGAACAGCAGTGGGGACATCGTGGCGTACCTGGCCAACAATCCCAACGCTCGTTACATACAGGCGCCGAAGGGCACATTGCCGAATGCCGGCCGCAATCTTCTGCAGATGGATCCCATCGACGATGTCGATTTAACGCTGGCTCGGAAGGTGAATGTGGGCGAGCGGGTCAGAGTGGAGTTTGCGGCGCGGGCGTTCAACGTTTTCAATCATCCCCAGTACACAGGGGGATACCTCTCCGACGTATCTCCGTTCTCGTACATCCCCGGCACGCTGTCGGCGGCGATCGCGCGCGCGACACTGATTCCGTCGGATCCGAGCTTTGGAGACTGGAGAGAGGCGTTCTCCAGTAATCCCCGGACGATGCTGTTGAGCCTGAAGCTGACGTTTTGAGACTTGCATCGCTGCTGGCCCATGCGGCATAACACCCAACCGCATGGGTCAGGAGCCCAGTAAGGCAGTGTTTCGCCGGCAGAAGTCCCACTGCTGCGCACAGAGCCCCACTTCTTTGTGGATCTCGAATTATCCGGCGAAAATTCCAATTTTAAGAGCATAAGCCGTCACATATCCCGGCTGATGGATTTCGGCGCCATTCATGTCATGGCGCCGAGAATGCATTCCTCGCCATAAACAGTTGCTTCAGGAGTTTGCTCAGGCTACCCACCCGTGTCTGAGGCAAATCACCGACTGATGCTGTACGCCGAGGAAAAATGCGCCTTCAAAAACTCACTACTCTATTCCTGATCGGTCTCATAATCCTTGCGGGCGGGCATGCGCTCTCCCAGGTTACCAGCGGTAATATCACCGGGACTATATACGACGCGACGGGAGCCACGGTCCCGAACGCGACGGTCACGGTCCGGAACGTAAATACGAACGTAGAGACCTCGACCGTGTCCACCTCTACCGGGGAATACCACATTCCGAACCTTCTGGTTGGGACGTATTCCGTTGCGGTGACGTCCCCGGGCTTCACGCGGGCGGAGCTGACCAACGTCAGCGTTCCGCTGAACCAGACGGTGACAGCCAACGTCACGCTGCAGGTCGGGGCCACCAGCACCAGCGTCGAGGTGACTACGGCGGCGGTGGTCATCGATACCAGCACGGCGCAGGTGCAGAGCAGCTTCCAGACGAAGGAGATGATGGACCTGCCGACCGCGAGTTCCGGGTCGGGCGTGATTAACCTGTCGCTGCTGAACGCCGGCGTTGCCAGCAGCGGCGGTGTGGGTCAGGGGACCGGGCCATCGATCGGCGGGCAACGTCCGACGAACAATAACTTCACCATCGAAGGGGTGGACATCAATAACCGCAGCGTGACCGGGCCCGTGGTGGTGGTGCCCAACGATGCGGTGGCGGAGCTGTCGGTCTTACAGAACCAGTTCTCGCCCGAGTTCGGGCACTCCTCGGGGGGACAGTTCAATCAGGTGGTCAAGAGCGGGACGAACGAGTTTCACGGAGCGCTCTACGAATACTTCGAGAACCGCAACCTGTTCGCGGCCGACAATCTGAACGCCGTGGAGGGCAATCCGCTGCATCCGCGCTATGACAACAACCGCTTTGGAGGGACGTTCGGCGGACCGATTCAACGGAACAAGCTGTTCTTCTTCGTGAACTACGAGTTCAATCCCATTGGCCAGAGCAACTCGACCTACTATTACGCGCCGACCGAAGCCGGATACAATTTGCTGACCGCGCTGCCGGGTGTGAATCAAACGAATATCGCGCAGCTCAAGCAGTACATGGGAACCGGACCGAGCGCCGTGTCAAGCGTTCAGGTCGGCCCGGGGAACGAGTCGCTGGTTACGGGCTCGTGGCTGACAGGCAAGGGCCTGACCACCATTCCTCTGGGGGAGATCTCCACGTCGCTGCCGAGCTTCGCGAATTATGAGAACGCCGTCGCGTCCGTGGATTACAACATCTCCGACAAGGATTCGGTGCGCGGCCGGTTCGTCCTGAATCGGGACGGGTTCATGGACACGGCGGGGTACCCGGCGGCGTTCTTTACTACGCTGCCCACCAACAGCTACGTGGTGACCGCTTCCGAGTATCACATCTTTACTCCGGCCATCACGAACGAGCTTCGCCTGGGCTACAACAGAACCTTTAACAACTATCCAGTTACAGGGCAGAAATTCCCCGGTCTCGATCAATTCCCGAACATCGCGCTGTACGAGTTGAACGCCTCGTTCGGTCCTGATCCGAACGCGCCTCAGTACGGCATTCAGAACACGTACGCCCTGGCGGACAACGTGAGCTGGACGCGCGGCGCGCACAGCTTCAAGTTCGGCTTTGACGGATGGAAGTCGATTTCCCCGCAGGTGTTCCTGCAGCGCTCTCGTGGCGACTACGAGTGGAGCTACCTGTCGGATTACGTATACGACAACTATCCCGACGGCATCGCGCAACGGTCGCTGGGCAGCGGCGCTTATTCGGGCGATCAGTTCCTGTTCGGATTCTTCGCCAACGACAGCTGGAAGGTTCGTCCCAACTTCACCGTCAATCTCGGGCTGCGATACGAATATCAGACGGTTCCGTTCACGGAGCGTGACCAGGTGATCAATTCCATCGCCAGCGTGCCGGGGCTGATTACGTTCGGGGAGCCGAAGCCGCAGCGCGCGAACTTCATGCCGCGCGTGGGATTCGCCTATTCGCCGGGCATTAGCGGCCGCACCAGCATCCGCGGCGGGTTTGGCATCAACTACGACATCCTGTACGACAACCTCGGGATCCTCAGCAAGGCGCCGGAGTTCCAGACCACCGTCGATGTGACCGGCGCGGACAAGAGCGGCTTTCTGGCGGGGGGCGGCATCCCTCCGAACGTGCAACTGGGGACGCTGTCGGTCGCGGACGCCCGCGCGGGCACCGCGGGCTTCATCCCCAACCAGAAGCGGCCGGAAGCGATCCAGTGGAACATCGGCGTCCAGCATGTTTTCGCGGAGAACTACACGATCGAGAGCCGTTATCTGGGCACTCGTGGTCTGTTCCTCCCCGTGCAGGTGCAGCTGAACAGGCAGGCGACGGTGACGCCGTCCAATGCGCTTCCGGTCTATCTGAGCGCGCCCAGCCAGGCGACGCTCGACGCACTGCCCAACACGCTGCCCGGGCTGAGTGCGGCTTTTGATAACGGCGCATTCATACCGCAGGCCTTCCTGGATTACGGCTTCTACAGCCCCATCACCTCATTCATGCCGGTGGGCATGTCTACGTATCACGGCTGGGCGAACCAGCTGACGCGGCGGTTCGCAAAAGGGCTGAGCCTGGTGGGCGCCTATACGTGGAGCCACAACATCGATAACTCCACCTCCACGGTAGGCACGACGATCCTGACGCCGCGCCGGCCGGAGGATTCTCAGAACCTGAAACTGGATCGTTCCGATTCGGCTCTCGACCATCGGCAACGGTTCACGTTCGAGGTGCTGTACGATGTTCCGTTCTTCCAGCACTCGGGCTGGTTCATGAAGAACATTGTCGGGAACTGGGAGATCGCCCCGGTGTACACCTACCAAACGGGAGTGCTCGTCACGACCCAGAGCGCGACCGACTCCAACCTGAATGGCGACACCTGGGACGACCGAGTGATTATCAATCCCAAAGGGAACAGCAGCCAGGGCTCGAACGTGACCGCACTCAAGAACAGCAACGGGGACGTTGTGGCGTACCTGGCGACGAACCCCGGGGCCCGATACATTCAGGCGGCAAAAGGAACGTTCCCCAACGGCGGCCGCAATCTGCTGCACATGAATCCCATCGATGACATCGACCTCACTGCCGCAAAGAAGATCGACATCAGCGAACGGTTCAAGCTGGAGTTCGCGGCGCGAGCCTTCAACGTCCTGAATCATCCGCAGTATGCCGCCGGCCTGCTGTCCGATGTCCAGCTGGTGCAATATCAGCCTGGCACGGGACCTGGCACCATCGCTCGCAACACGCTGATTCCTTCGAATCCGAATTTTGAGCTGTGGGACCAGGGTTTCTCCAGCAACCCACGGACGATGATGCTGAGCCTGAAGCTCATCTTCTGACCCGTTCTCGGCAGCTCTCGACGGGGGCCATTCCGGCCCCCTTTTTTATTCCGCCGTGCGGAAGCCAAAGATCTCGTTGGCCTGGTGCTCGAGGCGGCGCACGTCTTTTTCGCGAGCGGGCCGGGGGTCGAGCGCGGCCATCTCGCGGGGCTCGGTGATTTCCGAGGCTACGGCGGGCGGCTGGACGGCCGCCATGGCGATGGCCTCGCGGTACAGTGAACCGGCCTCGTCCCACCGCTTTTCCATGGCGCGCAGGCGAGCCAGTTCGCGGATATAGAACGCCAGACGAATGTTCGGGCCCCCAAAGAATTTGCGTTGACGATCCACCGCGGGCGCGAGAACGGTCTCGGCCTCAGACAGCTTCTTTTCGTCCATATAGACCCGGGCCAGGCGGAAGCGGGCCCAGTCGGCATTGGGGCCGCCCGCGCCGGATGTGCGGTCGAGAATCGCGATGGCGTGATTCATGTCCTGCTCGGCCACGCCGTATTTGTGATCGGCGGCTTCCAGAAGGCCGCGCTGCACCAGGACGGGAGCGACGCGGTTGTGGTCGGGCGAGAGCGTTTTGCCGAGCATGGCGATGGACTGGTTCAGCAGCGGCAGGGCGCGCGCGCGCTGTCCTTCCACAACGAGGGCCGAACCGAGCACGCCCAGCATGGAGGCATAGTCGGCGTTCTCCACATTCTCCGCGCGCGCGAGTGCGACGGCCTCCGAGGCGTTGTGCTCCGCCTCTTCGGCGCGGTTGAGGTTCAGCTGGAGGAGGGCCAGGGCGGTCAGCGACAGTGCGAGCTGGAAGCGGTCCTCCTTCGGCGCGTTCCGCTGCACCGCGATGGCGCTGTGCAACAGCGGCTCGGCCTCGGTGAAGTTTCCGATGACCACCAGGGCGGATGCGAGCTTCACCTGCATGCGAGCGACGGCGGGGCTCGAGGGTCCACCGGATTTCTCTTCGGCGTCGACGGCCTGCTGAAGCAGTTGAATCGCTTCGGTCCAGTTACCGAGCTGTTCCTGCGCATCGGCCAGATTCGCCAGGACGCTGGGATAGAGACCGGGACGGACCACGGAGGGCGGGCGGCAGGACGCGCGAGCCTGCTCGAGCAGAGCAGCCGCAGCCCGATAATCACCCTGCTTTCCCTTTTCGACAGCCTGCGCGTTCAGGTCCAGAATTCGTGTTTCCAGATCGCTGGCGGGCGGGCTCTGGACATCGGCGTTCGCGCAACATATAAGCGCGGCGGCGAGCAAGAGTAAGCTCTTCACGACTCCTCCTTAGTGAATTCTGTGTGCTCATACGCAGCTCGCCAATGGATGTCGCCTAATACGTGCCAAACGGTTTAAGTGAATGAGGACCTGTACACTTACGCGCGGAAATGGAGTTACTTACCGGGTGCGCGGCATCCCCGGATGTAAGCAGGTCGTAAGGTTATGGCGCCCGCGGGTGGGCGTGGTTCGAAAGGGCTGTTGGATGAACGCCGAGGCCCGAATCAGGACCAGCCGTCTACGACGTAGAGCTGGCTGATGAGGTGATGCCAGGAAGATACCCAGGCCTGACCCGAAGGTGTGGCGGCGATGCCGGCCAAATTCACCATACCGCCGAGCTCCGGCGGCGCGAGGGTACTCACGGGTTGCGAGCGGTCGCCCGCCGGATCGACCCAGATGAGATTCCAGGCGTTTCCCGAGGGCGCGGCCGCCAGAACGCGGGCGCCGTCCGTTGACCACGCCAGGGGCATGAGGTCGGCGGTCTTCGGTACGGTGCGAACCTGCATCGTATCCAGGGAGAGGATCGCCGCCGATTCCCCCGATTTCCCCGCGACTTGTTTCCCATCGGGCGAGATCACGGCCTCGTACAGGTAGACATTCGTATTCAGCGGCGCCGGGCGCCCGCCGTCGAGCGTCTGCGTGTACAGGCGCATGGGCTGGCCGGGCATGGATCCCCCGACGAGCAGCCGGCGTCCATCGGGGAAGAACGTCGCCCACTGATACCGCAGCCCACCGCCGGACAGAACTCTGGTTTCACCTGCGTTCATGGGAATGAGGCGGAGGCAGTCGGCTCTGGCGATGTCCATGGCGAGAATTCTGCTCTGATCCGGTGAGATCGCAAGACCCTGCCCGCGGCCGACGCGAGTGGTCGCGCCGGTGCGCTGGTTGTGCACGTAAATGGAATAATCCACGCCGCCGGCTTCACCGCCCTCGGTGAACAGGATCAGATTGCCATCTGGCGATATCGCCTCCACGTGAGAGAAGTCGTACCAGGAGAGGTCTTCCGGCGCGGCGGCGCCGGCCGGCTTCCCGGTCATGAGCATGCGCACGTTATCGCGCGAAATCAGCACCCGTCCGGTGGGGGAGATATCGCGCAGCCGGAGCGTCCCGGGAGCGTTGGCGATCAGGCGCCTGGCGCCGCTCAGGGAAATCGCGTGCAGGGCGCGCTGTGTTCCCAGATCGCCGGCAGTAAACCAGACTTCCCGCGCCGAAGGCGTCCACGCCAGACCCTCGGCCGTGGCCCAAAGCTGCGATTCGACGATCACGTGGCCGCTGCGGTCCAGGATGATGACCTGGCCGGCGTCATCGGTGGCAATGGGATGCTCGATGAAGGCGAGGTGTTCGCCATCGGGAGAAACCCGCATGCTGTCCGCCCATCCGGCGGTCCTGAACAGCACTTTGCCGAGCGGATACTCGATCGCAAACTGTCCTGAGCTTTCACGAATGGCGGCGAGGCTATCTCCGTCGGGACCCCAGTCGGCGCCCAGAATCGATCGCGCAGTCTCGCGAGGGGCGCCCCCGTTCATCGGCGCCCGCACCAGCATCGGCCCGTCGGTGATGGTGTCCGGCGGCTTGCGAAAGAGCGCGAGCTCTCCATCGCGGGAAACAGCGACAAGGCTGGCATTCGGGAACCCGAGCGAACGCGATTCCGGGCTCAGGGTATTGCCGAGGTAGATTTGCGATGTGCCCTTTTCGCAGTTGGTGTACACCACGCTCTGACCGTCGGGCGCGAAGCGGGCGGTGGTGATGCTGCCGTGAGAGAACGTGATTTCGTGAAACTGCGGATTCTGCCGGCCATGCACGGTCGTAACGAAGCGATCGGACAACAGCATGGCGGCGAAAATCAGCGCCGCGGCGGAGGTCACCCATACGAGGGCGATGTGACCGCGCTGCGCGCGCTCCGGCTGTGCCTGTGCCGGCGGCGCCGCCGGAGGCGCGCTTGCGGGCACGGCGGGTTCCGCGGCTCGCTGGAGCGGCTCGGGAGCGGGGCGCTCGACCGGAGCTGTTTCAATGACCGCTGCCGCAACCGGAACTTCGCGAACGGGTGCGATGAAGCGATAGCCGATGCGTGGCAGCGTTTCGATGTAACGTGGCACATCCGCCGAATCGCCAAGCGCAATGCGCAGGCGATTGGCCGCGGTATTCAGGCCGCTTTCAAAATCGACGAAGGTATCAGCCGGCCACAGGCGGCTTTGTAACTGCTCGCGGGTCACCACCTCGCCGGGGTGTTGAAGGAGCGCGAGCAGCACGTGCAGTGGCTTGGTCTGGAGGCGGACGCGAATGCCATGTTTCCGCAGTTCGCCGGTATCGGCGCGAAGTTCAAACGATCCGAACTGAAGGATGCGCGGCGTGGCCGCTCGTCCATGGTCGGATTCATCAGCAGAGCCCCTGGGATTCATATCCGATCTAAACTATCTACGCATGAACGGGTAAGACGTTCCGCGATTTGGTTGCTGACTTATGCAACTGCGCGGCCATGAGCTGGATATTGCAGCCGTAAGATTTGCGGGCGGCTGGTTTTCCCGCCGGTGTCCGCTCCGGGAACATGCTGCATCGAATCCGAACACAGGATTCCGGCCGCTCCATTTCGGACACGAATTGTTTCGGAATTGTAAACGTCCGTATGTGGGACGGAGACCCCGCTTCGCGTATCATGTTCAGTGTCCATGCCACTACCGAGACGTACTTTCCTGAAGACCGCGGGCGCGCTGACGGCGCTCGGCGGCGCGGCGGCAGCGGAAGATCGCTTCCGCAAGCCGATCGGAGCGGAGCTTTATACTGTCCGCAAGCTGCTGACGAAAGATGCGGATGGGACCCTCAAGCGAATCGAAGACATTGGTTACACCGAAGTGGAGAGTATGCGCGCGGACATGCCGCGCCTCCGTCCGTTATTCGAGAAATATCGCCTGAGCTGCCCCAGTGTGCACTTCGAAACGGGTCTGATTACCGGGCGTCGCGACCTGTGGCATCTTTCGGCGGACGACAGCTGGGATCAGGCGGTACAGCAAGCTAAGGACTGGCACTTAGAGTACATGGTCATCCCGTATCTCATGCCGCCGGAGCGGAAGGACTATGCCGCGTTTGTCGACAAGCTGAACCAGGCCGGGGAGGCGTGCAACAAGGCCGGTGTCGGGCTGTGCTACCACCATCACGCTTTCGAGTTCGGCGGCGAGCCGGGCAAGCGCCCCATCGACCTCTTTCTGGAGCGCACCGATCCCAAACTGGTCAACCTGGAATCGGACGTGTTCTGGGTAAGCGTGTCCGGAAACGATCCGGTGGAATTTCTCCAGCGGCACGGTGATCGCGTGAAGATGCTTCATCTGAAGGACAAAGCAAAGGGTACGCCGGTGATGGCCGCCGAGAACGTGCCCGCGCGCGATTTCAAAGAGGTGGGCAATGGGGTGCTGAACTTTCCCGCCATTCTGCGCGAGGCGGAAAAAATCGACGTCCGCCACTACTTCGTTGAGCAGGACGAAACCCCTGGCGATCCCGTGGAGAGCCTGCGGCAGAGCTACCGGTATCTTCGCTCGGTGACGCTGTAGCGCGGATCAGTCCCAGCGCAGGGCGGTAACCGGATCGATTGCCGTCGCGCGCCGGGCGGGAATGTACCCGGCCACCGCGGCCACCGCCGCAATGCCCAGGGCGGCCGCCGCCATGGTCAGCAGATCAGTGGGCTGCACGCCGAACAGCTGCGCCTGAATGAGCCGCGTGGCGGCCGATGCCGCCGCCAGTCCGAGGGCCACGCCAATTCCCGCAAGCGTCAGGGTTTCGCGCATCACCATCCAGATCACCGACCCGTCCCGCGCGCCCAGGGCCATGCGAATCCCGATCTCCCGCGTTCGCCGCGCCACGATGAAGGCCATCACGCCGTACAGTCCGAGCGCCGCCAGCAGTGTGGCAAGACACCCGAACACGCTCGAGAGCGTCGCCAGCAGGCGCTCGGTCAGCAAAGAAATGTCCATCTGCTTCCGGACGGTCCGCATGTCGTCCAGCGGAACGCTCGCATCCACCCCGCGCACGGCCGTCCGCAGCGCATCGAACAGCCGGACCGGATCGCCCGCGGCGCGAACGTACACAGTGCCACCGTTCGCAAAATCCTGCTGCGCCACAGGGACGAAGACCTCATACGGGACCTCCTCGCGCATGCTTTCGTATTTCGTGTCGCCCACCACGCCCACGATCTGAATATCCAGCTTCGTTCCCGGATCGATACCCATGCCGATGTGCCGTCCCAGCGGAGTGGCGCCGCCGAAGTAGCGTTTCGCGAACTTCTCGTTCACGATTCCCACCTTCGGCGCGCCGGCGATGTCGCGATCGGTGAAATCGCGACCCAGCAGCACTGGAATTCTCAAGGTGCGGAAGAAGCCGGGGCTGCAATACTGCATATGCGGATCGGGCCGCTCGTCCTGCCGCGCGGAATAGCCTTCGATGGTGACCCAGTTGTCCCACTCGTCGTTTTCGAGCACGGGCACCCAGGCGAAAGCGTGAGACTCAACCCCGGGAACCGCGCTCAGCGTCTCCCGCAACCGGCGCACGTAGTCGGCGGCGTACTTCGGATCGTAGCGGCTCATGGTTGGGTCCACGTCGAAGGCGACCAGATTTTTCACGTCGAAACCGGGGTTAAGCGTCTTCAAATTACGGAGGCTTTGCAGGAACAGTCCCGCGCCTATGACCAGCAGGAGTGACAGCGAAACCTGCGCGACCACGAGCGCTTTTCGCAATCCCGCGGAGCCGGATGCAACGCTGCCCGCCTGATCCTTCAGCGTCGTCGATACATCCGGCCGCGTGGCCTGAAGCGCGGGAACGAGTCCGAACAGCACGCCTGCGATGAGCGAGACGAGCGAGGCGAACCCAAGCACGGTCCAGTCCGGCGTGCTGGAGAGCGATAGCGGCGTATGCCCGGCCGGAAGGAAATCGATCAGAGCGCGATCCACCAGCACCGCGAGTCCCACGCCCAGCGTTCCGCCCAGCGCCGCGAGAAGCAGGCTGTCCACGAGCAGCTGGCGAACGAGCCGGCGGCGGCCGGCGCCGAGCGCGAGCCGAATCGCGATCTCCTTTCGCCGCGCCGATGCCCGTGCGATCAGCAGGTTCGCCACGTTGGAACAGGCGATCAGCAGGACCAGTCCCACGACGCCCATGAGTGCGAACAACGGCTTCGAATACTCCCGGCGCAGATTGGAGCGGCCCTTCGACCCGGGCATCACCTCCATCCACATCCGCAGGAATTCCTGTTTCACGAATGGCGAGGCCTTCGCGAACGGCTTTTCCGTCACCTCACGATTCAGGATCTGGTGGAACAGCGGCTGCAGGCCGGCCTGCGCCATCTTCTGTGTTACGGCGGGCTTCAGCCGCGCGAAAACCTCCACCCAGCGCAGGCGGTCGTTACCAAGCCTCGAGAAGCCGGTGCGCGGCAGGTCGTCTTTCATCATCATGGGAATGCGGATCTGAGGCGCGCGGCCTGGCTCCACGCCGTCGAAGCCTGCCTGGCTCACGCCGATGACGGTCAGCGCGCGGCCGTTGACCACGATTTGCCTGCCCACGATCCCGGGATCCGAGCCGAATCGAGTGCGCCAGTAACCATGACTGAGCACCGCGACGGGATTGATGCCCTGGTACAGGTCGTCGGAGGCCGTGATCACACGGCCGATTGCCGCGCCGACGCCGAGAATGGGGAAATAGTTGCCGGAGACGAAGTCGGCGCCGATTAGTTCCGTGCGGCCCTGAAACGACGCGCTAACCACGGCGGGGTAGGTGCAGAACATTCCGCTGAAGACCTGGTTTTTGGCGCGCAGCTCGACATACATCGGATAGGAGAGCCGATCCATGCCGTTATTGCCGCCGTAGTGCTTGCCGCGGCCCGCCAGCATGACCAGTTGCTCGGGATTGCGGACGGGCAGCGGCTGCAGAATGAGTTGGTTGATCAGCGTGAAAATCGCGGTGTTGGCGCCGATGCCCAGGGCGAGGGAGAGCATCGCCACGGTCAGGAAGACGGGCGACCGCCGCAGCGTGCGCAGGGAAAAGGTAAGGTCTCCAATCAGCGTGGCCATTGCAGATGATACGGGGGAAAGCCCGGCGGGTTCCCACCCTCGGAAGAGTACACTGGAACCCCATGCGGCTTCCGGCGCGACGGCTGACTCTGGCCTTCATCATGGCGACAGCCTCCGTGTTCGTCAGCCTCGGTGCTGAAACGCTGACCATGCCGCATCCTGACGATCCATCGAGGTCGATTGAGTATTTCGTCGAGAAGCCGGCGGGCGCCGGCCCGTGGCCTGCAGTGGTCTTCATCCACGGCCACCAGGAAGGATCGCGGCCCGGGGGCAGAGATTTCGTGACCTGGGGAGTCCTGGACGAATATGCACGGCGAGGGTACCTGGCGGTCGCGGTCTCGCAGCCTGGTTATGCCGGGTCGACCGGGCCACCGGATTTTTGTGGGCCCTTTACGCAGCATGCCGTGTCAGCGGTGATTTCGAGTCTGCGGAGCGAAGGCTATATCGCGCCGCATAAACTGATTCTCGAAGGAATCAGTCGCGGCGCATTGGTCGCGGCTCTGATCGCCGCGCGTGATCCTGGCATCGACGGCATCGTGCTGATCTCCGGAGTTTACGATCTGACGAGTTACGGGGCGGAATTCAAGTCGGCGCAGGCGAAACTTGTCGCGCAGTCGATCGTTAACGAGACCGGCGGGTCCGCGGATGCCTTGCGCTCCCGGTCGGTCCTCTTTGATGCGCAGAATATCCGGGCCGCCGCCCTGATCCTGAATGGTGCTAAAGACGATCGCACCGATCCCGAGCAGGCCCGCCGCCTGGCGCGCGAAATCAACGGCCACGGGGGCCAGGCGCGGGTCATTATTATCCCCAGTACGGCCATCGCATTCCGGTGGAGGCGCGCGCCGCGGCAATCGACGGGTTTATCGACGCGGTCGCCCGCAAGTAGCGCGCAGGCGCGGGTCCATTACCATCAGCAGCGTCTGAGCTGCGTGGCAGTCAGTACGTCCCAGTACCGGCGGGTCGTTGTTGCAGCGAGACAGAGCCTTCCTACTTAAGTTTGGGCATCAAGCGCCAGCTGGAGGAGGCAAGAGACAGCGGTCTGTTCATAACGGACGAATCGCTGCGAATTCTTGCATGTGACGCCGGGGCCGTGTCAATCGTGAATCCGGCTCAGCCGCAATCGGTGGCGCCCGGTTCGCCGCTGCCGCCTCAGCTCGCCCAGGCGCTGAACGAGTTGCCTTCCGCTGAAGACACGCGCGCGCGAACTGTGTTCGAATTCGGCGGAGCGAAGTATGTGGTTCGCGTCTACGCGCTGCGAGGAAACCCCGGGCTGGCGAATACTCCCACCCTGGCGATTCATCTGGATCGGACAGACAGCGATCACGCCCTCGATGAGCGTATCAATGAGCTCATCGAGCAGCACGGCCTTACACCCCGCGAGCAACAGACTTTGAGATATCTGGTGGGCGGGCTCAGCACGACAGAAATGGCGAAGCGGATGGGCGTGGCGCCGAATACCGCCAAGGCGCTCGTCCGCCTGCTAAGGGTGAGAATCGGTGCGTCCACACGCGCCGAGATTCTGGCCCGGGTGCTGAGCAGGCAAACAACGCACGAGCCTCAGCCGAGGCGCCGATAGCGCTGGATCGCAGCCGCATGCGGCTATGCCGCTCGCCTCGCGTGCCGCATGGCGCGGGGCACGTTGCCACCGCGACACGGATGATCTCGGGCAATGTGTCTCTCGTAGCGCTGAAGCGTGGCCTCGAGGCGAGCGAGATCCGCCAGCGCGGCTTTTTCACGCCGAAGGGCGATAAACTCACTGGCAATTTCGGAAAGCGCGGCCAGCTCCGAGCAGAACCGAATACAGGCAGAACATGGTGTGTAATCCCGCGCGGCAGGTGTTCTCATTTTCTCCACCTTTGAGCGAATCGTGCTCCTGTAAGCCTTGACGCATTGCCGCGCGATTTCGGTTAACCCGATTCTACGCTACCCCTTCCGGCTAATCTCTTCGGTTACGGATTCTGCGCTATTCGCCTGGGACCACGGGGGCGGTGAACCAGAATGTGGCGCCCTGGCCCGCTTCCGATTCCACCCAAAGCGTTCCGCCATGGCTCTCCACGACGGCTTGCGCGATGGCGAGGCCGATGCCCGTGCCCGGCACGTCGGGACCGTGCAGCCGCTTGAAGACTCCAAAGATGCGCTGATGGTGCTCCTTCGGGATGCCCACTCCGTTGTCCTGCACCGCGATGGCCCACATGCTGTCCCGCCGCTCCGCGCGAATGTTGATCAGGGGCGGCTCCTTGCCCCGGTACTTGATCGCATTGGAGATGAGGTTCTGGAAAAGACGAACGAAGCGCGCCTCGTCGCCCACCACCTCCGGCAACGAACCGATGGAGACCTGAGCGCCCGATTCCTCGATAATAATCGCGAGATTCTCGACCGCGCGGGCCGCGGCTGTTTGCAGTGAGAACACCCGATGCTGAGCGGCGCTGTCGCCGAGGCGGACGTAGTCGAGCAGATCGTCGAGCAGCTGCCTGATCCGCGCCGCGCCGGCCGTTACGAAGCGGAAGTGCTCGGCCGTGCTCGCATCCAAACGATCGCCGAGGGCGCGCTCGACCAGCTGGAGGTAAGCAGTGATAGTGCGCAGCGGCTCGCGGAGGTCGTGACTGGCGGCGTAGGCGAACTGTTGCAGACGGTCGTGCGAGGCGGCAAGAGCGACGAGCGCGCGATTGGCCTCGGCATGCCGTTCCTGGGCCGCACGGAAGAGCAGGGCATTGTCGATGGCCAGGGCAGCGCGGCGAGCGACGTGTTCGGCCGCGGCAAGATCCTCGGGCCCATAGCGGCGGTCCGATTCGGCGGTGACGAAGGTGATCGCGCCCAGCACGCGATCGCGCGCGGCCATGGGGGCGATGATCACAGACTTCAATCCCAGCTCGCGCAGCATGGCGAGCTGCTGCGGGTCATGAATGGTCGCCGCCAGCAGGTCATCCGGAATTTCCGAGGCCATGACCGGGGTATTGGTGCGGATAACCACGCTGACGCCGCCAGGATCGTCAGGTCCGCTCGGATACCTGCGGTGATACTCTTCGGCAATCGCGAGGCGCGCGGGGTCGGCGTGCACGGTGGCGAGTCTGCGGATCTGGCCATCTTCGCCGCGGATGTCCACGGCGCACCAGTCGGCAAAGCAAGGAATGGCCAGGGCGGCGACGGCGCGCAGCGTGTGCTCGTAATCAAGAGTGGTGGCCAGCAGCTTACTGGCCTCGGCGATGAAGGTGATCCGGCGCGTCTGTTCCTGCGCTTCTTCGCGCAGCCGCCGCTGGTCCTCGAACGCCTCGGCGGAAGCAATGGCCGCAGCCGCCAGGTTGGCCATCGCGGAGCCGACGCGCACCTGCTCGGGAAGGAACCGCTGCGGCGTTCGGAAATAAAGGGTCAGACTGCCGCCGCTGCTTCCGTGCATCATGAGCGGAAACGCGATGAAGGATCGAATGCCTTCGGCGTGGTACAGCTCGCGGCGGTCCTGCAACATGGGGAGCGCGTCCACATCCTCGGCGATGACAGGACCGGCGGGCATTTTCCTGGTTGCCGAGGCGCCGATGAAGCGGCCCTGGTCATACCCTTCCGAGAGTCCCGTGGACAGCAGCATGCGCCAGTCGCCTGCCGCGTCAACCCTCCAAACCGCATACGCGTCAGCGGCCATGACGCGATGCGCCAGCCCGACGACGCGCTCGAGGATGGGCTGTAGTTCCAGCGGCTCCAGCAGAGCGCCGGCCGCATCGGCAATGACTCCGAGCCGGTTTTCCACCGCGTCGTGCAATCGGAGCGCGGCATGCAGTTCGCTGTCGACGCGTTTGCGCTCGATCGCCTGCGCGATCACGGTGGCCATTGGTTCGATCGCCGCCAGCACGCGGCTGCGAAGCGGAGATCGCGTGAACAGGCCAAGCATGCCGACGGTCCGCCGTTCTACGACCAGCGGAAACGAGACCGGAGCGGCGTCAGGTGTGGCGGCAACGCCTTCGTGATCGGAATCGCCGCACGTCTCCAGGACTTCGCCGCTCTGCACCCAGATACAGGCGCGCTCGACGGCGGTCAAATAGCGCACGAACTCCGCCGCACAGCCGCTCAGCATTGCGCGCAGTTCGCCGCCGCGGGTGACGGCTGCGCTGATGCCCAGAGCCAGCGCCAGAAGCCCCGCCGGCTCAGCCGGCCGGATCTGTTGCTGCGATGACACAGCCACGATCTAAGATAGTACGCTGGGTCGGGATCCTGCTTGCCGTTACCGTAATCATCACAACAGAACGTGCAGTATGCGGGCCGAGAGCGCGCCGTGCAAGCCAAAGGCTCGCACCACAACGCAGGAGGGCGGGGCAGAGCGCCCCGCCCGATGGGACTACTTCTTCGATTCGGTCTGCTTCAGCTTACGATCGCCGGCGTTGATCCCCAGCCGCGTAAGCTCATGATCGTCGACTTCTTCCTCGGGCGCCTTACCATGGCGTCCGACGCGAATCTGGTTGTTCACGTCCACCACCCCGGCGACGCCTTCGGCAATATCCTCGGCCAAACGCTTGGCGTGCCGGTCCTCTACGGTACCGCTGAGAGTCACGACGCCCTGCTCGACCTGGACCTCGACCTCGGATGGATCGATGTCGGGATGGTCGGTCAGGCGATCATTCACCTCTTCCCGAATGCGGTCGTCCGAGCGGCGATAGCCCTTCGGCCCGCGTCCGGCATAGCGGCCCCGACCTGCGTACGATTGCATGCCGCCGCCATAGCTGCCGAGGCTGGGCATACCGGGATGGCCTCCGGCGAACCCGGGCGAACTGTAAGGTCCGACCGAGCCGTAATCGCTGACGCCGGTGCCGTAGCTGCGGCCGCCCCATTCGCGGCGGGCGCCGGCTTCGCGCTCGCGGTCGCGCTGAAAGGGGCCGCGATAGTCGTGGCCGACGCCGGCCGGTCCCCAATCCTCTTTCCGGTACTGCGAGTAGCCGCGCCCTTCGGCAGGTCCGTAGTCCTGTCCGCGACCAAATTCGCGCCGGTTCTGTTCGTAATCTTCATTACTGTACCCGCCGCGGCCGCGCCAGTGCTGCGGGCCTTCGTCGTAACCCGTCCAGCGGTCGGCATTATCGCTGTACTGGTTTTCGAAGCGATCGCGCTCCGGCGGGGTGCGGCTGCCGGAACTGCCCTGAGCATTGTATTCGCGGTCGAAGTCGCGGGAGTTTGGGCTGTACGACTGCCTGCGATTGCGTTCGTCCAGATCGTTACGTGCCATTTGTGCTCCTCTCTTCAGTCGGGGGTCCGTCATACCCCCGGCGATTAGACGCTCAGGAGCGAGCTTCACATGCCTTCCTGGATATTGGGCCCCATTTGGAAGGACCCCTGGATTCTGCGTATGACCCGCTTTACTTTTCGCCCAATCGCGTTTAGCATAGGGCTAACCCCCCGAGAGACTCGTACTCTTTGTGGAAGGGACAATCGGACTTGCTGAGACTCAAGCGCGTCGAGCTTCACGGCTTTAAATCCTTCTTCGATCGGACCGAGATGCGGTTTCAGGGGAGCGGCATTGCGGCGGTGGTCGGCCCGAACGGGTGCGGCAAGAGCAACCTGAGCGACGCCATCAGCTGGGTACTGGGCGAGCAGTCGGCCAAAAGCCTGCGCGGCACGCGCATGGAAGACGTGATCTTCGCCGGCACGCGCGACCGCAAGCCTCTGGGCATGGCCGCCGTGACCCTGACGCTCACCGATCCCGCGGCGCACGGCGAGCCTTCGCTGCTGGCCCTGGCGAACGGCGTGGAAAAGGCCGTGGTGGAGCACGTCAACGGCAACGGCCATCACGAGAACGGCCACAACGGCCATCACGAGAACGGGCTGAACGGCATGGCGTCCGCGGCGCCGCATACGGCGCACGACGTCACCATCACCCGGCGTTTGTTCCGCAGCGGCGAAAGCGAGTATCTCATCAACGGCAAACCGGCTCGCCTGCGCGACATCCAGGATTTGTTTCTGGGCACCGGCCTGGGACCGGAGAGCTACGCCATTATCGAGCAGGGCCGCATCGGCCAGATCCTCAGCAACAAGCCCTCGGACCGGCGCGCGGTAATCGAGGAGGCGGCGGGGATCACGAAGTTTCGAACGCGCAAGCGCCTCGCGGAGGCCAAGCTGGAGGGGGCGCGGCAGAACCTGGCGCGCGTGTTCGACATCCTCGAGGAAGTTGGGCGGCAGGTGAATTCGCTGAAGCGGCAGGCTTCGAAAGCGAAGCGTTACACGGAGATCCGCACGGAGATGGTTGCTCACCTGCGCCAGGCTGTTGCGGGGCGATACCGGATTCTGGAACGCGATGCGGCGCGCAGCGCCATCGATCTGAACCTGGTCACACAGGAACTGCAGAAGCTGTCCGCCGAGGTCGCCGAGCGCGAAAAGGAAGACGGCGCGCTTCGGGAGCGGGCCTATGAGACCGAAACGGCACTCACCGGCGCGCGCCAGCGCCTGAGCGATCTCCAGCTGGACCAGGAGCGCACCCGAGGCCGGCTGGAGTCGCAGGCCCGCCAGATTGGCGGAATCGAGACTCGCCTGGCGCAGGGCGAAGCGGAGACGCAGTCGCTGGAAACGCGGCAATCACGCCTCGAGGCAGACATTCAGACCCACGCGGCGAGTTTGGCGGAGCTCGAGGGCAGGTACGAATCTTCGCGGCAGGAGATCACAGCGCGCAGCGCGGAGCGGGAGCAGTTGCAGCGCGAGATCGGCGACAAGACGCGACTGCTGGAATCGGCGCGGCAGAACGCTATCCGCCTGCTCGGCGAGGCTGCGGCGCTGAAGAACCAGCTCGGCCAGGTGGAGACGTATCTGGCCTCCGTGGATCGAGACACGGCGCGCGCCCGGCGTGAAGAAGAAGGCGCCACGGCCGACCTCGCGCGCCTCGATCAGGTGAAAACGGAGTTGTCGGGCCGGATCTCGGAACGGCAGCTGCAACTGGCCGCGACGGTGGATGAGCGCCGCGGGGTCGAGCAGGAGCTGAACGAACGCCGTCAGGCGCTGCAGGCCCGGAGACGCGACCTGGATCAGCTGCGCGGAGACTGGTCGCGCCTGAAAGCGCGCCGCGACTCGCTCGAAGAGGTGATCTCGCATCGCTCCTATACGACGGAGAGTGTCAAGCGCCTCTTCAAACAGATCGAGCGCGGCGAAGCGCAGGATCTGCGGCCCGTGGGCGTGCTGGCGGATTTCGTCGAGGTGGAACCCGGGTTCGAGAAAGCCACCGAAGAGTTTCTGCACGAAGAGCTGGAATATGTGGTTGTCAACGACTGGGCGGATGCGCAGCGCGGCCTCGAACTGATGCGCTCAGGCCAGGACGGCCGAGCTACATTCCTGGTGCACCCGGAATCGTGGCCGGAAGCAGGGCAGAGCAGCAGCGAGCCCGCTTCCGAGCCCGGCATCAATGGGCGGCTGACGGATCGACTGCGACTGACGAACGGGCTCACCCATGCCCCCGCCGATCTGCTGCCGCGGCTGGCGAACTGCTGGCTGGCAGCGGATCGCGATACCGCGCAGCGCATGGCCGTAGCGCATCCCGATGCCTGGTTTCTTCTGCCCGATGGCGTGAGCTATCACGGCCTGACCGTCACCGGCGGGCGCAAAAGCGGGGCCGGCCCGCTGGCCCTCAAACGGGAGTTGCGCGACGTGAGTTCCCAGCTGGCGCAGAAGCAGGCGGCGGTGGACGAAGCACAGACCGCGCTGGAGTTGCTTGACAAAGAAATCGCCAGTCTGTCGGAGCGTTTGGAGGGGTTGCGCGCCGAGCAGCAGCACAAGGAAAAGGAGGCCGTCGCTCTCGATCAGCAGTTCCGGACTCTGGGGGAAGAGTTGAAACGCGCGCAGTCGCGCCTGTCCGTTTCGCGCATGGAGTTGCAGCGGCTCGAAAAAGAGACGCAGCGGTCGGTAGCGCAGCGCGACAATAACAACCTGCTGCTCGAACAGAAGGAGCAGTCCCGCGCCCAACAGGAACAGGCGCTGGAGAGCGCCCGCGGCGATCTGGAGCAACTGCAGGCCCGCATGGCCGGTGTTGCGGAGCAGTATTCGGCGCTTCGCGCCGATCTTGCTGGTCTGGAGGAACGGCGCCGCGCCGAAAGGTCGTCGCATGACCGGCTGCAGCATCAGCTTCGGGAAGTGATCGCCCGGCGCGAGCAGTTGAGCGTCGAAATCGAGCGGCTTGGGGTGGAGCGCGCGCGTCTTCTGAACGATAACATCGAACTCGACGCCCGGGCCGGGGAAATCGGACAGCAGATCGCCGGAGTGGAAAGCGAATTGGCGGAACTGACCGCCGCCGAAACGGACGTGCGCACAAGGATTTCCGCCATGGACGAGCAATTAAAGGCGCTTCGCTCCGGGATGCAGGCGGCGCACGACCGCCGGACGCAGTGCGAAATCGAGCTGGTCAAAAAACAGGCTGAACTCAAGTATCTGGACGATACGAGCCGTAATGAGCTCGGGGCGCCTGTTTCCGAGGTGGCCGGCGGCGAGGAGACGGTGCCGGACGAAGCCGTGCTGGCGGAATCCGAAGAGAAATATCGCGAGCTGCGCGCTAAAATCGACGCGCTCGGTCCGGTAAATCCCGAGGCGCTGGAGCAGTACGGCGAAGCGCAGCAGCGGTATGAATTCCTGAACGCGCAGCGGCAGGATCTGCTTGACTCGATTCGCGACACGGAAAAGGCGATTCACGAGATCGACGCCGAGTCGCGACGCCGCTTCAAAGAGGCGTTCGAAGCGATTAATATTAATTTCCGAGAGATGTTCCAGACGCTGTTTGGCGGCGGAACCGGCGAAATGCGCCTCACCGACGAGGAGAATGCCGCGGAGTCCGGCATCGATATTGTCGCGCAACCTCCGGGAAAACGTCTGCAAAACGTGCTTTTGCTTTCCGGAGGTGAGAAATCTTTGACCGCCATGGCACTATTGATGGCGATCTTCCGATATCAGCCGAGTCCCTTCTGCATTCTGGACGAGGTGGACGCTCCGCTGGATGAGCCGAATATCGAACGGTTGACGCGTTTATTGAAGGAGATGTCTTCGCAGACCCAGTTTCTGGTCATCACCCACTCCAAGCGGACCATGGAAGCGGCGCAGTCGCTTTACGGGGTCACCATGCAGGAGCCGGGTGTTTCGAAGCTGGTTTCTGTGAAGTTTCAGGCGGCAGCAGCGCCGCCGCCTGTGCAGCCATCTGCTGCCGGCATGCAGATGGCTATGTAAGCGGGCTTCCGTCGCGGCGCGCGGGGCAGTGGTGTTTGTTACACCGGCCCGGCGACGGATTCTTCCAAACATGCCTGCCCGACTGGGCCTTCGCAAACTGTGCCGAGTCGCCGGGGCCCACCGCTGGGCAGTAGCGTAAGATGGCCAGGATGAAATCCTTCGTCCTTTTGTTGTTCGCCGCCGCCCTGCTCTGCGCCCAGGAGAAGCAGCGTCCGACCGAACTCCTGTGGCCCGACGGCGCGCCAGGCGCTGTCGGAACGGAAGACGTCGACAAGCCGTCGCTCACCATCTACCTGCCTGACTCCGCAAAAGCCGTTGGAACCGGTGTGATCGTCTGCCCCGGCGGCGGTTATGTCAACCTTGCCATGGATCACGAAGGCCGCCAGGTCGCCGAGTGGATGAATTCGGTGGGCATCGCCGCTTTCGTGCTGAAATACCGCCTCGGTCCCCGCTACCACCACCCCGCGATGATCGATGATGCGCATCAGGCGATTCGCATCGTGCGCTCCCGCGCCGCGGAGTTCGGCATTGCGCCCGACCGCCTCGGGATCATGGGATTCTCCGCGGGCGGTCATCTGGCCTCTACCGCGGCCACGCATTTCGATGCCCGTACGCGCCCCGATTTCGCCATCCTCGTTTATCCGGTCATCTCCTTCACGACGCCGTACACGCATCAGGGCTCGAAGCGCTACCTGCTGGGCGACAACCCCGATCCGAAACTGGTTGAGTCGCTCTCCAACGAGCTTCAGGTTACGCGGCAGACGCCGCCGACATTCCTGTTCCACACCGACACTGATAAGGCAGTGCCGCCCGAAAACAGCGTCCTGTTTTACATGGCCCTGAAGCGCGCCGGCGTCCCCGCGGAAATGCACATTTTCGCCGAAGGCGAGCACGGCCTCGGTCTCGCGCAGACGCATGCCGACCTTTCGATCTGGCCCACGCTGCTGGCCAACTGGCTACGCGTGCGCGGATTACTCCGGCATTGAGCGCGACAGACTGCGGACCACCGGGCGGCCGGCCACCAGTTTCGGGGACAGGTGAATTTCACCCACCCTCTTCCCGCGCCGGCCTTACTCCTGGTGGATTTGACCCACCACCCCTCCCCAAGTCACTGATTTCACGGCCTGATCGTTCGTAGGCCAGCCGATTGCTCCTTCCTCAACGATCCGGGAGGAATCCGCCGCCATGTCTTCCGCCGCTGTCGAAAAACCGTACCTGCGCACGCTCCCCGGCGACGACGTGCGCCAGTTGATGTGGCGTTTTGCCGACCGCGTCGATCTCCAGATGCTGGCTCAGTCGGCCCGTGCGGTCGCCCGCGGTCCGGTGGCGCGGCTGGTCGCCTCGGGCGCGCGCAACACGCACGAGTGGACCGAGGGCAAAGCCGGGCTGCTCGCCGAATTCGATAACGCCGGGATCACCGCCGCGTTTCTCGATCCCGAATACGGCGGCTATCTGGAGGGTCCGAAGAATTTGGCGCTGGCGCTCATTGCATTCGAACTCGCCTGGGTAGATGCCGGCGCCGCCACCGGAAGCCTCGCGGGATGCCTTGCGCTCGCGCCGATTCACGAAAAAGGAACGCCCGAGCAGCGCGCGTATTACATGAGCCGCTGCGGTCCCACGGCTCCGGGCGCCGCACGGGCTCCGTGGCGCGGAGCTTTCGCTCTCACCGAGCCGCTTCCGTACGTGGGGGTCGAAACCGGCCTGCTCTCGGGCCGCATCCGCATCGCGCAATGGAACGATGGCGAAGAGCCCATGCTCGAAGTGACCAAGCGCGGCCGCTTCATCACGAACATGGGATTCGCCAACTTCGTGACCGCCGCCGTCGATTCGGGCGATCCGCGCATCAAGGGCTCGTGCATGGTGATTCTCGAAGAGACTGACGCCGGCATCTTCGACCGCGGCACGCCCACCCGCAAGCTGGTACATCAACTCTCTTCCACTTCCGATCCGGCGTTTCGTCTGAATGTGCCGGCCAGCCGCATTGTCGGCGGATATACGGTGCAGGACGGTATGATCGTACCGCGCTTCAGCCACGGCGAGGTGATCGAAGCCGTATTCCGACGCACTCGCGTCACTGTCGGCATCATCACCGCTGCGAAGCTGTTGAGCGCTGTCGAGCCGGTGATCCGCTACCAGCGGGATCGCTTCCGCGGCAGCGGGATCATGCCCGGATCTCCGCGGTTTGAATTCGGGTTGCAGCAAAAGCAGGACTCGCTGCACCGCCTCGTCGATGTATGGGCCACCGGCGAAGCTGCCGCGTCACTGGGCTTCGCCGCGGCGCGCGTTTTCGACGATCTCGATCCGCTGGAAAAGGAGAAGAACCGTATCTTCGCCGAACGCGGTATTGGCGGCGGTACGTCGGCTCTGCGCGCCATGCGAGCGGTGGAGAAGGACGCCATCGAGTATCTGGAGCTGGGCCATGTCCCCGGGTATCGTCGTAACGCGGCCCGTTACGAGGCGCTCGCGGCCGATCCGCTGGTCCGCTTCAGCCTGCTCGATTCGCAGGCCAACGTGTTCTGTCCCGCCACCAAGCTGTGGAACACGGGACATGGCGCGAATGTGATGCGCGAGGCGGTGAGTCTGATGGGCGGCTACGGGATCACCGAAGACTGTCCCGGATTCCTCGGCTACAAGTGGATGGACGCGCAGCTCGAGGCTACCTATGAAGGTCCGGAAGCGGTGCAGCGGCGGCAGCTCTCGGTGACCATGATGAATCCGGTCTTCCTGGCGCAGTTCCGCGACTGGATATCGGATCTGCGCTTCATCGCTTCCGAACGTCCGGGCACTGGCGCGTGCGCGCTGGCTACCGCGATGCAGCTGTGGCTGTGGACGGCGAAGCATCTGCAGACGAGCAAAGACGCCGGCGGCCAGCCGCTCTATCACAGCGCCCGGCAGGGCGTCTCCTTCCCGCTCGCGGATGCTTTGTGCTGGCTGCTCGCGGCGCGTCAGTTCGTCCTCGATGTGGTGGAGCTCGAGGAGACAGGGCCGGAAAACCCGGCGGTCGCCGAAGCGGTTGATGGCGCTCTCGCGTTTTTCACCGACCTCGCTCATGTGCAGACCGCGCGGGCCGCCGGCGAAGCGTCGCGGATTTGCGCCGAGCTCGTCTACGGCTACAATCGCCATCCTGCGTGGGATGACGAAGCGCACCGCACCTGCTACGAAACTGACGAGCTCGTCGCTCTCGAGAGCCTCATCCCGGGCATTGCCAGCATCCCAACGGACACCTTCGATTCCGACGGCAAGCATCCGCCCAAGGCGGGCCCCTGCGCGGTTGGAGCGGGCCTGACAGGCTTCGCGCGGCTCCGCGACAAACTCGACCGCTGCCTCACGGGCTCATTGCTGGCCAAGGATCGCGCAGCCGACGCGCTCACAAAGGTGATGATCCCCGCCGCCCCGGATTACCCGGTCTAGCCGCATGAGCGACCGCGTCAGCATGGACACCGACATCGTTTGCGTCGGCTTCGGGCCGGCGGCCGGCGGGTTCCTGATCACGCTCGCGCCGAAGCTGGCCGAACTGGAGCGCCCGCCGCAGATCATGTGCTGCGAGCGCGCCGACGGCATGGGATTCGGCGTGTCCGGCGTGGTCACGCGCGCGCGCGGCATTCGGCAGTCATTTCCCAATCTCGATACCGCAACGATCCCGCTGGCCGCGCCCGTGACGGAGGAGAAGCTGGTCTATCTGCTCGACCCCATCGGCGCCAGCCACCGCTCGCTCCCGCTTCGCGCCCTCGACACGCTTCTCTCCGCCGCCCGCCCGTGCAATCACGGCATCGAATTGCCGTACATTCCCGCGTTCCTGCACAAGAAAGATGGTCTGGTCCTTTCCATTGGCCAGTTCAACCAGTGGGTCGGCGAGCAGATCATGATGAGCGGCAGGGCGCAGATCTGGCCTTCCATGCCGGTCGCGGGGCCGATCATCGAGGGAGAGCGTGTTACGGGCGTGCGCCTCGCGGAGGGTACGGACATTCGCGCCCGTCTGACCGTCGTCGCCGACGGCCCCGTCGGCGCGGTCGGCCGCGCGCTGGACCAGACCTTCGGTGCGCCGCCTGGGTTCGAGCGCAACGAGTGGGCGGTCGGCTGCAAGATGGTGGTCGATCTTCCCGCCGATTCGCCGCTCGAAACCGGTATAGTCATCCACACGCTGGGCTTTCCTGAGCCCGAGATCTTCGGCTTCCTGTACGTGCATCCGGAAGGCGTCGCCTCGGTCGGCATTTTCGTTCCTTGCTTCCTGCACTCTCCAGTGCGGACCTCCTATCGCTACCTGCAGCATTTCATCCAGCACCCGTTCCTGTGGCGCTGGCTGAAGGGGGCACGCATGCGCTCCTGGGGCGCGAAATCGCTGCTCGAATCGGGCCGGCGCGGCGAGCCGTGGTTGGCCGGCAACGGCTATGTGCGCATCGGCGAGGGCTCCGGCAGCACCAACGTGCTGACCGGCTCCGGCGTGGACGAAGCATGGACCACGGGAATGCAGCTCGCGGACGGCGTATTCGAGCTGCTTCGCGAAAACGCTCCGTTCACGCGCGAGAACCTGGAGCGCACGTACGTTGCGCGGCGGCGGCAGAGCTGGGTCGAGCACGAGGCGAGGATTGCCGAGAACGCGCGTAACGGGTTCGAGAGAGGTTTTCTCACCGGCGTTCTCGGTATGGCCCTGGCCGGTTTGACAAAAGGCCAGCTGCTTGTGCACCGGAATCAGAAGGCGCGGCAGGCGGTTTCGCCCGCGAGGTATTTCCGGGGCCGCCTCTCGCCCGAACTCCTCGCAACTCTCCATCACGACGCCCGCGCGTCCGCCGTTCCTCTTCACGACGCCGTCATGAACCGACTCGGCTGGCCCGAAATTGACTATGACCGAGCACTGCTCGTGTCTCATCAGGACGCGCTGCTGATGGGCGGCAAGGTGCAGGGCTCGCCGGGTTTCGCCGATCACGTCACCTTCCGCAATCCCGAACTTTGCGCCGCCTGCGAGGTTCAGCTGTGCGTGGAAATGTGCTCGGGCCAGGCGATCGGGCCGTCTGCTGACGGCGGCGCGCCCACGTTCGATCGCGAGAAGTGCGTGCACTGCGGCGCGTGTCTGTGGAACTGCGCGCACGCCAACGTCGATTTCCGGGCAGGTGGAGGCGGCCTGCATTCGGTGGAGAACTGAGGGACAAATGGAATATCAAATCGTCGTCTGCGCGGGCATCGTGCCGGATCCCCTGCAGACGCTGGAGCCGGTCACCGGGCCGTCCGGTCCCGCTTTGCGCAACGAGCTGCTGCTACCGCACGTGCTCGACCCATGGGCCGCGCACGCGCTCTATGAGGCCGCGCACCTGGAACGTACACGGAGCGGCGTTCACGTCTACCTGGTCAGCCTTGCGCCGAAAGCGAAGCTGCAACAGGTGATGATGACCGTGGCCCAGCGCGCGCACTTTCATCTCCTGCCCGTCGACGGACCGTCCAGCGGTTTTACCGATACGGCCGAGGTCGCGGCCGCGCTGGCCGGCGTTATCGAGAGCATCCCCGGACTGGACAAGTCGCGCCTGTTGCTGTTCGGCGGCTGGGAATCGGCTTCGCGAGGCGCCGGAGCGACGATGCAAATGGTCGGTGAGCGGCTGGGCATTATCGATCAGTTTCAGGGCGTCGACGAACTCACCATACAGGATGACGGCTCCCTGAGAATCCTCGAGCGCGTGGAAGGGGGCCAGCACCAGATTTCCGTTTGCACCGCGCCGCCGGCGCTGCTCGGGTGGGCGACCGGCAGCCTGCCGGAGCCGGTGGGAAGCCCCCAGGTCGGGATGCACAACATGCGCGGCATACTCCCCGCTCTGCAGCAGGCGAAGCCCGCGGGCGCGCTGCTGGACGGGCTCAGCTTTGCGGCGGTGGAAGCGCCAAAACAGCAGCGGCAAACGCGCATCGTGAAGGACGCGCCGGTGGATGACATCGCGCGCGAGATCGCGGAGTGGGTGCTGGCGGAGTGAATCGAATGGCCGAACGAATCCTGTACCTGGCGCACACTGACCCCGGCGCCTCGTTGTCGATGATCGCGCGTGAGGCGCTGTCCGCGGCCATGTCGCTCGACGGTGAACTTAGCGTGGGCCTGATCGGTGTTGGCTCCGGCGCTGCGACACAGAGTGTCGGCGCGTGTGGCGCCGTGCAGTTCCTTGTCATCGACGACGCGGGTGTGGACCAGCCTCGCTATTCCACGGATGCCGCCGCCGTCGAGGCGCTTTACCGGGCGGCGCAGCCCACCATCATCGTGGCGCCGCAAACATCCCGCTTTGCGCGGGTGATGGCCGGCGTTGCCCAGCGGCTGAACGGCCGTGTGGATACCCACGTGTGCTCGATCGTCTCCGCCGCTGATGGCCTGAGCGTCACGCGGTGGTTTTATCGGCAGCGGCTGGAGGCCCGTCTTACGCGCGCCCAGCGGCCCTGGTTGATTCTCGTCGAAGGCGGCTGCGCGCCCGCGTTCCAGGGGGAGTCACGCCGGGTGGACTTCCAGAGGGTACCGCTGGCCGTGGATCCGGCGCTCACCCGGACCCAGGTAATCGGCCGGCAGACCCCGAAAGCCGAGCAGCAGACGATCCGCCCGGACGCGAAGCTTCTGTTCGTCGCCGGCGCCGGCTGGACGAAGAAACAGGCCGATGGAAAAATCCACGTGCAGGAAGCCGCCGGCCTCATCAGCGACTTTCTGAACGGCAGCCAGGCCTCGCTCGGAAGCAGTAAATCGCTGGTCGATATCGCCGGCGAAGGCCACGCCGTGCTGCCTTTCCTGTCGCATTTGAATCAGGTAGGTCAGACGGGCGCGACGCCACGCCATCCGAAAGGCCTGGCCGCATGCTGCCACGGCGAGGAGCCGCATGTCGTCGGCTGGCGCTTCATTCGTGAACGCCGCGCCATCAACCTCGATCCCAACTGCGGCTGGGCGCGAGGGAAAGCCGACGTGCTCTATGTGGCGGACGCGTTTGCCGTCATCGAGCGGGTGAATGCGCTTCTGCGCGCTCGTAGCTCCCCGGCACGGCCCTGAATGAGATCGCCAGCCGGTTCCAACCATTGATCGCGACCAGCGCCATGCTCAGGTTCACCAGCTCTTCTTCGCTGAAGTGCTGGCGCACGCGCTCATACAGCTCGTCGGGAACATGGTTGTTGGAAATGAGGGTGAGGGCCTCGGTCCACTCCAGCGCGGCGCGCTCGCGCGCGGTGTAGAAAGGGGTCTCGCGCCACGCCGACAGACCATAGAGGCGCTGCTCCGTCTCGCCCTCGGCGCGCGCATCCTTGGTGTGCATGTCGATGCAGTACGCGCAGCCGTTGATCTGTGAGGCGCGGACCTTCAGGAGGTGGATCAACGTGGGTTCGAGCCCACTCTGCCGCACATACTGCTCCAGCCCGTACATGGCCCGCATCGCGCCCGCGGGTGCATTCTTCAGATCGATTCGTGGTTGCATGTTCTCCTCTGGCAAAAGGGATGCGGCCGGCCCGCGCCGAGATCCGACATTAACCGCTACTTCCCGCTCATGATCGATGCCAGGCTCGGTGTCGCCGAGAAAGCGCGTACGCGCCTCGCCTACTGAGGAAGGGCGGTGCGCAAGAGGCCGCCCGGCAGGGCCTCGGACGTCGCCTGCAGGCTGGTGGCGGAGTCCCCGCTGAACTGAAGAAACAACACGGACGAGAGATCGGTTCCCTCGACCGCGATCTTGAGAATGCCTGAAGGAAGCGCCGTTCTTATTACATCGGTCAGCAGGAACCCGCGCGTTTGCGCTTGTCCGATAACGGGCGTCGCGCCCTCGCCCGCAACAGACCCGTTGCTGTCATAAACGCGAATCGTGTAAGTTGCCGCCCTGGGGGACTGGTTGTAGATTGCAAACGAAAGAATGTGAGTGGGGTCGTTGATGCCGGCCGTGGACCAGCGCGCAGACAGGCCGGACGGCTGAAGCGAGGAAAAAGACTTGTCCCACGCTATCGGCGCGCTGAGGGACCACGGCTTTAGCGGCGAGTACGAAAACAGTAATTGAGGAGCAAGCAGCGCGCACGTTGCGGCGTCGGGGCAGAGGAAGATTCCAAAAACCGAACCGGTCTGAGTCCTGCCGTATTGCGGAGCGTCGGCCCCAGCCCCGAGCAACTCCAGTTCCGACGGCTGGTTCGGATTCAAAACCAGGCTGACGGTATCGGAGGATGTGCGAGCCGCGCCTGAATCCGTATCAACTGAAACGCGGCTGCCCTGTTCGTCGAAAAACAAATACTCGACGCCGATGGCTGCGGATGCGGGCGCGGCGGTGCGGATGAACGATCGCCAGCTTCCACCCGCCGCGAACCAGATAAAGTTGCCGGTCACTCCGCAGGCGAACCCCGTTCCTCCCGACGCGAGCGGAACCTGATAAACGAGGGAATTCATGCTGGAGCAATCCAGATTTGGATCGGTGGACCACCACTGGGCTCCGGTGGTGGGTGGAAACGCGTACACTGTTGCAATCGAGAGGAGCATGAGTGCGGGCAGACCCGCCTTGCTGATTCGGGACATCGGCATTACTGGCTTTGATGGCTGGGCAGATGCAACGGTCGCGGCGGATCGGCGCGCGTTCCTGAAGAACGTGTGAAAGTTCTGTAAGAACGGACCGGTCCCGCGGCAGTCCGGCGGCGGTCGAGTGGTGGCCGTCGACCCAGACGGCCCAGATGCCCCTCGCTGACATAATGTTCCTGTGATGTGCCGCCCAGGGCAGGCAATTCCGCCCGCGAGGCTTGCCTTGGCAGCAGCGTTGATCGCATCCACGGCCGCTCAGCCGCTCGACCCGGCAGCCCTTCTGCACGATGCAACCGATAAGGTAGAAACCGCCGCTGCCCACCTCGATGACTTCGCGTGTATCGAAACGTTGCAGCGCCGGGTGTACCGCCGCCAGGACCTGATCTCACGCCCAAACGCGGCCGTGATTCCGACCACGCCGGGCCCGCACGACATGCTGATCTGGAGCGACCAGTTGCGCATGGAAGTCGCCCTGCTGCATGGGGAGCAATTATTCTCCTGGCCGGGGGACACCGCCTTTCGCTACCGTGATGCCGGCGAACTCGCCGGTGGAGGCGCGGCATCGGCGGGCGAATTCGGCGCATTCGGGATCAGCGTTCTCCTCTCGGATGCCGACCCCATGGCGCTGCGCTTTCGCGGCCTGTCCGATTCCGGGCTCGCCGAATACACGTACTCCGTGCCGCGCTCCAGCAGCCATTTCACGGTGGAGAGCGGATCTCATGAGGAAATGAAAGCCGCCTATGAGGGGTCGTTCTTCATCGATCCGCGCACCGCTGATCTGAAGCGCCTCATCGTGCGCGTGGTCCATCCTCCGCCGGATTCCGACATCGCCGCCGGCGAGATCGTGATCGAATATGGTCCGCAGTCACTCGGGCAGGTCACGGCGTGGTTGCCGCGCACATCCACGATGAGAATGCTGAACAACAGGGGCGACCTCGTGGTCAACGGTTCGGACTACGGCCAGTGCAGGAAGTTCGGCGCCGAATCCACCATCTCCTTCGATTCCTCAAAGCCGGCGTCAAGCGCACCCCAGCCGCTGCCGGCCGACCCATTGCCCTTCGGTCTCGTCCTGCACACGGCGATTCAGACGGCCATCGACGCAGGCCGAACGTTCGCGGGCGATCCGATCGAGGTCCGCGTGCTGAAGCGCATAACGCGCGGCGGCCAGGTGCTCGTTCCGGCCGGCGCCCGTGTGTCCGGAAGAATCGTCGAGCTCCGGCAAGTGTTCCAGCCGACCCCCGGCGTCATCCTTGCAATCCGTTTCGACCACATCGAGATGAATGGGACGTCCCGGCCGATTTCCCTGGCTGCCCTGGGTCCGCTGGGTACGGGCGTCCCGCTGCCGCCCCGGGGCGGTCCGGAACGCGCCGCAATCATTACCATTGCCGGATCAACAAGGCTGCATATCCCAGCCGGCGACAAGTGGGACTGGCAGACGCGTTAGCCGCTCACCGCGTCACGAAGTCCCATTTCGCGCCGCGCTCGATCAGGACCTTGCCGGCGTCAATGAAAATGATTCTCGCTCCACCGCTGGGCGGACCGCCGGGCCACAATGGCATCGCATCCTTAATGGGGGCGTCTTCGTCCAGATACCTGTCGCCTGTGCCCCCGACTTCACCCAGCGCAAGGCGCCGCGAAACCCCGCCGACCTGGAAATGATCGAACCGGATCGCCAGATCGACAATACGGTTGTTCCGATAATGCCGTTGCAGCAGCACGATCCTGCCAAACATGCGAGCGCCTCTCGGTATCACCGTCCGGCCGCCGGACTCGACTGGCTTAACGACCTCGAGCTCTATTGGATCTCCGGTGCAGCTGTTGCGGGTGTCAATGCCACTAACGAATGCCGTGTGGACGATCAGACGCGCGGGGACCGGGGCCGCTGTGGATTCGGCAGGCGCCGCGACCCGCGGCTGCTCGTCTTCATCGAAACTCATCCGGGCGTCGCTGCGAAACTGCCGGCAATTTATGAATTCGGTGCGGTTGACCGCGTAGGCGCCTGCGGCGTAAGCAATTCGCGTCATGGAACGGCGTGGCAGCCAAGCTCGCGTGCCGCCGCTGTCCTGCCACCCGTATTCGATATCCACGCCGACTTTGGCCAGATCGGACCCGTTCGGTAGATCATTTGCGTCGGCGGTCAGTCGCATCACCCGCGCCGTGCTCGGATCGAGGAAAATCATCCCCGCATATGGCGCGGGCGCTTCGCTCTCTGGCCCGGTGCGGACGAGGAAGTTGCTGCTATCGACGTTGACGGTATAGCGGTAGACGGCCGCGGGTGCGCCGGACAAGGTCTGCATCCCCGTGAAGCGCAGCGGCACGGGTTCACTCCAGGAAAGAAAAAGACCAATTGCAAAGGGCCCGAATTCTCCGGAGGTGGCTGGCCCTCCGGCCAGAGCAGCCGCATCCGTGTACCGAGGATTTGGAGCACCTGGCCAGGAGAAGAACTCGCGTCCGCCGAAGACGCCGACATCCAGCCGCAATCTGTCGGTCCAAACCAGCGACTTTCGGCCCGGCCGGTGGAATTCCCGGCTGACGGTTTCTTCACATGCGAAATTCCTCAGCCCGGCGGATTGCTTCGCTACTTCGGCTGTCGCGGCGTGGAGTAAGTCGATCGGATTGACAGTACGGCCCTGCAGCGCCGCCACGGCCAGGGCGCACACCGCCGTGATGCGATACATTTTTGCCCGGAACCATACTTATCAAAGATTAATGCGCTCTGCAGTTAGGCGCCTGGCAATTCCTTCACCGCGTCCGACTACGAACATCTCCTGCGCGCATGGCTGCCCGCAGAGAGGAAGTGGATGTCGATTTCCCGTCTGGAGCGGGCTTTGGGCGGCGGCTTCACGGTGCGATCGCCATCCTCACACGCTAAAATCGGAACAGAATGAGGCTGTTGCTCTCCGCTCTGCTGGCGGGCTTGCTTGCTCACGCCGCCATCGCCGAACTGGAAAAAGCGCGCGACCGGCAGGATCGCGCGACACTGGAGCGCTTTGCATCGCAGGCGGCTTCGACGGCTAAAACCAAACCCAACGATCCGGACGCGCAGTACCGGGCCGCGCTGGCGCATTCCTACCTGGCCGAGGTCGCCATCGAGCAGCACGACAAGGCGCGGGCCACCACCGCCGCCGAGAACGGCATCGAAGCCGCGCAGCGGGCGGTGGCGCTCAAAGCCGAGTCGGCGGAGTATAACCGGGTGCTCGGGACGCTCTGCGGCCAGGCTATCTCCAGCGCCGGGTTCATGGGCATTCGCTATGGCCGGTGCGCGCTCGACTCCGTCAACAAAGCCATCGAGCTGAATCCGAATGACGCCGAGAACTACGTCAGCCACGGCGTGGGTATGTTCTATCTGCCGGCCGCGTTCGGCGGCGGCGTCGAGCTGGCCATCAAAGACTTTCGCAAGGCCCTCGAGCTGAATCCGAAATCAACGGATGCATGGATCTGGCTGGGCGTGGCGTTGCGCAAACAGAACCACGATGCCGAAGCGCGCCAGGCATTCCAGAAGGCGCTGGCCATCGATCCTGACCGGCTTTGGGCCAGGCAACAGCTCGAAAAGACCCCCAGCGCTCCATGACGAATGCGGATCGTGTCTTCATTGGCGCGTTCCTCGTTCTGATCACCGCACTGACGTTCTATTTCCCCGGCCACACCTGGCTGCAGGCGGACACGCAGATCTACGCCGCCCTGATGGAGCACATCGAAGATCCTGCGGCTCTCAGCGGTGATTTTCTGGTAGAGCGCTCGCACCTGGAGTTCACGCTCTACGACGAGATCACCATCGCCCTGCATCGCCTCAGTCACGCCTCGTTCGAAGCGGTGCTGTTGTTCCAGCAGGCCGTGCTTCGCCTCGCCGGGGTCGTCGGCGTGTACCTGATCGCGGCTGCGTTTCCCCTCTCGCGAAAGATGGCGTTGTTCGTTGCCGCACTCGCGTCCCTCGGAACGCTCATCGCCGGGCCCGCCGTACTCACCCTGGAATATGAGCCGACGCCACGCGCCTTTGCGCTCCCCTTGTCGCTGCTGGCCATCGGACTCGCGGCCGAAGAGCGTCCGATGGCCGCCAGCATCGCAGGCTCGGTGGCGCTGTTGTATCACGCGCCGACCGCGGCGCCGTTCTGGATCCTGTTCTTCGCGTTTCTGTTTGCGCGCAGAAACTATCGCGCGCTGGCGCCGCTTGCTGCGGCGGCTGCAATCCTGATGATCGCCTCGCGCCTGCAGCAGGGCGCCGTGGAGCACCAGGCGTTCCTGTGGCGCATCCCCGCCGAGGTCGCCGCCGTGCAGCGCTTCCGCGCCGCCTATAACTGGATCGAAACCTGGGGCTGGCGGCTGCTGGCGCAGTATGTCGTGCTCTGGGCCATTGCCATGTTTGCGTACTGGCGCGTTCGCCCGAAGCGCGGCTCGCTGTTTCTCGTCGGGCTGCCTCTGCTCGGCCTGTTCAGCATTCCTTTCTCGTGGCTTACGCTTGATGTCCTGAAGTGGGGGTTTATCCCACAATTCCAGCCCGCGCGCGCGGCTCTGTTTATCACCTTGTTCGCGATCGTGCTGGCCGCCGCGGCTGGTGTTCGAGCAGCGCAGGCGGGGCGGTACGCGGAATCCGCGGCCTGGTTCGTCGTGCCGTACCTGCCTTCACTTCAGCCGCAGATCCTCGACATGTTCCTGCCGCCGTTCGGACCGCTGGCCGGCCGACGATGGCTGGTCGCGATCATTCTTGCCGTGGCCAGCGTGGCCGCGGTTCGGCTGTCTCTCCGGCCGGCATGGCATTTAGCGATTCTGGGTTTCGCCGCGGTTCCGTTTTTTGCCATCCCGTTGTGGGGCAGGGTGGTCAATTATCCGCCGCTGCATACGCCGGAGCTGCAGCAACTCGTCGCGTGGGCCAGCCGAAACGCGCCTCGCAACGCTATCTTCGTTTTCCCGGATGCCGGCCGCAAACTCTACCCGGGCGTGTTTCGCGTCGAGGCAGAGCGGCCGCTGTATGTGGACTGGAAATCGGGCGGGCAGGCGAATTACTACGAGTGGACGGCCATGGAATGGAGCCGCCGCTGGCGCCAGATCAACAGCGATCCCCCTGCCGCGCTCTGCCGCAGTGGTGTTGACTTCATCGTTCTGCAACGCGCCCACCGCCTTACGGGCGCCGCCGCGGTGTACGACAACGGCGCGTATGTAGTCTATTCGTGCCGTGACCAGGCGGTGGTACTTCGCTGAGGATCAGCCGATCAGAGCCGCCACTTCGTAATCGATGAGCTGGGGTATCGTGAACTCGACGGTCCCGCCGGCGGTGGTGAACGGCATGTCGACGCCCGCGTGCAGCAGCCGAACCCTGGATACAGTCCCCGGAACGCGGAACCGGACCCGTTGCGGGCCCGCCGCCTGCGCCTCTGTAAACCAGCCGCGCTGCATATCCGGGTTAGTGTAGTTCAACAGGTGCAGCGCGTACCCGGAATCTGTCTTCCACGCGAACAGTTCGAGCAGACCTGCGCCCGAAACCTCTACAGGCGAAGCGTCGCGCACGATCCATCGGATGCAGTTGCCCAGCAGCCGGCTGAGATCCGGATCCTGCGAGCGCCAGTATGCGCGATCGACGTCGCCGGCCAACCATACCAGCCTGCTCCGATCCCGCTCCACTGCAATCGCCGCCGGCTGATCGGTGCGCGGCTGGCGGGGGTAGACCATTTCCGGCGGGAATGCAGGGTACGGAGGAATGACGGTCAGCACCGGGTCGGCAACTGGCGCCAGCGGCACATAGTATTCGGCGAACGGCAGGATCTCCGTTCCGGAGAAGCCGTCGAGAATGGGATGCTGCCGCTCGATGCGCGCGTAGGCGCCCTGGCGTGTCGGCGGAACGCGGTCTCCGATGGCGCGGAGTCCGAACAGGTCGGCGAGACCGCTCTGCGCGCGGCGATTTCCGCTCTCGTCGAAAAAGCCGGTTTCGAACGTCGCCAGCAGCGAACCGCCTCGCGCGGCATAATCCCGCAGCTGCGCGCACTGGGTCTCCTTCAGCACCGCCGCATTGGGCAAAACCAATGCGCGATAACGCCTCAGCGTTTCCGCTGAGAGATCGTCCTCGTGCACAAAGTCGAAAAGCACGCGCGCATGCAGCAGGGCGTTGTACATACCCTGCATGGAGTCCGTGAAGTGGCCGCCGCCCGGCGGCTTGTAGAAAGCGTTCGTCCGTTCCGAAAACAGGACCGCGACCGATGCGACCGATTCCCGGCAGGCGAGGTGTGCGTCGTTGGCGGCCATCCACTGAAAGAACCGGCGGCCGGGCTCCATCCAGCGCAGATCGCGCGGTTTGCCTCCGAGCCAGTGAAACCACGGCGTCATGCCGCTGGCCGTGGTCTGCGCCAGCCACACGGTCATCTCCAGCGGCGCTTTCGACGAATGACGCCACAGCACCGAGCTGTTCGCGTATGCGCCGGTCACGTTGGTCACCGTGCGGCCCTTCATCACCGAACGCGCGACCCGGCCCTGCTGCGCGCAGTCCCAAATGGGCGTGTCCCCGGAGCGTCCCTGATGATCGGCATTGAACCAGCCCGCCACCGCGGCGACGCGGCGCAGGTCGAGGACTGCCCGAATACCTCCACCCAGGTTGCCCACGTAAACGCTGTCGGGCTTCCGGTGCTTCGCGGTTTCGTCCCACAGCTTCCAAACCGCGATCACCCGCGCGAGGTGATACTCGTAGCCGGCCGGTGATGCGGGATCGGGCGCGCCGCGGCATTCGCCGCACTGACAGGGCGGGGGAGGCGTCGTGCTCGGCCATCCGTTTGTGAAGAAGCCGTCGATATCGTAGTGCCAGTTGAGTTCGCCAATGATGGCCGGCATCTGCTCGGTGAAATAGCTCGAGTACATGCAGGTCTGGAACAGTTCGGGCGCTTCGGCATTGCGCACGGGTTCGCCCGCGGCCGTACGCGCCACCCACTCCGGATGCGCTTTCACGGCATCTTCAAAGACCCAGTTGCAATCGAGCCGGGCGACCACGCGAATCCCTTTGGCCTTCGCCGCGCGCGCGAATTCGCCGAACAGATCGCGACTGCCCAGAAAACGGCTGCGGTGATGATACGGGATTTCGGTCGGATAAAACGCGGTAATTCCACCCGCTCCCACCAGCAGCGCGTCGACTTTCAGGCTGGCCCAATAATCGATCCACCAGCCGATATCGATCTCAATCGGATCGCGCTCGTTGAAATTCGTCTGCCCGCAGCGGCGCATCCGCGCGTACCAGGGCTGCGGATCGGAGGTGGGGCTCGCTCCCAACGCAGCCGGAATGGCAGCCGTTCCGCTGAGTACTATCAACGCATTACGACGATTCATTCGCCTCGCCTAACGGTTAGATGAGCGTTGCCAGGGCAACCCTGATGGCGCAGTACTCATCTGCTTAATTACACTATTAAAGAACACTTAAGAAAAGCCTGCCTCGTTTTTCCGCTCGGAGAAATTTCGGCTGGTTCTGTTCCCTGCCCATGAAGAAATTCGCCTTCCCCGTTCTGGGTCTCTATGCCCTTGCTGCTTATGGAGTTGCATCGCACCCCGAGCTGCGGTTTATGTACCTGCGGCCGGCGAAGCTTGCGTTCCATGTTCCCTGTGTTCCCGCGCAGCCGTTCACCCTTTCGGAAGTGATTCGGGGGGCCGCGCTGATGCATGGAGTCAAGCGGCCAATCGTACAAAGTATCATTGCCGCGGAGTCCGGGTTCCGGCCGGGCCTGGTGTCGCCGAAGGGGGCTATCGGCCTCATGCAGCTGATGCCGGAGACGGCGGCCGAGCTGGGCGCCGATCCTCATATACCGGAGCAGAACGTGGAGGCCGGCACGCACTACCTAAGCGAGCTTCAGGCCCGCTATCACAAATATCGCGATGGTCTGGTGCGCACCATCGCCGCCTACAACGCCGGGCCCGGCAACGTCGACAAGTATCATGGAGTGCCGCCTTTCCGGGAAACACGCAATTACGTACGCCGTGTGCTGGCGTTCTACAAAGTGTATTCCCGCGGCAACTCGTAAATCGCCGACCGGCGCCGGCTGGAGTGCAGCCATAGCTCAACGATCACAGTGTTGATCGTGAAGCCGATCCAGAACGCAATCCCGAAGAACTGGTGCGTATCCAGATGCGTGCGGGAGCTGGTGGCGAAAAAAACTCCCATCACCGGGCGAGTGGTGGCAATACCGAGCAGGACGCCGACCGCACGGGTCATCCACTCGCGGCTTCGCTCCGCCTGCCCGCGCAGGCCCAGCATCCACGCGCGGCTCAGCGAAAAGAGAAACCAGCTGTCGAAAACGAGAACGGCGCTGCGCTCGATCCAGCCCCCGACCGCGTACGCGCTCATGGCGTATGCCGTCGCGCCGGTGATCACCCCGGAAGCAAATAACAGGCGCTCCAGCCATTCGCCGGAGGCCGGCCGCCGCAACAGGACCATGGCGGCAAGAACCACGAAGATCGCCGCCGGAACGATATGCGCGACCGTGAGCGCGGCGTGCGCCGAGAAGGTGGCATCGACGGCAGCCATCTGCTCAGGCCGGCCCTGCATTGGCCGGACCAGAGCCAGCAGCCTGCGCACAACGGCGGCGAGGGCGATAAGCACACAGACCCAGAACCCTGCCATAAGCCACGCGGGATGACGGGGCCTCGCCACGAAACTATATACGGCGTTTTCAGTGCGTCCGTTCCTTCGAACCGCGCCGTTGCCGCGGGGGCACATAGTGGAACCGAACCAGGTAGATGTTCTCACCGGGGCCGTGCTTTGCGACCTTCAACAGATCGACCACGCCCAGGAACCCCGACGCGCGGGCCAGTTCCGGAGTGATGTCGGGCAGGCCGATGGGTTCAATCGATTCAACTTCGATCTCCCCTTCTTCCATCCGATACCGGTGGCCGGCCCTGACGTGAGGGCGCATCCAAATGCGCACGCTGCACGTGATCTCGCCGCGCCGAACCCCCTCGCGAAGGCGCTTTGCGAACTGCATGAAAACAGTCTACGCGCCAGCCCAGTTCAAGACCCGCAAAGCGCGCAGGGTGTTCCAGCGGCTGGGCTGTCCCACGGTCTCCATAGGGAAAAACGTCTTACCTGGATGCTCGTTCTGCAGCGGCCAGCGTCGGCTGCGATCGCGCCGCCGCTCGAGCAGGGCGAGAGCATCCTCGAGCCGGGGATCGAGGCTCGCCCCTGCGTCGCGGAAATAATCAAGCCCGCGCAGCACATCGTAATGCCATCGCGTCGGCCAGGAGAAGCGCGTCATCGCGTCCTTCACCACCTTGCCCGTGCGATGCGAGCGAAAGAGCCGGTGTGCGAGCAGAAACTCCCGCCCCCGCTGCTGCGCGTCCCGCGCTCGCTGCGCCTGCCCCGGGCGGAACCGCTCGAATTCCAGCAGCGCTTCCAGTGCGGAGATCGTGGTGTGGAACGAACCGTGGGTCGCCATGCCGTATCCGGGAGTAGCGAGGCAGTTCCAGCCGCCGTCCGGCATCTGCTGGCTCATGACGTAGGCCGCAAGCGGATCCACGCGCGCATCATCGAAGCGGAACCAGCACGCCGCGGCCAGCAGCATGCTCGAGACACACGTCTCGCTGCGGTCGTGATTACGCCTCCAGAAGTTGATGCCCGCGTCGCGCCAGATACCGGCATCGAACAGCACGCGGCAGGCGCGAAGCGCCGCTGGTTCCTCGGGCGGCAACCCGATGCCGCGCAGCAGCACCAGCGTATACGTTGTCGAAGTCCACTTCGGGGTGTAGAGTCCGCGGGCCCAGCGGCCGTCCGGATCCTGCATGGCCAGCAGCCGCGCTCCCCAGCCCTGGCGCAGCATGCGCCGCTGCTCGCGCCCGACGGTCCGCTCCGCTGCTCCGGTAAGGTCTCGCAGGACCTGCCACCGAATCGCCGGGTCGCCCTCCAGCAGCCACCGGATCACATCGTTCATCAGCTACACTGAGCCTACCTCCGATGGGTGCTGATCGGCGGGACGACAGACGTGAACGAGGACCAGATTCAGCAGTTCATTCGTGACGGGTTCGTCACGCTCGAGTCCGCCTTCCCGCGCGAAGTCGCGGACGAGTGCCGTGCAATTCTGTGGCGGGACACGGGATGCGATCCAGACGATCCGACGACGTGGACGAAGCCTGTCATCCGCCTTGGCATGTATGCGCAGGAGCCATTCGTCGGGGCCGCGAACACTCCGGCGCTGCACCGTGCTTTCGATCAGCTGGTTGGTCCCGGGCGCTGGTCTCCGCGCACCAATCTGGGCACGTTCCCGATCCGCTTTCCCTCCACAGCAGATCCCGGGGACGCGGGGTGGCACATCGATACCAGCTTTCCGCCTGAGCGGGGCGATGCGGCGGACTACTTCGAGTGGCGCTCGAACGTCAGCTCGAGCGGGCGAGCGCTACTGATGCTTTTTCTGTTTTCCGATGTTGGCGAACACGATGCGCCGACGCGAATCCGCGCCGGTTCGCACCTCGATATCGCGCGGCGGCTGGCGCCCGCGGGTGAACGTGGGCTGTCGCTCCGAGAACTGGCCGCGAACGGCTTCGCAGAAAGCGCCGGACGACCCGTGGTGCTGGCGACCGGCGCCGCGGGCGCCGTGTACCTGTGCCATCCCTTTCTGGTGCATGCCGCACAACCGCATCGTGGATCGCGGCCCAGATTTCTCGCGCAGCCGCCGCTCCCGGCCGCCGAGCCGTTTCGCCTCGAGCGTAAAGGCGGGTCGTACTCCCCGGTCGAGGAGGCGATCCGAATGGCTTTGCAGGATGGCAGCGTGTAGCATGGCCCCGCAGGACTCATGATATAGTTGCGCGACATCTATGGAAAGCTATGCGCGTGGACCGGCCGGCACGATTGTTCGCACTTCCGTGGGGGAGGCCTTTCTCGAGACCGCGGCGCGCTTTCCCGACAACCTTGCCATCTCCTCACGCCATCAGGGCGTGCGCATGACATGGTCCGAATACGCGCTCGCCGCACAGCGCGCCGCCGCCGGTCTGCGCGCGCTTGGTCTGGCGCCGGGCGACCGCGCGGGCGTGTGGGCCACCAACTGCGCCGAATGGGTGACTATGCAGTTCGGCTGCGCGCTGGCCGGCGTCGTGCTGGTGAACATCAACCCCAGCTACCGCTCGCACGAGCTGTCGTATGTGCTGCAGAAATCGCGTATTCGGGCGTTGTTTCTGAACAGCCGCGATCGCCGAACCGACTACCTCTCCATCCTGGATGAATCGCGCGTTGGCGAGTCACTGGCGCTGCGGCACGTCATCTGTTTCGATTCGCCGGACTGGCAGGCGTTTCTTCGCGACCCGGACGGCGTCGAGTGCAGGCCCGATCCGGACGAGCCAGCGAACATGGAGTACACCTCCGGCACCACCGGCGCGCCGAAAGGCGTGCTGCTCACGCATGTGAACCTGGTGAACAACGGTCGCTTCATCGCGCAGTATCTCTGCCTTTCCGAACAGGACCGCATCTGCCTGCCCGTGCCCATGTTTCACTGCTTCGGCTGTGTGATCGGCACGCAGACCGCGGCCGTTTGTGGCGCGGCCTGCATTTTTCCGGCCGCGACCTTCGATCCGCTCGCCACGCTGGAAGCCGTCGATGCCGATGAGGCTACCGCAATCTACGGTGTTCCGGCCATGTTCATCGCCGAATTGAATCACCCCGAGTTTTCGCGTTTCCGCCTGACATCGCTGCGCACCGGCGTCATGGCCGGCGCGCCGTGTCCGGTGGAGATCATGAAGCGCGTGGTGAACGACATGCACTGCCCGCAGATGGTGGTGGGTTACGGACAGACGGAGAGCACACCGATTATCACCATGTCACACGTCGATGACTCAGTGGATACGCGCTGCACCACCGTCGGGTGTGCGCTTCCGGAAACGGAGGTTCGGATCGCCTCCCCGAGCGGCGAAACCGTTCCCGTCGGCGAGCAGGGGGAACTGCTGGCGCGCGGCTATATGGTCATGAAGGGCTATGACGGCGATCCCGAAGCCACCTCCCGCGCCGTGGATGCCGATGGCTGGCTGCATACCGGAGACCTCGCCCTCATGCGTCCGGACGGGTATTTCCGCATCACAGGCCGCGCAAAAGACCTCATTATCCGGGGCGGCGAGAACATTTCCCCACGCGAAGTAGAGGAATTCCTGCACACTCATCCGAAAATCGCCGATGTGCAGGTGATCGGCATTCCAGACGAGCGCCTTGGTGAGACGGTCGTGGCGTGGGTCCGGCTGAAGACCGGCGAGTCAGCCGATGAAGAAGAACTCCGCGCATATTGCCGGGAAAAGCTGGCGTACTTCAAGGTCCCCCAGCACATCCGTTTTGTCGATTCCTACCCCATGACCCTCAGCGGCAAAGTTCAGAAGTTCAAAATGCGCCAGTTTGAAATCGAGAACAGAGGATTGCAGAAAGCGGCGGGCCAGCAGACGGCGTAAACTCAATCTGCATTAATCAGCGGCGTTTGCGTGATCTGGCGGAAGCTGGTGGGGGTCGAACTACCAGCACAGATTTGAAATCAGTAAGTTACTGATTATGCATTGTGCCACATGCGCCAAAAGTGGCCGTTAAGAGTACTTTTGGTACATTCTGGTACACGAGCTTGCAAACCATTTTGGGTGTATGATGTTTGCAGCCGCCTAGCCCGGCCAAGCGACAAGCGGAGACCCCTCTCTGCTGGCGGCTTTCCCTCAACGGGAACCCTTGGGGATCGCGCAACGGGGAGCGAATGTCCGATCAGTCCACGGTCGCCGACGAGTACTCGCCAGTCAATCGCACGTATCTTCGGGAGCGGCAAGCCGCCGATGCCTGCTTCCGCGACAGCGTGTCAGAGTGGTTGCGCGGAGAAGAGCCGTTCGCGTTCGGCGTTCACAATGTGCACCGGCTATGCGCAGAGTACCTCCAGCGCGCCTTGAAGGCATTCTCATGGCGTACCTTCCAGAACGGTGCTAGGGGCGATCTGGCCGTACGGACGGTTAAGCAGCACGCAACGGAGCTTATCGAGGACATCACGCGGTTCAAGTGCGCTGCCATGACGGCCCGGATTCGGTTGTGCGCGTCGGCGGACCCGGAGGAGCTCGAAGCGGAACTAGAGCAACTCCCTACCGTGCTGAACGCCGTGGTCGATGACGTGATTGCGTCCTGGGACCCTGTGTTCTGGGAACTCGAGCGATTCTCGGCGAGTCTGGTGAACTGGAGCATCCCAGAGGGTGCCGATGTCCCGTTAGAAGAAACATTTACGCCGCTCTTTGCGATGACGTCAAATCGGCCGGAGGATGGGGCATCACCGGGCGACAGCACAGGCACTATCCACCAGCAGCTACTGCGAAAACTGAACCGGCATCTCCAGAACAGACAGATGACGAAAACGGATTTCTATCGTGGCATTCGGACGCCCGACGGTCGCAAAATCACAGCATCTGAGTTTAGGGCATGGGAAAAGCAGACGAAGAAGTGCGGGAGAGACAAGAGCGCGGCGATCGTTGCTGCAATCATGGCGATTTAGATTTCCTTTGGTTTCTGTAAGTCCCAAACCCCCAAAGATGGTCCCAACAAAATCCCAAATAGACCTCCCAAGCACCGGCTCTGTATTCTTGGGCCGTGCTTAATGCGATAAACGAGACGCTCAACACGCCCGAGGAGCTCGCCAGGCGAACGAAGCTGCACCCGTCCACCATTCGCAAAATGTTCCTTGATGAGCCCGGCGTTATTCGGCTTGGACACTCCACAACTAGAAGGAAGAAGCAATACTACACGCTACGGATCCCTGAGTCCGTTGCGACGCGTGTATTTGGTCGGATGACGGTTGGCGCCGAAGGGCCGCGGCTATGACCGGGCCGCCTGGCGCAAGCCTGACTAACGCGGCTGAGTCCGCGCGGCCCACAGTCGAGGTGCGCGACTACGACGGCGTACTGCTGAGGCGCGTCACATCCGGGCAAGCTGATGCGCTCGTCGCCCATACTCACGGCGAGTGGATCGGCACGGGCCGGCGGCGGTATGTGCGGCTGACTGCTACGGCGCCGATTTCTTCGATAGCCGCGTGTCGCAACAGCGGTGGAACTCGGCCCATGCGGGCCGATGGTACGTGCAGGATCTACGCGGATGGCCAGCTTATGGGTGACCCGCGGTCGCATCGAGAGTTTCGTCACTAAAACAAAAACGGCCCGCGCGCTCGCCATGCGCCGGACCGTTTTCATTGCGTCCAGAAAAGGAGAAATGTGACACCCCATGATCGCGCCGATCGGCGCC
>DASRCB010000286.1:0-8884 GCA_035653295.1 Bryobacteraceae bacterium
TAACGGCGGCAGGACGTTCTCGCGAACGTTCTGGTCAAAATACCGGCGCCTCCGTCCGTCCGGCGATAAAATGAAGCTGCCGCCGGACCTCAGCCTCTTATGCCCACTCCCACATGCGATATCGGTCTCATCGGCCTCGCGGTTATGGGCCAGAACCTCGCGCTCAATATGAATGATCATGGCTTCCGCGTGGCCGTGTTCAACCGAACCGTGTCGAAGGTGGACGACTTCCTCGCCGACGAGGCCAAAGGCACACAGATCGTCGGCGCGCACTCCATCGACGAGCTGATCGCGTTGCTGAAGCGGCCGCGCCGCGTAATGCTCATGGTCAAGGCCGGCGAGACCGTCGATCACATGATCGATCTGCTCACGCCGCATCTCGATAAAGGCGACGTCATCATCGACGGCGGCAACTCGAATTTCGAGGACAGCACGCGCCGCACCCGCGCGCTGGCCGAAAAGGGCATTCTGTTCGTCGGCACAGGCGTATCCGGCGGCGAAGAGGGCGCGCGCCATGGCCCGTCGATTATGCCCGGAGGAAATCCGGCGGCCTGGCCGCTGGTGAAGGACATCTTCCAGTCCATCGCCGCCAAGGTGGACGACGGCACGCCCTGCTGCGACTGGGTAGGCGAAGAGGGCGCCGGCCATTACGTGAAGATGGTCCACAACGGCATCGAGTACGGCGACATGCAGCTCATCGGCGAGGCGTATCAGTTGCTCGCAACCGGCCTGGCCGCCGATGCCGGCGAGTTGCACCAGATCTTCGCCGACTGGAATCGCGGCGAGCTCGACAGCTACCTCATCGAGATCACCGCGGCCATCTTCAGCGTCAAAGATGAAGACGGCCAGCCTCTCGTGGACAAGATCCTCGACGCGGCCGGGCAGAAGGGCACCGGCAAGTGGACCTGCATCAGCGCGCTCGATCTCGGTATGCCGGTCACGCTCATCGGAGAGGCCGTTTTCGCGCGCTCTCTTTCCTCTTTAAAAGAGGAGCGTGTAGCCGCTTCGAAGGTCCTCCACGGTCCCGCGCCGTCTCGCACCACCGATCGCGCCGAGTTCATTGAAGACACGCGACGCGCGCTCTACTGCTCCAAGATGATCTCCTACGCCCAGGGATACATGCTGCTTCGCGCCGCGGCGCAGGAGGAACACTGGAACCTTAACCTCGGCGGCATCGCGCTGATGTGGCGCGGCGGCTGCATTATTCGCAGCCGGTTCCTTGGAAAAATCAAGGAAGCTTTCGACCGCAATCCACAGTTGCACAACCTGCTGGTGGACGGCTTTTTCGCCGGCGTCCTGAACAATTACCAGGCCTCGTGGCGCAGAGCCCTCGCGCGGGCCATCGATTTCGGCGTTCCCACGCCCGCCTTCTCCACCGCGCTGGCGTTCTATGATGGCTACCGCTCCGCACGTGTGCCCGCGAACCTCATCCAGGCGCAGCGCGATTTCTTCGGCGCGCACACCTATGAGCGCGTCGACAAGCCGCGCGGCCAGTTCTTCCATACCGACTGGACCGGCCATGGCGGTCGCGTGTCGTCCGGGTCGTACAACGCATGATCCAGCTGAAGGTGAGTTATCTCCGGTTCGGCGATCTGCTGTTAAAGCGGTGTTCGGGCGCTGCGTTCGAGATCATTCGACTTCTGGAACCCGGCCGCGGCGCCGCCGTCGCGCGCGTTTCTGTCGAGCAGGACGAAGCGCCTCAGCTGGTCATTGCTCGTCTCGACAATGAGCCTCGCGTAATCGACCGAACGCCTGTGCCTGCCGGCGAACGCGTCGTGCTCAGCGACTGCCGTGAAGGCGATCCCGACTGCTATCGCCTGACCGCCGAATGGTCCGCTCAACGCCTGCTCATTACGCTGTCCGGCGATTCCCGCTTCGCTCATGGGCGGCACCACTTTCGGCTTTTCTGGTGGCGCGCTGAATTTTCCGTGGCCGATGGTGAAGTAATCATTACCGGCCCGTCGCTCGCCGCCGATGCTTACACCTGATCGATGAAACCTGCTCTCGACATTCGCCCTGACGGCGCGCTGGACCTGCTATCGCTGGGCGCGCTCGTGCACCGCCTCGATCCCGGCGTGATTCCGTTTCGCAAGGCCCACGAATGCGCCATTCACGTCAGTGGCGGCGAATTCAATGTCGCCGCCAATCTGGCCGACTGTTTCGGCATGCAGACCGGCATCGCCACCGCGATCGTGGATTACCCAATCGGCGATCTGATCTGTGAACGCGTGAAAGCGATGGGTGTGCGCCCCTTCTACAAGCGCTTCACCCACGACGGCGTCACTGGCCCCAACATGGCCGCTGTCTACAGCGATCGTGGCCATGGCGTCCGCGCGCCCGTGGTTTTCTATAACCGCTGCAATGAAGCCGGCGCGCTGCTCAAGCCGGGCGATTTCGATTGGGCGAAGATCTTTGCCCAGGGCGTGCGCTGGTTCCACAGCGGCGGCATATTCGCCGCACTCTCGCCGACGACTGCCGAACTCATCATCGAGGCCATGCAGGCCGCGAAAGCCGCGGGTGCGGTCGTCTCCTTCGACCTGAATTACCGCGAGAAGCTCTGGAAGATTTCCGGTGGCGCCGGGCGCGCCCGCGATGTGATCGCGCGCATCGTGCGCAACGTGGATGTGCTGGTCGGTAACGAGGAGGATCTGCAAAAGGGACTCGGCGTTCCCGGCCCGGAGATTGCCGCGGCCTCGAAGCTCGATCCCACGGCGTTCTTCGGAATGATCGACCGCGTCGTCGACCTGTTCCCGAACATCCGCATCGTCGCCACCACGCTTCGCGAGGTGCACTCCACCAATCGCCACAGCTGGGGCGCGGTGGCCTGGGTCGATGGCCAGAACTGTGTTTCGCCGTTGTGCGAGTTGGACATCTTCGATCGGGTCGGCGGCGGCGATGGATTCGCCAGCGGCTTCTTCTATGGCCTCATGAGCGGCGAATCGCCGGACGATGCCGTGCGCCTGGGCTGGGCCCACGGCGCTTTGCTGACCACATTCCCTGGCGACACCACCATGGCCACCGTCGACCAGGTCCGCGCCTTCGCCCACGGCGGCTCCTGCCGCATCCAACGCTAGCGATCGGTTTGGGGCGTGAGCTTTAGCCCGCGCGAGCAACGAGTCACAAGCCCGTTCAAATTCATCAACTCCAACCGTACCTTCGTTTCCGCCCCTCGCATGATAAACGTTGGGCGAAAGGAGAGCGACGCCTGCCTCGCTCGCTATCGCGTGCGCCTGGGCTGGGCCCACGGCGGCTCCTGCCGCATCCAGCGCTGGCGATCGGGTTGTGGCGTGGGCTTTAGCCCGCGCGAAACACGAGTCACAAGCGGACTCAGATTCATCAACTCCAACGATACCCGTCACTTACGCCTGAAATCCCACATCCCAAAGTTCGTTTTTGCCCCCTCGCATGATAAACGTTGGGCGAAAGGAGAGCTTCATCCATGAGCTCCTCAGCACAAATCCTCGCGAACCAAAAGAACGCGACCTCCTCAACCGGCCCGCGTACCGACGCCGGCAAAGCAACCTCCAGCCAAAACGCCGTCAGCCACGGCCTCACCGGAAGCTTCCGCGTCCTTCCGCATGAAAACCAGGCTGACTTCGACGCCTGCCTCGCTCGGTATCGCCAGGAGTTCGAACCCACGACCGAGCATGAGCGCTTCCTGGTCGAGCTGATTACCCAGTCCCGCTGGGAGCTCCAGCGCACCAATCGCCTCATCGCCGCTGTCCTCGAGCGCATGGCCAGCGCTCCGGATACTGGCGCGGCCTCGCCGGACGCCGCCATCGCCGCCGCCCTTATCGGCCGCACCGCCGACGCCTTCACCACATTGAAGCGCTACGCCGCGGCCGCCGAGCGCACCTATCTCCGCTGTTCCCGAGAACTTACCCAGAACGCAGCCCGCCGCGCCAAGGTGGCCGCCGTGGTCGCCGAGGCCAAACTGTGGGCCGGCTTCACCCCCGAACCAAACGAACCCAGCTCGCTCGCTCCGGAGCCGAAGAAAACGCGCAAACCAACCCCGGGTGTCCCCTTCACCGACGAAGATCCCCTGTCCTGGCGTCTCTAATCGGTTAAAAAGCCGCGACGGTCTCTGCCGGCAGCTGTCGGACGACTGGTGTGAAGCCGGGCGTGTGCCCGTTTCACGTCTTCGACAACTGCTGTACCTGCGGCGTCTCCTGCCCCAGCCATTCCGGATGCTTCGCGGTGCTGTCGAAATGCGCCGTTGTCTTGAACAGCTCGTACTCGCCGTTCGCGGCGGCCTGCTTGGTCTTCGCCAGAATCGCCGCCTCTTCCTGCTTCGTCAGCGGCTTGAAGCTGCTGGCCACCTGGAACGCCTGATCGAGAATCGGCTGGCCGTCGATCCCCGTAATCACAACGCATGTTGGTTTGTTCAGCGCCCACCGCAGGCACTCCGGCGCGCTTACCGTGTTGCTCTTCAGAATCACTCCGCCGCCGATCGGCTTCATGCTGATCACTGCCACGCCCATCTGCTGCGCGACCGGAATCACCTGATTCTCGAAGCTGCGGAAATGCGCGTCCATCGGATTGATCGGGAACAGGACCACGTCGAAATGGTAATTGTGCTGGCGCGCCAGTTCCAGCATGTAGAGATGGATGTGCGGGTCCTTGTGGCCGGTGAAGCCGATATATCGCGTCTTGCCCGCCTGCTTCGCGGCATCCAGCGCCTCGCGCGCGCCGCCCGGGGCAAAGAAGCGGTCCGGGTCGTCGAACCGTATTGTCTCGTGGAACATGAGCAGGTCGACGTGGTCGGTCTTCAGCCGTTTCAGTGATTCGTCGATCTGCTGCGCCGCCGCATCCTTCGTGCGGCCGTCGAACTTGGTCATCAGGAACGCTTTTTGCCGATACCCGTCCTGCAGCGCCTTGCCCATGCGGATCTCGCTCTTCCCGTCGTTGTAGTCCCAGGAATTGTCCATGAAGTTCAGGCCGCGGTCGAGCGCCTGCCGGATCAGCCGCACCGCTTCATCGTCCGACAGCTTCGCTTTCCCAATATGCGATCCGCCCAGGCCGATGCAGGAAACCTTTTCCCCTGTACGGCCGAGCGTGCGCCGGGGCATGTTATCGGAAGTTGCGGCGGAGGACGGCAGCGCGGCCCCGAGGGCCAGAAGCCCGCTCAACAAATCGCGGCGATTCAGGGTAGGTTCGGCCATAGCTGGACATCAGACGCGGCAGGCAACCTGTTCCGCACAGGTGTAACCTCCGGCTAACCTGTTGCTGTGAAAACCCAGGGGCCGGCGCGTAAGATTTTCGCGATTTTGTAGAAATGTCCCGAACGGATGCGCGTCTTACAGGCAAGCAAGTTCACACGGCGGAAATGAAAAATGCTAGTTACTGCACTATATTGGCGGCAGCTCTACTCTCATCTTGCCACTCGGCGCAACAAAGCTCGCAGACGGCAGCAGCTCCTGCTGGCGGCGCAGCGTCGGCGGCGCCTGCTGGCCAGTCATCCGCGGCGCAGATTCCGGCCAACACCGTTCTCTGGGTCCGTCTCCGGAAGGACATGGACAGCGCCCGCCTCAAAGCCGGTGATCACTTCGCAGCCGAAGTCTCCTCGCCTGTTGTTTTAAACGGCAAAGCAGTAGTCCCGCAGGGCACGCCTGTCGACGGAGTCGTGCAGCAATCCAACGACGCGACTCACCCCGGCAGCTCCGGCCAGCTTGTGCTGAAGCTCAACTCGTTTCGCCTCGGTCTGCGCAGCTACTCGATTCAAACCGACAGCGTGACGCTGCAATCGCCACAGGTGAAGCCCGGCGCCGACGCGGCCGCACGTCGTGAAGGCGCGGCATTCGCGCCGAAGAACGAAAACCTCCAGTTCACCATCACTGCGCCCGTCACGCTCGGATAACCAGCCGCGGCATCAGTCGCCGTCCACCCTGGCTGGGGAAACGATCTGCGCCAGCGGAAGCCGCAGGCAGAAGCGCGCTCCCTGCTCCACGCCCTCGTCGCACCACATTTCCCCTCCGCTCTCCGCGACCGTCTGGCGCGCCAGCGCCAGCCCGAGTCCCATACCGTTGCGCTTGACGCTCGCGAACGGCTCGAAGAGCCTGTCCCGCACCTGCGGGGAAATCCCGCAACCCTCGTCCTGAACCTGAACGAGAGCCGACCCGCCGCTCCCCGACGCGTAAACCGTCACACGTCCGCCTTCCGGCATGGCTTCGATGGCGTTGGCAAACAGATTCATGAATACCCGCCGCATCCGGCGCGGCTCGGCCATCACCGCCAGGCCCTCCGCAATGCGCATCTCCAGCGTGACGCCGCCAGCCTCCGCGCGCGAGGCGACAAACTCCCACGCGCCCTCCACCAGCTCCAGAACTTCGCACGATTCCAGTGCCCCGCCTCGTCCCCGGCCGGTGGTCAGCAATTCGTCCAGCATCTTCTGGATCTGCGCCGAAGCTCGGTGGATGTTGGTCGCAAGCCGGCGCACACCGCTCTGCGGGAGACTGCCATCGGTCAGCATCTCGCTTCCCGCGTAGATTGCGGCCAGCGGGTTGCGCAGGTCGTGAACCAGCGAGTTGGAAAGCCGCGAAACGGCCGTAAGCCGCTCCTGCCGAATCAGGTCGGCGCGAGCCCGCTGCAGCGATTCGCACATGCGGTTGAACGCCGTCGCCAGCCGGCCCAGTTCGTCGTGCGTGGTCACCGGCACGCGATGAGCGTAGTTCTGCCGGCTGACCTCCGCCGCGGCCGCGTCCAGTTGCGCAATGGGACGCATCAGATGCTGGGCCACTACCCAGGCCAGCGCCAGCGCAGCCAGCAGCGCTCCGCCCCACACGAACGCCAGATCACGCCGCAGAGCTAAGAGCGCCTGGCGCTCCGCCTCGAAGGATCGCAGAATCCAAACTTCGCCCACCGGCCTGCCGCCCACATCGAGCAGCGGCCGGCGCAGCGTCAGATAGTCGATGCCGGCGAAGCTCACGCGCTGCGCCGATGCGCTCCGTGTCTGGGCGAACAGCTTCGATGCGCACTCTCCAACCGCCGCCCGCGATAACGTCGAAGCCACCACCTGATTGCCGGCCGCGAACACGAAATCGCTGCCGCCGGTGGCCTGCCTCAAACGCGTCACCTCGTTCTGGTCCACGCGGTAGGCCGCGAGCAGCACGTTCAGCAGAGCGCGGTCTGGTCCCGAATCAACGTAAACGGGCGTGATCACTACCTGATAGAGGCTGCCTCCGCGATACAGAAACCCGGCGCTCTGTTTCGGAAACGCCTTCTCTGCATCGCGCACCGCCGGCACTTCTTCGGCCACCGCCGCAGGCGGCTGCTGGCCCAGCGAAGCTATGACCCGCCCGTTCGGGTAAGTGACCAGGAAAATCGCGTTCTCGTGCGCGAATGCGCCCCACCGGTCTCCCGCCGTGTCGCGGATCGTGGCCTCGTCCCGCGTGCCGAACGCGGCGCGCACGTCCGACATTCCGCTCAGCGCCAGGCTGACCGCTCGCAGCAGGTCCGCCCGCGCGCGCCACAGCGATTCGTAGGCCTCCAGACTGGCTACCGACTCGGTTTCCAGACTCGTGGATGCTGTGTGCACGGTCCGCGATTCGATCACCATCCCCGTCGCCAGGAACAGCAGCGCGATCATGGCGAAGGTCGCCAGCAGGAACTTCGATCGGAGCGATAAGGCGCTGAACAGGTTCATGGCTGTCCGCCGTACGATCCTTCCGCGGGCGGATAATCGCGTCCATATTTATTCTTATGCGGAGCCTCGATGTACCCTGTTTCCGAAACGCGGATCGGCGGGACCACAGAGCGCCCCTCGCCGACTTCGATGGTCTCCGTCAGATTGTCCAGCGTCTCCTTCGTGGCCCGCTCATAATAGACGTGCAGCCTGTATATCCCCGGCGGCACCCCGGCAATCGAGAACTCGCCGGCGTGACTGCTCACCGCCAGCCACGGCGTGTTCTGCACCACGATCACCGCGCTCATGGCCTGGTGGATGTTGCAGAATACGTGCACGATGCCTGGGCGATCGAACGTGACTCGCTTGCTGGTTCCCGGTGGGTATAAACCTACGTCGAACGGCTTGCCGTCGATGTTGGAGAAAGCGTTGTGGAAAATGGGATCGAGGTTGGGAAAATCCACCGCCGTGCCCACCGGAATCGCCAGTACGTGCGGTTGAAACTGCTTGTGGCGCTGGATCATCTGCACCGCCCGGGGATGCAGGGCTGGCAGGTCGGCATCCCTCGGCTCCAACCAAACCACCACGCCCGAGTCTCCCATGTGGTTCCTCGCTCCAATCACATGAACATCGCCCGCAACGGTGGAGGCGGCCAACGGAAGGGTCAGCAGAAAAACGGCCCCGACGACAAGGCGCTTTTTGGGGCGCCGGCTAGAACATGTACGCAAGGCTGAGATCATACATGTTCCTCAAACGATTCCCGTTCTGCCACCAGTTCGTCCGGACCTGCCCGGCCTCGAAGGCCGCGAACACGTTCGGCGCGAGCTGGTAATAAACGTTACCCGCGAATGCCGCATTCGAACTCACGGAATTGTACTCCAGATCGGACCCGCGGTTCGCCTGCCTGCCGCCGAACAGATGGAACGACAGCCGGCTCGTCGGCGCCAGCGTGAGCTGCAGCCACCCTCCCTTCGCATGCACGGGCCGGAGCACGTCGTCGCCGATGAAGCCCGCGCCACCGCCGCCCAGGCCGGCAATGTTCTCGCCGGTAAAAGCAGTGCCGGTGAGACTCCACCAGTGGTTCATGGCGTATTTGCCGTCGAAGGTAAGCAGGTGAGAGGGAACGGTCTGCCCCGCAACATGCGTCTCGCTGACGTGAAAACCAGAAGCTATCTGGAACCCGAGGTCCTCATCCCGCTCGTGCTCGAATGCAAATCGACCTTCCCATCCCGGCCGCGTGGGCTCCAGCGTACTGGCGTATTC
>DASRCB010000287.1:0-3649 GCA_035653295.1 Bryobacteraceae bacterium
GGGGGTCGGGCGTTCAAATCGCCCCGCCCCGACCAATAGATCAGCAACTTGTGAGCGGTTTCAGGACGCTCGAAAATCCACTGTAGACAAATTTTGTGACGAGTCGAACTCGTGGCGCCATTACGGCTTTTCCCTACTTCATTCGCGCCTGAGTTGGCGGAGCGGACAGGCACGATCCCACCACAAACCGCGTTGCTGTGGTTTACACACTGCTGCTCGCTATGAAACGGTTCCGCCCGGGCCTGTGCGGTAACAGCGTTCCGACACTATCCCGTTCTACTCGGAACGCGTTTCCAGCAGGTCGGTCTTCGCTACACAGTCAGCGGATCATGTCGCTGCATCGACAACGTCACAAGCTGATGCAGGAAGACAAACAGCCAGTTGCGTCGGTTTTATGTTTTCGCTCGGTTACTCCACCGCCGTGTTCGTCGTACCCGCCATTGTGGCGGGTAGGGCCGTGGCGTTGGTGCACCGGCGCCTGTTTCAAGGAGCCTCAGCGGCGTTACCAGGAACACTCGTCCCGGCACAGAGACCTGTTACGCGGCACTCTGGCAGAAGCTATGGACGTGACTTCGCTGCCTGTTCGGAAGCAACTATCTCAGCGCGCCAGTCCGGCAACGAAAGCAGCGGCAATCAGGCAGTAAATCCCGAATAAGTACCATCGGCCACTCTCCAACCATCGACTGAGCCACTTCAGGGCCAACAAGCCGGCAAGGAACGCTGCCAATGCACCCAGCAGACTGGGGAGCAAAACGGCGGCCGGGTCCGTCGGACCCGTGACAGCCTTCGCCTGCACAAGGCGCAGCCCTTCGCGTGCGATAACTGCGGGAGTCAGCACGACGGCGAGTGCGAAGCTGAAGCTTTCCGCCTGCTCTTTGCTGATCCCGGCCAGCATCGCCACGGAGATAGTGGCCCCGGAACGCGAGAACCCACGGAAAGGCAGCGCCAGACCCTGCACAACTCCAACCAGTACTGCCCGTCCTCGGCTAATGCCGGTTTTTTCTGCCGGCACACGACGCCGCTCGTACAGTCCCGCTCCAAGGATCAGGATTCCCACCGCAGCCAGCGCGGGCGCGATGAGTTCGAGGTGCCCGAACAATTGTTCGACATCGGCATGAGGGGCATTGTGGAAGTAATATCTCCCGATGAGCTTCATCAGGATCCCTCCCACTACTCCGGTGGCAACTGTGGCCAAGACGATCAGGATCGCAATTCGTTTGAATGCTTCGGCGCTGGCGAAGTAGATCTGCCGCCATCGTTTCCAGAAATATGCGATGACGGCGAACATCGTCCCGGTGTGCAGCATGACAAGGAGCAGCGTCGTTGCCGGAGCGGATGGATCGAGCCCCATCAATTTCTCCGCTACGATGACATGCGCCGAGCTCGATACTGGCAACAGTTCGGCGAGACCCTGCACAACAGCCAGGGCGATGATTTGCAGGATGTTCGGCAATAGTTCAGGTTACTCCACGGTCCCGTCTCTGTCGATTACGGGCGCTGACTGGCGCGTCACCCGCCGTCATTTTCTGCCCGCTCAACGGCCACAGTATCCCGTTGAAAATTAATCTGGTTACGGCGAAACCTGCGCACACGGCCGAGCGTTTTGATCACAGAAGACCTGCGGCTGTTCGGGCGTGGGCACGGAGAATCAATGGCCAATCGAATCCTGTGTCTCCTCCTCGGCGTGATGCTGTCACTCACACCGATTTTCGCTAACAACAAGGAGAACGACCCCGATGAGATAGGGAATCGGGATGTCGGCAAAGGGGTCAATTTCTACTCGCTCGAGAAAGAGATTGCCATGGGCAAACAACTGGCTCAGCAGGTGGAGAGGCAGGCCAAAATCGTCGATGACCCTGTCATCGCTGAGTACGTGAACCGAGTTGGCCAGAATCTCGTGCGCAACTCGGATGCTAAAGTTCCCTTCACGATCAAGGTGATCGACAGCGACGAGGTAAATGCGTTCGCGCTGCCTGGCGGCTTCTTCTTCGTCTATACGGGTCTGATCATGAAGGCTGATAACGAAGCGGAACTGGCCGGAGTGATGGGACATGAGATTGGCCACGTTGCCGCCCGCCATGGCACGCGTCAGGCGACGCGCGGCCAGATTGCGCAACTGGGTACACTCCCGCTGATCTTTATGGGCGGCTGGGCCGGTTACGGAATCTACCAGGCAGCCAGCGTGCTCGTGCCGATTACATTCCTGAAGTTCTCTCGCGGCTACGAGAGGGAAGCGGACCTGCTGGGCCTCGAGTATATGTACAAAGCCGGCTACGACCCAGAGGCTTTCGTCGACTTTTTCGAGAAACTCGAGACGCTCGAGAAGAAAAAACCAGGCACCCTCGCGAAGGCATTTGAGACCCACCCGCCGACGGACGATCGCATCAAGGCGGCTCAGTTGCACATCCAGGAGTATTTGAAGGCCAGGCCAGAGTACGTGGTGGACACCTCGGAGTTCGAGGAAGTCAAAGCCCGCATCATGGCTCTGCACAACCGCCGCAAAGTCGACGACAAAGACCTGAATCGACCAAGGTTGCGGCGCGCCCCCGGTTCAGGGCCAGGCAAAGTGGATACGAACGACAGCGGGAATACCGGCAACGGCGACGATGACGAGCGCCCGACGCTTAAGCGGCGCCCTGGCGAGTAAAAAGCCCCGCATATGACCCCTGCTCCTGCCTCAATGCCTGCAGGGGATCGACTCGCGTGGCCCGAATCGCAGGACGCAGCGACGCTGTAAACGCGACTGCGGCGAGGAACGCCGCTGCTCCGGCAATAGTGACCACATCGTTTTGCCGGCGGCATTGAACTGACTCTTCAGCACGCGCGCAATGAGGAGCGAGGCCACAACTCCGGCCAAAATCCCAATTCCCGTCACCCGCAGAACGGAGTACAACACCAGTCCCGCGATCGCGCCATTCAGCTCCGAGCGCCATGCGGACGCCCATCTCATGGGTTCGCCTGCTGATCAGATACGAGAACACACATAGACTCCCGCCGCGGTCAGCACGGCGGCAATTGCCGCGAACACTCCGATGAGTAAGGCGGCGAACCGGGGCTTCCACATGGATCGGCCAGAACCGCGGGCATGGACCGCGCCTCGGTGATCGCCAGATCGCGATCCGTCTGCCGCACGGCTCTGAGCGGCCCCGGCAATGGACATGGGATCGCGTTTTGTGCGCAATGCGATCCACGCGTTGGCGCTCGGCATTTGCTCCAGTGGCCAGTACACGGTCGGATACGCCGCCCGGTCGATCGTGGCGAAGCTGGTGCATATTGCTGGTCCTCTGCCGCGAGCCCTGTTCCTCCCTGGCTGATTGTGAATGGTAAATCGTTTTCACGCAGTCATCGCGCGTTCTTTGTCAGCGGCGCTGATGTGCTGACGGCTGGGCTCAAGGCCGCAGTGAGCGGGATGGGATTGGCCATTGAGGCTGCAGAATACCTGATCGCATGACGCTGAAGATCACGGCAGCGGCGCCGATCGCCGGGCTCGTTTTCTTGGCCCCTGTTCGGTCGCTCGATTAGCGCGTCGCAGAGACTTATTCCGAACGAAGCGCATCGGCTGCCTTAATACCGATGGCGTGCAGCGCCGACCGCAGGGCGGCAAGTACGGCGACAGCCAGCAGGATCAGCGGAGACACGATGAACGCAA
>DASRCB010000288.1:0-17419 GCA_035653295.1 Bryobacteraceae bacterium
TCTGCCGGTGCTCATCGGCAAGCTGGCCGCGATCGAGGGCGTGCGCGACCTGTCGCTGACCACCAACGGGGTGCTCCTGGCGCAGCACGCGGAGGCGCTGTACGGCGCCGGTCTGCGGCGCATCAATGTTCATCTGGACACGCTGGATGCCGAGCGCTTCCGCCAGATCACGCGCCGCGACGAACTGGGGCGCGTGCTGGAGGGACTGGAAACGGCGCGGCGCCTGGGCTTTGGTCCGATCAAGATCAATGCCGTCGCGGTGAAGGGGCTTGTGGAGCCGGATATCGTTCCGCTGGCGCGTTTCGGCCGCGAGAACGATTACGAGATCCGCTTCATCGAGTTCATGCCGCTGGACGCGCAGGGGCTCTGGGACCGCGGCCGCGTGCTGCTGGCCGACGACATCATCGCCACGCTCTCGCGCGAGATCGCGCCCCTGCTGGAGATTCCCGACCGCGATCCGAGGGCGCCCGCGACCGAATATCGTTATGCGGACGGCATTGGCCGCGTTGGTTTCATCGCCTCCGTCAGCCGCCCCTTCTGTTTGAACTGCAATCGCGTGCGCCTCACCAGCGACGGCAAGCTGCGCTATTGCCTGTTCGCCATCGAAGAGACGGACGTCAAGGGCCTGCTGCGCGGCGGCGCGCCGGACGCCGATATCGCCACAGCGATTCGCGCCAACGTCGGCGGCAAGTGGCTGGGACATGAGATCGGCAGCTCGCAGTTCGTGGCGCCGCCTCGCCCCATGCACGCCATTGGCGGGTAGAATAGCGGTCATGTTCCGCCGCTTGCTGACGGCCCTCGGCCTGGGGGCGTGTCTTTCAGCCGCGCCGGCGGATTGGAAGATCACCACGGCGACTACCTGGAACGGGCATCGCTCGGTGTCGACCGAGTACTACAAAGGCAAGCTGCGGCGAACCGACCACACCGAAGGCGCCTCAGTGGTCGACCGGGAACACGGGCGGCAGATCGTGTGGTCAAACAGTCTGCGGCAATATGTAGTGAATCGGCTGCATTATGCAGCCCGAATCGTCGCGGTGACCGGTCCGCGGATCCTCATCGAGGAGGACACCGCGGATACCGGCGAACGGCGGAAGTTCTTCGGTCATGAAGCGCGGCATCTCATCACGCGTGCGACCCGCGGCGGCGCCGAGGAGAGTACGACGGACGGCTGGTACGTCGACTCGCCCGACTTGCCACGCGAACTGCGCGCCAGCTCCGTTTATCTGCTCGCGGCCAACGGCCAGCGCCCCGACATCCGCGTGCATCGGAGTGGTCCGGCGCCGTCCGGCCTGATGGTGTACGGGCGAAAGATGTCGGGCACTGGCACGTGGACGATCGAAGTGACCGACCTGTTTGAGGGCATCCTGCCGGACAGCGCCTTCCAAGCGCCGCCCGGCTTCACTCGTGTGATCGAGTTCCCAGGCGACTACCCGCTGCCGTGGACCGAGCGCCTGCGCCGCGGCTGGGAGATGCTGGAGGACTGGATCTCGGGCGTTGTATGAGTCCTAATTCGCCACCGAGCGGCTCTGCGGCCGATGGGATTTGTGCTGCTCCGGCAGCAGCTGCAGCGCGGAGCGCAGCGCCTTCTCTGCCAGGCTCCAGTTGCCTTCGGTAATATGCCGCTCAGCGGACTTGATATCTCTGAGCACCGCGTGGCGAAGGCCGGAAAAACGCACCGGGGCCGGCCGGTACTCACGGCCCAGCGGATCGGGCGGGGCGAACGTGTCGGCCAGTTCGGCGGCCAGAGCTCGCGCCTGGCTGGCGGCTTGATCGGTTTGGCGCCCTTCGATGCTCTGAAGCAGCTCCGCAAGAGGTCGTCGCAGGTCGTTGGGATCTGTCATGAAAGCGCTCTCGGAGCGAAGCCAGACGCCAGGGGTTGTCCAGTACATGGTGGAGGTCATATGCAATTCCCGGCGAGCGTCCAGCCCGCACAGTAGTAATACGATTCAGACCGAAATCGGTTCCGTCAAGCTTGCAGCCAATCCGCACCCGCCCCGCATCCCGTAACTGTTAAAGGACTTGCGCATGAAGAGAGTCGGCCTCTGTGCGGCCTCCGTGCCGTTCGCCTGCGCAATCAGTGCGCGTACGATCGCGTTCGACACCACTCGCGTAAGCGCCGCCAGCATCGCGCTGGCGCCGGACGAACGCACCCTCGTTTTCACCCTGCTGGGCCATCTGTTCCGCCTGCCTGCAACCGGCGGTGCTGCGCAGCAGCTGACGTTCGGTCCTTATTACGACAGCGAGCCCGGCTTCTCGCCGGACGGCGCCCGGGTCGCGTTCACTTCGGATCGCGACGGCAGCGAGGGAAATATCTTCGTGCTCACGCTCGAGGACGGCGAGATCGTTCAACTTACGCATGATGCGCACGCAGGCGCACCGGTGTGGAGTCCGGACGGAAGGTCGATCGCCTATCTGCGGTACGAAAGCTGGACACACCAGGCGCCAACTCCTTCCGTGGTCGTCCGAGCTTCCGTCAATGACCACCAGTGCGAGCCGATAACCGCGCCCGCGAAGCGCATCACCTCCCTTTTCTATCTCCCGGGCGGACGGCTCGCCTGGTCTGTGCTGGAAGGAGATGATTCAGCCTTCGTCACGAGGATTGAAGCCATTGATGCACAAGGCTCCGTGTCGACGGTGCGAACCATCCCCGGATCCATTAGCCGAGTGCGCGCCAGCTCCGATGGCGCCGGACTGTACTGTGATCGGACGACACACGGCAGCTGGTTTATCGAAACCGCTGAAGACCTGCTGTTCGTTCCCATGACAGGGCCGGAAAGGCAGGTGACCCCCGTTACCGCTCTGCCGCCGTTTGCCGTGAGCACCAGCGCCAAACACATCTACATGGGTCAGACGGGCCGCCTGTGGAGCGTGCTTCTGCCTTCAGGCGTGGGCCAACCCCTGCCGCTGCGCGCGCGTGAAGCTTGAAGTCGAGGAGATCTCCAGGCCCGCGGCGGCCGTGGCGCCGCAAGCGAATGCACCGCGCGCGATTCTGATGCCGCGTGTTTCTCCGGACGGAACGATGCTGGTGTTCTCGGCCGCAGGCTTCCTGTGGAAGCAACTGTTGAGCGGGGGTAAGGCGGAGCGGGTCACCGCCGATACGGCGCTCGAAGGGGAGCCCGCGTTTTCTTCCGATGGCCATCAGTTGGCGTATGTCCGCAGTCAGTACGGCGAGGATACGAGCCGCATTCTCGACCTTGTCACGGGCCAAAGCCGGGCGCTCGCGTCCGCGCAGAGCTTCTCCGAACTGGACTGGAGCCCTGATGGGAAGCGCATTCTCGCCGTGGTGGGCGAGGGCTTCGACCAGCACGTTTCTTCCTATGCCGTGAGCGATGGGAAACCCGAACGCCTGTACGACGCCGGTTCGTGGTCGCCGCGGCCGCAATTCTCCAGCGATGGCAGGACCCTGTATTATTCATCCGACGCCGGCGGCGTCGGCAACCTGTACCGCAAGGCGCTGGACGGTGGCTCGGAGTCACGTCAGATCTCGCACCTGACGCGGCATCTCAGCGATGCGCGGATCTCGGCCGACGGCAAGCGCGTCGTGTTCCGGCGAAACCGGTCCATCCTGACGGCCTCGCTGGCGAAGGATTCCTTCGGCGACGCCGACGTGCGCGAACTCTCGGCGGAAGGCGGAGACGCGTTCACGCTGACTCCGGATGGCGCGGCAGTCGTCTACGCGGTCGGCGGCCGCGTGTGGCGGCAGCCGGTGTCCGGAGGGGCGCGCGAGGAGATCGCCATCCATCTGGACCTGCCGCGTGGCCATCCGCCGCCGCTCCTGCTTCGAAATGTGCGCGTGCTCGACGTGAGCGCGGGAGTGTTTCACGACCCGGCGTCGCTGCTGATCGAGAACGGCAGGATTCAATCGATCGGGAATGCAACCGACGGCAGAATGCCGCAAGGGACCATCGTGGTCGACGCGGGAGGCCGTTTCGCCATCCCCGGGCTGTTCGACATGCACGCGCATACTACCGGGGCAAACGAAGAGGCGCTTCTGGCGTACGGCGTCACGTCGGTGCGGGATCCCGGCGGCAGTCTGGCCTGGATTGGCGCCATGGAGGATCGCGGCGAGAGCACCGGCTCACCCGTGGCCCGGCACTTCTATTCGGGAGAGATCTTCGAAGGCGATCGCCCTTACTTCGGCGACAGCTTCCTTCAGATCGACAACGACGAGGATGCGCACGCGTATGTGCGCATGTTGCAACGCCTTGGCGCCAGCTTGATCAAGGTTTATCCCTCGCTGTCCTGGCCGTTAAAGAAGACCGTCGCGGCGGAGGCGCATCGGCTTGGCCTGCCGGTGGTCGGACACGGCATGAGCCTGGAGGAAATCATCAAAAGCGTGAACCTCGGTTTCTTCTCGCTGGAGCACAACACGGAGCTCGATCGCGCCTATGATGACGTGCTCCAAATGCTGGCCGCCACCGGCACGCGCTGGGACCCGACGCTCGCCGTGGGGGGCGCCGATTCACTGCTCCTGCGCGACGAACCTGAGCGGCTACGCGATGCGAAGTTCCAGGCTCTGACTCCGCGGTGGATGATTGACATGGCGCGCTTCGCGGGTTACAACCGCGCCGTTCCGACCAGCATTTTGCGCGGGGTCGTGGCGGGGCAGATGGCCGCTGTCGGACGGGCGCACGAGCTCGGCGTCGTGTTACTGGCGGGCACCGATCCGCAGAACGCCGAGTGCTTTTATGGCTCCTCGCTGCACTGGGAGCTGGCGCGTTTTGTGCAGGCCGGACTTCCGCCCGCGAAAGTCCTTCGCATCGCCACACGCGATGCCGCTCTGGCCGTTCGAACGCCGGATCTCGGCGCCATCGAAGCTGGCAAGCTCGCCGACATTATCCTCCTCAATGCCGATCCTCTGCAAAACATTCACAACACCGAGGCGATCTGGCGAGTGGTGAAAGGCGGCTGGGTGTTCGATCCCGATCAGTTGAAGAGGCCGGCCAAATAGCGGCCGCCAGTCAATCGAGCAGCGAGCGAATGCCGCGCCACGCGGCCACCGTCACCACCCCGTACAGCGCGTGCTGCGCGACGTTGTTGACCACCTGCGTCGCGGTCTGCTGCTGCACAGGCGGGGAAAGCCGCAGTCCGGGCAACCAGCCCAGATAGCCGATGCCCCACACTGCGACACCAAGGGCGACGCCATCGACGAGAACGCTGGTGTGCCGGCCGCGCAGGGTGAGGTAAATTGCCGGCCAGAGCGCGCCGTAAGCGAACGACAGCGCCGAGGCCGCTGTGTCGCGCTCGGCCGTGGTCACCTGGTTCCGGGTGCGCCGCGGCAGCAGCGCTTCGGCCTTGTCCACCATGTAGTGGCCAGGTTCGCAAAGCATCGGAGGCAATGTGTGCGGGGCGTAGCGGTAAGACGCCTCGTGCGTCATGTGCAGAGCCAGCGTACCCGCGGCTCCGGAAGCGGCGCCCGAGGCGATCGATTCCAGCAATCTGCGCGTATAGCGTGACTTCATAGCTACCTCACTGACTCAGCCGCGCCTTCACTTTCTCGCTTAATGCCCGGCCATCGACGCGGCGTCCCGCCAGCTTCGCCTGTGCGGCCTTCATCACCACACCCATCTGCTTAGCAGACGTGACGCCGGTTTCGTTTAGCGCGGCGTCGATAGCGGCGCTGATCTCCTCTTCGCCGGCCGAGGCCGGCATATAGCTCTCTACCAGTTTCAGTTCGGCCTCCTCTTTGTCGGCGAGGTCCGGCCGATTGCCTTTGCGGTACATCTCGATGGAATCGCGCCGCTGCTTCACCAGTGTGTTCAGCACCTGCAGTTCGGTCTGGTCGTCGAGCGGTTTCATGCTGTCGACTTCATGCTTTTTGAGCGCGCTCTTGATGAGCCGAATGGCGTTCAAACGGGCCTCGTCTTTGGCCCGCATTGCCTCGGTCATATCCTTTTGAATCCGGTCGAGCAGAGGCATGGTCTGATATTCTAAAGGTTACTCCCATGCACCTCAGGAAACAAAGGTCGCTCACGCCAGGACCGGCGCCTCTGTATCCCGGGCCGCTGCGGGCCATGAACCTGAAAAGGCAACGAAAGAACGCGGCCTCCGGCGAATCGAGCCGGACGCCCAAGACAGCGCTGGCGCCGGGACTCGGCGAAGCGCTGAACTGTGTCAAGCAGATCGGAATACGCAAGCTGTTCGCCCCCAATTCTTCGGCCGCGCCGGTGACCGCCGCCCGCGTATTGCGAGGGATGGATTCGGGCGTGATCGTGAAGGAGACCAAGGGCCGTTTTGGAGCCATCATCGCCAACGGCCAGGGATCGCCGAAGGGACTGATCTTCCGCATCGCGCATCTCGGCTATTTCGACTTCGCCGGTTTGTTCAGTGTGATCGCGGAACTGGCGCTGATTCTGGCGGCCAACGGCCACCCCGTAAAGTTCGGAAGGGGCCTCGCCGCCGTGCAGAACGTTTATGCCGAAGCTGCGCTGCCACGCGCAGTCGCGGTTTAGTGTTACTAACTCGTCATCGAATTTCGGATAATCATGAATATTCTTGTCGCTGAACCCCTGGCTCCCGCCGGCGTAAAACTGCTTCAGGAGCAGGCTGGCTGGAACGTTATCATTTCCAATCCCAAGGAATACGCGCAGCATCTTGCGGATGCTGACGCGCTCATCGTACGCAGTGCGGTTAAGGTGAACCAGGCGGTGCTGGATCAAGCGCCGAAACTGAAGGTAATCGGCCGCGCCGGCGTCGGCGTGGACAACGTGGACATGCAGGCTGCCACGGCGGCGGGCATTCTGGTCATGAATACGCCCGGTGGCAACGCCGTTTCCGTGGCGGAGCACACGTTCGCGCTGATGCTCGGACTGGCGCGCTCCATTCCTCAGGCCAGCAACTCGACCAAGTCCGGCAAGTGGGAGAAGAAGAAATTCCTGGGCAACGAACTGCGCGGTAAGGTGCTGGGCGTGGTCGGGCTGGGGAGTATCGGGCGCGAAGTGGTCCGGCGTGCGCGGGCTTTCGAGATGCGCGTGCTGGCCAGCGATCCGTACGTCAGCTCGCAGACCGCGGCGGGGCTGGGCATCGAACTGGTGGACCTCAACCGCCTCTACGCCGACAGCGATTACATCTCGCTGCACGTCGCGCTGACGCCGGAAACGAATCGCATGCTCTCCACCGACGCCTTCGAGAAGATGAAGCGCGGGGTGCGCATTTTGAACTGCGCCCGGGGCGAGCTGATCGACGAGAAGGCGCTGAAGGCGGCCATGGACTCGGGCAAGGTGGCGGGCGCGGCGCTGGACGTGTTCGAGAAAGAGCCGCCTGCCGAAGACCCGATCCTTACCATGGAAACCCTCATCGCGACGCCGCATATCGGCGGCTCCACGGAAGAGGCCCAGGAAACGGTCGGTGTCCGCATTGTCGAACAGCTGGTCGATTATCTGCAGAACGGCGTGGCCATCAACGCGGTGAACATCCCGGCGCTCACGGCCGAACAGTATCGCACCATCGGACCCTATGCCGAGCTGGCGGAGCGGCTGGGGACGTTCGCCGCCAATATCGCCACCGGAAATCCCAATCGCGTCCGGCTGATCTACTACGGGCGCATCGCGGATCAGAAAACAGTGTTGGTGCGCAATGCCGGAGTGGCGGGCGCGCTCAGCCGGTCGGTGGCGCGGCGTCCGAACACGGTGAATGCGATGCAGCTTGCCGACGATCGCGGGGTCACGGTGGCGGAGGTCCACGAGCATCGCGCCGACCACACGGATTCGGTGCGCCTCGAACTCGACGCCGACGGTGGCACCATCGGCGTGGAGGGCGCCGTGGTGCTGGGCCAGCCGCGCCTGATTCAGGTGGACGGGATCGCCTGCGAGGCGCCGCTGGAAGGACACCTCGTGTTTCTGAAGAACCAGGACGTGCCCGGCGTGATCGGCTATGTCGGAGGGGTGCTGGGGAAACACGGCATCAACATCGCCACGTTTTCACTGGGGCGCCGCGAAGCGCGGGCCGAGGCGGTCTCGGTGATCGCCACCGATCAGTCGGTGCCCGATGAGGTGCTCTCCGAGCTGCTGAAGAATCCGGCAGTTGTGCTGGCGCGGAAAGTGGAATTCACCAATCAGACCGCGACCGCAAGGGCCTAGAACGCTCCGGAAACGCGGCATTCAGGTTTCTGACATTCCCGAACCCGGCGCTGCACGGTCTATCTGCGCCGGGCCACCGGCCGTTTTGCTCGCGCGGCCGCAGTCCCGTGCTACCCCAGCAAGCCGCGCATCATCGTCACATACCGCCGGCAAATCTCCTTCATGTCGTGACCCGGATACGAATCCTGCTCCAGCGTGAGAAAACCCTCAAACCCAACCGCGTTCACCGCGTCCGTGATGTCTCTGAAGTTCATCACGCCTTCGCCGATCGGCACGTACTCCCGCATGGTCGCGTCGATGTCCCGAACGTGCAGGTTCATCAGCCGGCGATTCAGCTTGCGGATGGCCACCGGCGGATAATCGCGCTGGTTCATGGCCCAGCCGCAGTCCAGATTGCAGCCCAGCGCCGGGTCCCGAATCGAATCGTACAGACGCAGAAAGCTGTCCGTCACCGGCATCATCGTGTAGGTGTGGTTTTCGATGGAGAACCGCAGCCCGTGCGCCTTCGCCCGCTCGAGACAGGCCCGCATCGTGCCCACAAAATTCTCCCACAGCGCCTGCGGATCGTAGCCCGTGGCAATCTCGATGTGAAACTTCTCGCCGGGCTTTGGATTATCGAGGAAATAGCGCGGCAGATACTCGCCTGAGGCGCTCAGCTCCCGCGCCCACGGCGCCACGATGTTCACCATCGGCGCGCCGAGCTTCTTCCCGATCCGGCAGCCCGCCTCGAAATAATCGAGACTCTTCTTTCGCTCATCCGGATTCCGGCTGGTCAGGTTCTCAACCACCGGCTGGAACATCGGGAACTGCGGGACCACCAGATGATTGCGTTCGAGCTGGCGGCGGATTCGATCGATCGTCGCGTCGGTCCAGTATTCGTCTACGTCCCGCCGCGAATTCGCGATCAGCTCGATGCCGTCGAATCCCAGGCTTCCGATGATGTCGATCGCTTCTTCCGGGTGCGCTCCCGGCTCAAGCGAATGAAAGTTCCAGCTGACGCTGCCGATCTTCGGGCGCGCGCCGGGCGCAGCCGCCGCGGCGAGCGATCCGCCGAGGGCCACAGCAGAAACGAATTCCCTTCGGTTCATTTGCCGCCTCCTGCCGAAACCGACCTGCCGGCGTACCCTGCCGCCGGCGTGGTTCCGATTACCACCACGCTGATCAGCACGAACAGCGTACCCAGAATAGTTCGCGTGCCGAGGGCCTCACCGCCGAGAAAATAGCCGATCACAACGGCGACCACCGGATTCACATACGCATAGGTTCCCACTTTTGTCGGCGACTCGTGATGAATCAGCCAGACGTACGCGGTAAAGGCGACAATCGATCCCGCGACAATCAGGTACGCCAGCGCCAGCCATGCCGCCCCCGAGACGGCGAGCGGATGGAAGCGGCCAAACTCGCCCAGCGCCGCCGCAGTCAACGTCAGCAGCACCCCACCTGCCAGCATCTGCGCGCCGGCATTCATCACCTTTGAAGGCGGAAGGGGCAGCCTCCGAGTGACCGCCGAAGACACCGACCAGCTGATCGAGGCCAGAATCAGCGCTGCTGCGCCCCTGGTTTCGATGGGCGCTCCGCCCAGGCGCACCGAGCGGCTCATCAGCACCGCGACGCCTGCTATGCCGATCAGGAACGCCACCCCAAGCCGGACCGTGAACCGCCGCGAGCCCAGCAGCAGGATCTCCGACAGGCACATGAATACCGGAATCGTGGCCATCATGATCGCGGCGATCCCGGACGGCACGCGCTGCTCGGCCCAGAACAGCAGCCCGTAATCGAACACGAAGATCAGAATGGCCACGAGGAATGCCGACCGCCATTCCCGCGCCGTCGGCGATCCCTCCCCGCGAACAATCATCCACAGATAAAGCGCCAGCCCGGCGATGAGGAACCGCATTGCCGCAAGCAGGAATGGCGGCACTTCCGCGACGCCTACCCGAATCGCAAGGAACGTTGAGCCCCAAAGCAGGTAAATGGCAGCGAACGCCAGCACGGTCTTTACGCGTCGGTGCTGCGCTTCCTCGGCCATTGGGAATCAATGTAGCAGTTCGTTCCGGAACAAGCAGCCTGGAATCCAGGGCCGCCTGGCTGCTAGGAAATCAGCCCCTTGCGCACCGCGTACAGAATCAGCTCCGGCGCGCTGTGCAGATTCAGCTTCTGCAGTATGTGCGCACGGTGCGTATCAATCGTATACGGACTGATGTTCAGCACCCCGGCGATTTCCTTATTCGTCTTGCCCTCCGCCACCAGTTGCAGGATCTCCCGCTCGCGCGCCGTGAGCAGATCGTAGCTGTCCTCCACGCCGCGCGCATTGAGCTGCTCCAGATAATCGTCCTGCAGGATGCGGCTGATCCGCGGGCTCAGGAACGACCGGCCTTCATGCACCGCGCGAATGGCGTTGATCAGGTCCGCTTTGGCGGAATCCTTCAGCAGGTAGCCCTTCGCGCCCGCCTTCAGCGACCGCAGCACGTAGCTCTCGTCGTAGTGCATGCTCAGGATCACCACCGAGGTGACCGGCATCGACGAGGTGATGCGCCGCGTGGCCTCGATCCCGTTGAGCGTGGGCATGGCGATGTCCATCACCACCACGTCCGGCGTCTGTTCTTCGGTCCGGCGCACCGCCTCGAGGCCGTCTGCCGCTTCCGCCACCACTTCGAATCCGGGCTGGCGCTCCAGCAGCATGCGCAGCCCGTCCCGCATTACGTTGTGATCATCCGCGAGCAGAATCCGGATCGTGTCCATTCCTGTTTTCCCCGCTCAGCACCTGGGCGATCGGCAGGTCCGCCCTCAACGCAGTTCCCCGCCCCGGCTGCGAATCGATGGCGAACCGGCCGCCTACGTGGCGCACCCGCTCCTCCATTCCCAGCAGCCCCAGGCCACGCACCCAGCGCGTGTCGAACCCGGCGCCATCGTCCTGGATGCTTACACTCACCCCGTTCGCTTCGTTGTAGACCGTGATCTGCACGCTGCGCGCCTGAGCGTGCCGTGCAACGTTGCGCAGCGCCTCCTGCACGATACGGAAGATGCAGGTCTTGTGCTCCTCCGGCAGATCGTCGGCGGCCTCCGGCGCGTCCACCTGAACCCGCAGCCCGGTGCGCCGGGCGGCATCACGGGCCAGCCATCGCAGGGCCGGAATCAGGCCGAAGTCGTCCAGCATGGAGGGGCGCAGCAGCAGCGACATGTTCCGCGTCACGTCCACTCCGCGGGTCGCGAGTCCGCGCACCGACATCAGGCGCGCGCGCACGTCCGGCGGCTGCTCCAGATCCAGCAGATTGTCCGTCTCCATCAGGATGGCCGAGAACGCCTGGCTTACTTCGTCGTGCAGCTCGCGCGAAAGAGCCCGCCGCTCGTCTTCCTGCGCGCGCACCAGCCGCGCCGATAGCTCCTGCAGCGATGCGCGCGCGCTGCTCGCTTCCTCCAGACGAAGCTCCGACTCACGGGCCAGGCGAACGACGTACATGGTGGTGAGCGCGGTCACCAGCAACCCCCCGAGCAGGGCGATGGCCAGCGTGGTGATCGACGCCAGCCGGAAGCGGTCGAACTGGCGGCTGAACTGCTCCTGGCCGCGGCCCAGAGCGGCTTCGTCCAGCGCCCCAACCCGGTCGGCGATTTGCAGCATCGCCGTGCGCCTCGGCACCAGTTGATCGTAAAAGAAGGCGTACTTCTCCTTTACGCTCTTGTAGTGCGCCGACGCCAGGGTCGAGTCCAGCACCTTCCAGTATTCCTGCACCTCCGACGCAAGCTGCTGAAAGGGAACGCGTTCCTCCCTGTCCGCGCCACGCTCGTAATCGCGGATGGCCTGTGCCGTGTCCCGCTCGGAAACCTTCAGACGTTCCATCTGCGCCTCGACGCTGGCCGGCGCCGGCGCAAGGATGGAGTCGCGCACCAGCGTTCCAGACAGATAGATCTGCGATCGGATCTGGCTCAGCAGCCGCGACCGTTCCTTGAAACGCTGCAGCAGTTGCGCGTCAGCATCGTTCATATGCCCGAGCACCGCGAGCGCCTGTGTTCCAGCCGCCGCCATCAGAAGCAGCAGACCGCTGAAGCCCGCCAGCAGCGCGAGCCACAGCCGGTGTCTGGAAACGGCAGGGATCGCCTTCGGCGCCTTCGGCGGCACTCCGGGTTTCGGCTCCGTGACACTGCGGCCCGGCGGCGCCCCGGCGGTCAGTTCCTGCAAATGCAACCTCATTCAACAGCTTAGAGGGCTCCGGTCAGCCGAGGTATCCCCTATGGACAGTAGGGCAAACAGCGCCTAGGGGCATCTAAGGTGGATACTGTATTGCCGGGATGGAGAAAAAGCGCCGCCTGGCCGATCCTATATAGTGACGAAGCTCAGGAGAGACTTCCCAAATCTATGAGAACGCAAACACTTAGTGTCACTGCGCTGGCTGTCGCCGCGCTGTTCGGCACGGCCTGCCACAAAAAGGTGGCCTCCGTTCCGCCGCCGCCTCGGCCGGTTCAGGCCTCCACACCCGCCGCCGCGCGGCCCGAGATTGCCCTGTTCGCCGCCGATCCGACCACCATCGATCGCGGCTCTTCGACAACCCTGCGCTGGTCCGTAAAGAACGCCACCGACGTGTCCATCACGCCTTCCGTCGGCGCCGTCAACGAGCATGGCGCGAGAGAGATCTCGCCCAGTGACGACACCACATACACCCTGACGGCACGCGGTCCGGGCGGCAGCGCCGACGCGACCACCAGCATCAGCGTGCGCGTGCACAGCGCTTCCAACATGCCCGATGCGGCTACCAAAGCGCGCATCGAGGATCTGCTGAAGCGGATTCAGGACGCCTACTTCGATTACAACAAGCACATTCTGCGGTCGGACGCGCAGGCCGCGCTTCAGGCGGACGCCAAAACGCTGGCCGATATTCTTCGCCAGTATCCCGATTACAAGCTGACCGTCGAAGGCAACTGCGACGAGCGTGGATCGGAAGAGTACAACCTGGCCCTCGGCGATGCGCGCGCCAAAGCGGCTCGCGAGTATCTGGTGAGCCTGGGCGTTCCAGCCAACCAGTTGCTGGTGGTCAGCTACGGCAAGGACCATCCCGTGTGCACCGAACATGACGAAGCGTGCTGGCAGAAGAACCGGCGCGCGCATGTCACTCAGGAGCAGATCGCGCAGGCCCGCTGATCGCCTGCCCATTCCTCTCGGGCGCCGCACCGGCCGCGATAAGGTGTGATGAGTGCATCACGTCGCCGGTACGGCGCTCATTTCCATCCTTGCCGGTTTCCTCGCCTGCGCCGTTACTTCCTTTTCGCTGGGCCTCAGCGCCGTTCGCCTGCTTCGTCTCGATTTGAATCGCGCCGAAGCGGTGTGCTTCGCTTACGTTCTCGGAAGCGCGGCTACCAGCATGCTGGTCTTCGGCGCCGCGGTGCTGTGGATCGCGTGGGAATGGGTGTTTCTCGTCGTGACCGCGGCCGCGCTGGTTCTGCTCTGGCGTGAGGCGCCCTGGCTCCGGCGGCTGAAAGCAGCCTCGCTGGCCACCATTCCAATTCCCGCCCGAGTGGTTTTCCTTGCAGCGCTCCTCGCTTACGGCCTTATCTACTTTCGCCAGGCGGTTTCACCCGAGCTTAGCCCGGACGGCATGGCCTATCATCTCGGGCTGGTGAACCTGTGGAATCACGACCACGGGCTTAGCCGCAACATCACCATGTACGCCGCGCTGCCGGGCGGCATGGAGATGCTCTTCCTGTTCGCGTTCGCCATCGGCCGGCATTCTGCGGCGGCTCTGGTCCATTTCAGCTTTCTGATGCTGCTGCCGTGCCTCATGGTCCTGTATGGCTGCCGCTTCGGGTGGCGTCGGGGCGGCGCGGTGCTGGCGGCCCTGCTCGTGTTCGCAAGCCCACTGGTCGGAATCGACGGCGCCAGCGCTTATAACGATGTCGCGCTGGCTGTGTTCGTCTTCGCGACGCTCTGGCTGCTCGACATCTGGCGCCAGGAGCGCAGCGCCTCGCTGCTGATCGCCCTCGGCCTCCTGGCCGGCTTCGCGTTCGCGGTGAAATACACGGCGGGATTTCTGGTCCTGTACGTGATGGCCGTGATTGTCTGGGAACTACGCCGTGCTCCGCGGCTCGCGCCGCGCGCCGTGCTCATCACGGCCCTTGCCATGTCCGTTTGCGCGCTCCCCTGGTTGATCCGGAATGTCGTCTGGTTTCAGAATCCGATCGCCTTCGTCGGTAACGACATCTTCCCCAACCGCTGGTTTCACGTCTCCTTCGAAAAGAAGTACGAATATCTGGAGAGGGTACACAGCGGCCTTCGCTGGCGCGACCTGCCGCGTGAGCTGACCGTCGGTGGCCCCAATATGCAGGAGGCTTTCGGTCCCGGGTTCGCGCTCGTCGGGCTGGCGCTGCTGGGCGTGATCTGGCCCCGCACTCGCTTCCTTCTTCTCGCCGCGATTCTGATGGTCTTCCCATTCAATGCGAACAAGGTGGAACGGTTCCTTATTCCAATGCTTCCGCCCGCCATGATGATCACCGGGTACGCCATCGGCCGCATCCCAGGCTCCTCCCTTCTGATCGCGCTGCTGGCGCTCGCGCAACTCGTAATCTCATGGCCGCGCTTCGACAACCGCTTTGAAATCACCTCGGGATGGAGGATTCGCGCTCATATCCCCTGGCAATTGGCGCTGCGGGGCGTATCCGATGAGGAATACCTCAATCGGAACGCTGAATACGAGCTCGCAACACTGGTCGAGAAATACGTCCCCGATCGGAAGATCGTGCTCGTCATGAGCGATCCAATAGCCCAGTCGTATACGACGAGGGTCGTCATCAAATCCTGGGAATCGGCGCTCACCGAGAAGATGTCCTGGATGATTTGGGAGGCCGGAACTTTCCCCGGCCGCGGTCGCATCTGGACGGCTTCGTTTCCGGAATCCGCCGTCCGGGAACTGCGGCTTACGCAGACGGCGAAGACTGCTGACCTGAATACTGTATGGAGCATTAACGAGATCCAGCCGTGGCTGCGAAACGCCAGGATATCGCCATCCCCGCAATGGCGCGCGACGGCGGCGCCTTTCCCCTGGGATGCGGCGCCGGCCGTGGATGGATCTCTCGCAACGCCCTGGCGGTCGTGGGAGGCGCTTCGTCCGGGCATGTGGTTCGATGTCCGCTTCAACCGCGCCGAGACCATGGACCGCGTCGAGGTTATCTCCGTCAGCCCCCAGTGGCCAACAATGATGAAGGCCTCCGTGCTCACCGATCGTGGGCAATGGATCCCCGCCGCGGCTTCTTTCTGGCGCGAGTACGATCTTCCGGACATCCGGAAAGCGGCCATGCAGGAAATGAAGCGCAACGGCGTCGAGTATTTCGAGATCAGCTCCGACTTCTGGAAGTCGCACATCTTTCAGGGTGATTACGCCGCCTGGGGCGTGCACCTGGTCGCGTCCACCCCACGCTCGCTCCTGATACGGGTGGACTAATAGGGGCAGGCGGTTTACGCAAGACCAGAACCGGAATCATTCTCCCGCGCGTCTAACGGCTTGGCGTCCCGATACATCCCTCTCCTCGCAGGAGCACTCCTCCTGTCCGCTACCGCGCTGGCCGCGCAACAGGTCCCGGTGATCCTCATCGACGGCTATCACCTCACCTGCCCGAGCACGAGCGATCCATCGAGAACCTTCGGCCAGCTTCCGAATCTCCTCGGCGCGGCCGGAACCCCGGTCCTCTATCTGGATACGTGCACCTCCGGCAGCAAGCCCTCGCTCGAGCAGCTCGGCGACAAGCTGGGCCAGATGATCGATGGCACGGGCGCGCCGCAGGTTGACATCATCAGCCACAGCATGGGAGGACTGGTGGTGCGGTGTTATCTCGCCGGCAAGCAAACCGATCCCGGTGTCTTCAACCCACCGGCGAATCCGAAGGTCCGTAAATTTATCGCCATCGCCTCGCCGAACTTCGGCGCCCTGTTCAGCGGCGTTTTCAACGGCCTTGCCCCGGATATCCAGGCGGCCGAGCTTGCCTCCGGAAGCCGCTTCATTTACGACCTTGCCACCTGGAATCAGGGCCGCGACGACCTGCGCGGCATCGATGCTATTGGCGTGATCGGTAACGCCGGCGGCGTGATCGGCCTCACCGGCGCCAGCGACGGCATCGTTCCGGTGACCTCGGCATCGCTCAGCTTCGCCGAACCTGACGAGCGCACGCGCGTGCTTCCGGACTGCCATAACGACAACACGCTCGAGCTTCTGCTTGGCGGCGGCTGTCTCGCCCCGCCCATCGCGAAAGTCGATTCCAGCACAAATTCAACCTGGCTCATCGTCAAGTCATTCCTCGCCGGCACGAGTGACTGGAAGTCAATCGGCCATGCGCCCAGCCAGGATCCCGTCTTGTCCGTTTACGGCGGCGTGCTGATCGCCTGGCGAGATGCCATGGACGCATTTCCGCTGAGCGTCGCGGGGGGCTCGGGCAGCGCCTCGGGCGCGAATCTCGCGCAGGGCGCGCCGTCCATTTACTACAACGACTTTCTTCGTGCGGGCTCTTATCAGTTCACCATCAACGAGCTGAACACGCCCGCCACAGCGAGCGTCCAACTCCCGGCCGGCAGATACACCGCCCTGACCGTGAAGCCCGGGCCCTCGATCGCCCTGGCCGCGCCCGCCGCCGGAGTGACCAACACGCTCGCGCTCGCGCCCGGAGAGATCGTTTCCATCTACGGCGCCGATCTGGCAAACGCAACCGTGACTGTCAACGGATCGCCGGCGCGCCTCTTCTACAACGGTTCGAATCAGATCAACGCGCTTCTCCCAAGCGACCTTCCGGCCTACCCCACCGTCACCATCGCCAATGCCGACGGGCAGGACACGACTCACTTCCTAACAGCATCGGCCGTACCCGCTGTTTTCACCCTCGATGAAAGCGGAGGCGGGCCGGCGGCCGCGCGCCATGCCAGCAATCAGAGTATTGTCTCCACGGCGAATCCGGCCGTAGCCGGAGAATACATCGAGGTCTTCGCCACCGGCCTTGACACGCCGCCGCCGCTGAATCAGCTTCATATCACCCTTGGCGGCGCGCCGATCACGGCGCAGTACGCCGGTCCCGCGCCCGGCTATCCCGGGCTCGACCAGATCAACATCCGAATCCCTGCCGGCCTGAGCCCCGGCCCGCAACCGCTCATCATTCAGGCAGGCGCCGTGGTCGCCAACACGACCACCGTCGCGGTGCGATAGAACAGGCGCAGGCGGCTCAGGCACAATCTAACTGTCGCGGCCGACTGTTCGAGCCTGCTTACTGCCGATCCCCGGCCGCGCGAAGGAACTCATCCTTCACTGACGGCAGCGTCGGAAGCCTGAGCCGGCGCAGTTCGCTGTTCACGCGTTTCGCCGTGTCCGAGTGCA
>DASRCB010000289.1:0-32391 GCA_035653295.1 Bryobacteraceae bacterium
GCGCGCAAGGGCTACTACGCCATGCCATCCGCCGAGTAGCCCAAACGCCATTACAGCGCCGGTCACAGCCCTGACGGAGACTACCGTATCTGCGCAGCGGTCATTTCGCGTGGAGTTTCAGACGGAACGCGGGCGGCGCAACCTCTGCATTTGACGGACGCGCGATTTGCGGTGGCGGTTCACTGCTTACGGGCGAAGGCGCCGATCATCGTCGGCCCCACAATCCCGGCCCGCGCGGCGATCGTTTCTTCGCGCAGACGCGCGGCGAGACTTTCAACGTCCAGCTCGGCCGCGGTTGCGATGCCCAGCGCTTCAATACGTGGCAGGAGACTGCGAATCGTTTCGGCGATCCACTCGTACATCGGGGAATCGGGACCGCCATCGATAACAAACTCCCCGCGCACCTCCGGGACCGGCAAACCGGCCTCCTGCATGAGATGGAAGAGCCGAATGCCGATGTCGGCGTGCGGAGTTGCGCGGCTGAACAGGGCGACGTATACCTGCTGCACACGCTCCATGAGCGGGACCGCGGGCCACGGCGGGATGCACCGCGACAGATCGTATTCCTGCATGGCGACGATGCCTCCGGCGTGGACCAGCGATACGGCGTGGCGCACCATGGCGAGCGCGTCGGGTGCGTGGATCAGGATATGGCGCCCGATTACCGCGTCGTAACTCCGTTCGAGACGATGTTCGAGCACGCCGCGGTGTTCGAACGTGACGTTGTCGATCGCGTTCTCGTGAGCGCGCGCGCGGGCGATGGCGAGTGCGCCGTCATCGATGTCGATGCACGTGACGTGGCCGTGCGGGCCAACCAGCGCCGCGGCGATGAACGAGACTTCTCCGACGCCGCAGCCGATATCGAGAACATGCATTCCGGCGCTGACACCGGCGCGCTGCAGGAACCCGCGGGTGAATGGGTTGAGTACGGAGGCCTGAAGCGACAGGCGTCGGCGCTCATGGTCGGTGTGGCCCATCAGGTACGCGGTTGCCGGCATGGTGGTGAGTATAGCAGCGGTAATCTCGGGTGAATGGGCTTGACACAGCATTTCCGACTGCTCGCGACATACAACCGCATCGCCAACGAGCGGCTTTATGCCGCGTGCGCGAAACTCGATGATGCCGAGTATCGCCGTCCGCGCGCCGGATCCTTCGGCAGTATTCACCGGCTGCTGAATCACATTCTGCTGGGCGACCGGAGGTGGCTGGGGCTGTTCGAGAACGGCGAACGGTCGACGCCGCGCCTGAATCAGATTCTGTACGACGATTTCACCGAGTTGCGGGACGCGCGCGCCAGGGAAGATGCGCGCGTCGAGGCGTTCTTCGGCGGCCTGGATGACGGGTTCTGGGCGCGGTCATTTGCATACACGAATAATCAGGGACGCGACTACTCCGAGACGGCGTACGTTGCCTGTGCTCACCTGTTCAACCACCAGACCCATCATCGCGGCCAGGTACACGTCATGCTGAGCCAGACGACGGCGCCTCCGCCGTCGCTGGATCTGCATCGCATACTGAATCCGTAACCGTCCTTGGCTGGGGTTAACGCGACCGTGTTGCGAGATGGCTCATCATCGCGCCGAGCGCTGCGGCGCCAAGCATTTTGACTACGTCCGGGTGTTGCGCGTAGAACTGGCTGGCCCGATCGATAATCGAGGGATCGCGCTCGCCCGCCTGCGCAACCGCGCGCTGTACGTCCGCGGCCGGAATGTTCTGCGCCTGCTCCGGCGTGACGGGCATTGGGCCGCCCGCGCCGACTCCGAGCGCGCCAGCAATTGAGGACGCGACCCCACCCGACCCCGACCCGAGCAAGGCATTCAGCAACCCCGCTTTCTGGCCGGGGTTCGAATGATTGAACAACTTCCCGAGCATCTCGCCGAATGGCGGCGTTTCGGCCGAGCGGAATGCGGCGGAAAGCGCGTCCGCGATCGAGGATTTGGGCGCGCTGGAGGCAACCTGGTCGAAGTGCTGCTCCACCTGCGCAGGCTGCGGACCCTCTCCGCTTGCGTACTGCTGGAGCACGCCACCTAACTGATTCAGCCAGTTTGCTCCCATGCCGCTCACCCGGGGATCTTCAGCGTCTGGCCGGGTTTGATCTTATTCGGGTCGGAGAGCTGATCGCGATTGGCTTCGAAGATCTTCATGTAATCGTGCGCGCTGCCTAGCAGCTCACCCGCGATCTTCGACAGCGTGTCGCCCGGCTTGACCGTATACGTACGCTGTCCGGAACCGGAAGCGGCCTGCGGTTGCTGAGGGGCGGCCGCCTGCGGCGTCGACTGCTGTCCGCCTCCGGTGACGCGGATGTCGGCAATCAGGTCGTTCTGCCAATTCGGATTTACGGTTTTGATGACATCCCAAACCTTGTTCTTCGCCTGTTCAGACGAAGCATCGCCCTGTATGAAAAGCTTGTTGCCTTCCATGTTCACGTGCGTGAGCCGGACGCCCTCCTGCTGGACCGCGGTGAACACGGACTGATACTTCTGCTTCATTTGTTCGAGTTGATCGGCCATTTGAGTCCTCCGTTGGTTAGACGGGGCTCAGAGGAGTAGTTTCCGGATCAGGGCGCGATTTTGCGCAGATCTCCCCGGGTGCCGATCAGGCGCGGCGCTACAGGAACAGGCTTACTGGTCGGTCGGGCGGCGTTTGAGCGTCGGGCGCTCATCGTCGTCGCCATTGCTGGGCTTGCTGTTGCCGTCCGGATCCACCGTGGGCGGCGCGGAACCCGGCTTGCGGCGCAGCTGCGGTCGATTCAGGTCCTTGTCGTCCAGCTTGCGGCGGTTGTGCATGGCCATCAGGCGGGCCTTCACGTCGTTGAACTCCGACGTGGTCAGCACATATTCCGGCTTGGCCTTGAGCATCTCCTGGATGTTCTTCTGAGCGGTGCGGATGCGATCATCGGTCGGAGGATGCGTCTCGAACACCTTGGCCATGGTGCCGGGCTTCTTTTTTTCGAGCGTCTCGATCTTCTCGAAGAAGTCAACGAAGGCGGTCGGGTCGTAGCCGGCTTTGTACATGTACTGCAGGCCGAGCATGTCGGCTTCGGCTTCCATGCCGCGCGAAAACTTGAGGAACGTGATGGGCACCAGCACGCTGGCCGCCTGGTAGATGCCGTAACCGGTCCAGCCGCCCATGAAGATCAGCGGGATCATGCCCAGCTGCGCGATTTGGCCGCGCGTCGCCTGGCGCGTGCCATGGCGAGCGGCTACATGGGCGATCTCATGTGCCATGACGCCGGCCAGTTCCGCTTCGTTGTCGGCCTTGAGAATGAGGCCGGAGTACACGAAGAAGAAGCCGCCCGGCAGCGCAAACGCATTGACCTCCTCGCCGTCGATCACTTTGATCGTGAACGGAACTTTGGCGTCGGAGTTGCGAACCAGGTTCTGACCCACACGGTTCACGTATTCGGCGATCACCGGATCATCGATGATCTTGGCCTGGCGCTCGACTTCGGCGGCGAGCCCCTTGCCCAGGGCGATCTCGCGCTCGAGCGAATAGAAATTGACGCCCTTGCCGACATCGCGATTGCCGATCTCGTCCGGGTCCTTCTTCTTGTTTTCCGCAAAACCGCAGGGGAGCAGCGCGATGGAGAGAATCACGCTGAGGAAAGGACGCATGGCGCGACGGTTCACTGGTCACCTCTAAAGGCGGAGACGCTGTCTGGCGGGAAACTCCGTCGTTTCTCACAGTATCAGGAAATGAAGCGCGAATCCAGCGGCAGGCGCCAGAATTGGGAAATGCCGCGATGCACGAAATTCTGAGGAATCTCCCGCCGGGCTCGCTGGTGCTCGACCTGGGATGCGCGGGCGGCAGCTTTCCGGCGACGGCAACTGCCGCCACCGCCGTTCGCGTGGACCGCGATCCGTCGGACGCGCCCGGTTTTGTGCAGGCTGACGCCGGCCTGTTGCCGTTTCGCGATGGCGCGTTCGCGGCTGTCATTTCGAACCACAGCCTGGAGCACTTCGACGAACTGGCGGCAGTGCTGCGCGAAATCCGGCGCGTGGTCCGGCGCGATGGCGCGCTGTTTGTGGCCGTGCCGGATGCAGGCACCCTGACCGACAGGATCTACCGCTGGCTGGGGCACGGCGGCGGCCACGTGAACGCCTTCACCGACGCGGATGAATTGGCCGCGATGCTGGAGCGAGAAACCGGGTTGAAACATGTAGCCACGCGCACGCTTTGTTCGTCGCTCTGCTTTCTGAACCGGCGCGTTGCGCCGCCACCGCTGCCGCGCCGGCTTTTTCTTGTTGGCGGCGGATACGCCTGGACGCTATGCTTTTATCTCTGGCTGTCGCGCCGGCTCGACCGGTGGTTCGGCACGCGAACGAGTGTTTACGGGTGGGCGCTCTATTTCGGCAGCATCAGGGAAACGGTGGATACCCGCACACTCGTCAACGTCTGCGTGCGTTGTGGGGCGGGACACGCGCCGCGAGATCCTGAAGTCCGCCGGCGCTGGGGCGTTCGCGTCTGGCATTGCCCGGCATGCGGGACTGTGAACCCATTCACATAGGAGGATGTCACAATGTGTAACCTGGCGGCGTCGAACTACGCGATGACGCTCAGAATTTTCTGTTTGCTTTCCCTGGCCACCGCACTAACGGTCGGGCAGGATACCGGGCAGGCGCCACCGCCCGGATCCGACCAGACGGTAGCGAACCCAACCAGCCAGCCCGTGGCCAACGAAGGCGAGACCCCGGTCTTCCGCGTCGAGGTAGTTTCGCGCACGCTGCAGGCCGTGAACTACCGCCATCGCGGCGGCGCCACCCATGTCAATTTTCAGGGCACAGCGCTGATGCCGCGCGCCCATGGCGAGGCCAAGGTGGAGAGCGAGCGCGGCGTCATTCACGTGAATGCCGATTTCAGCGACATGACCGCGCCGGAGGCTTTTGGGCCGGAGTATCTGACCTACGTGTTGTGGGCGATTTCAACCGAAGGCCGGCCAGTGAATCTCGGCGAGTTGACCCTGAGCGATTACGGCCAGGGTTCGAAGAGCAGCATCAGCACCACCAGCGATCTGCAGGCGTTCGGGATGATCGTCACCGCCGAACCATACTACGCCGTGACCCAGCCGAGCGACGTGGTGGTGCTGGAGAACGTCATTCGGCCGGACACGCGCGGCGTGATCGAGAGCGTGGATGCAAAATATGAGCTGCTGCCGCGCGGCTTGTACACGATGCACGGCAAGGCGCCTGGCTTCGTTGCGCCGGCGGTGAGCAAGAAAGTGCCCTTCGAGCTTTTCGAGGCGGAGAACGCCGTGCAGCTGGCGCGGATCGCCGGGGCGGACAAGTACGCCGCGGACAGCTATCAGAAGGCGGTCGACGCATTGTCGCAGGCGCATCGCTACGAAGGGCAGAAGCCGGGTCAGAAGCCGGTGGTCACCATGGCGCGCCAGGCGGTGCAGCAGGCCGAGGATGCGCGGGTAATCGCGCTGAAGCGGGAAGCGCAGGAGCGGCTGGATCAGGAACGAGCTGCGGCGCAGGCTCGCGAGGACGCGGCGAAGGCGCAGGCGGCGGCGGAAGCGCAGCAGCGCGCGGAAGCGGAAGCGAGGGCTCGCGAGGAAGCGGAGCGGCGCGCTCAGGCGCAGGCCGATGCCGCCGCCGCTGAGAAGGCGAAGGCGGAGGCGCTGGCCGCGGCGCAGCAGGCGCAGCAGGAGCGTGCGGCGGCCGAACAGGCCAAATTGGAGGCCGACCAGGCGCGGCAGGCGGCCCTTGCCCAGCAGCAGCAACTAGCTGCGGCGGCGGAAGCTGCGCGGCAGCAGGCCGCGGCGGCGGAAGCTGCGCGGCAGCAGGCCATTCTCGATCAGCAGCACCTGCGGCAGCAGCTGCTGGAGCAGTTCAGCCAGATTCTCCAGACGCGCGATACGCCGCGAGGCCTCGTGGTGAACATGTCCGACGTTCTGTTCGATACTGCCCGGTACAATCTGCGGCCCGCCGCGCAGGTGAAGCTGGCGCGCCTCTCGGGAATCGTGATCAGCCATCCCGGGTTGAAGCTGCAGGTGGAAGGCTACACCGACAGCGTCGGGTCGGACGAATACAACATGCGTCTTTCGCAGAAGCGGGCGGATTCGGTGCGGGAATATCTGATCTCCCAGGGCATCGGACCCGACCTGGTCACCGCGCAGGGATTCGGCAAGGCTGATCCGGTGGCTGATAACCACACGGCCGCGGGACGGCAGCAGAATCGGCGCGTGGAACTGGTGGTGTCGGGCGAGATTATCGGAACCAATATCAACCAGATCCACTCCCAGACGATGCAGACCACGCCTGAGCCGGAGACCGCGCCCGGTGCTCCGGGCCAGCCGATGGCGCCCTCTACGCCGCAGCAGACGGCTCCGCCAGCGCAGCCGCAGCAGCCAATGGAGCCCGCGACACCGCAGCCGGCGCCGCCGACGCAGCCACGCTGATTGTTAGTGCCCGGCGTCCTCGCGGTGCCGCTCCAGGCGAAGCGACGCTTACCGTAGGTCTGCCGACAATCGCCGTCCTGCCCGGCGTCGTGTTCCGGGCTGCGAATTTCCAGAGTCCGGCGGCACTAAGTCGTCGAGATGAGACGAATTGCACTGATACTGACGCTGTTGGTGTTCCCGCTGCTCTCCGTAAGCGCCGCAACCCATTCGGCGGCCGAGCCTGGCGCCGTGCGGGCCAGCGACGCCGAGATCCAGCAGAAGATCTCGGCGAAGCTGGCGAAGTCCAAAATCGGCAAGGATGGCCTCGTGGCGCACGTCAGGGGCGGAGTCGTGACCTGGGAAGGGCACACGGCAGTCCCGCAGCACAAGGGCGCGGCGACGCGAATGGCTAAGTCTTCCGGGGCCGTGCGCGTGGTGAATAATATCCAGGTCACCGACGGCGCACAGCCGGGGAAGCCGGTGCGGCGAGCCAAAGTCGAGTAGCGGCTTATCGCACGCGCATGCCCCGGCGATACGCCTGGACCGCGGCCTCGTGCTGAACGAGCGTCGCCGAGAATGTGTGCGAGCCGGAGCTGTCAGGTTTGCGCACGAAATAGAGATAATTTGTTTGCGCGGGGTGCAGCGCCGCTCGGAGCGATGCCACGCCAGGATTGGCGATCGGCCCCGGCGGCAGTCCCGCGTGCGCGTAGGTGTTGTAGGGGCTCGCATTCTGCAGATCCGAGCGGTAGATGGTTCCGCGGTAGCGGTTTTCCAGCAGCGCGGCGTAGATGGTCGTCGGATCGCAATCCAGCGCCATGCCGTCGCGCAGCCGATTGTAATAGACCGACGCGACCTCCGGCCGTTCCCCAGGGACCGCCGTTTCCTTCTCCACCATCGCCGCCATGGTGACGATTTCGTGCACATCAGTCCCCGGCGGCGGCTCCAGCTGGCGCCACTGCCGGCGGAATTCGGCCATCATCATGTGCGCGATGCTCGCCGCCGTGGCGTGCCGCGTCACGCGATAAGTTGATGGGAACAGATAGCCTTCGAGCGTCGGAGCGCGAGGGTCGAGGTCGCGGATGGGCCGGGCATCGTGCGCGACGCGAACAAAGTCATCGCCCTTTATAAACCCCAGCCGATCGATCGCGCTGGCTACGTCGAACATATTGCTGCCCTCCGGAATCGTGAGCTGGTAGTAGAAGATGTCGCCGCGAACCAGGCGGTCGAAAACGTCCCAGGCGGAATCCGGATGATCAAAGCGGTATTCCCCGGCCTCCAGCCTCGCATCAGGACGGAGCAGGCGAACCAGCACGAATGCGGTGGAGGCGCGGATGACGCCCGCGGCCTGCAGTTGCCGGCCGATCGCGCTCGAACCAGTTCCCTTCTGAATTTCAACGAACTGCTCCTTAGAGAAGCCCTGATACGGGGCAAGAATGAGCCAGGCGCCGCATGCGGCCAGAAGCAGCGCGACCAGGAATGCCGCCAGGAGAAGACGCAGCTTCATGGATGATGCGCGTCCAGCCAGCTTTGGAGGAGAATGACGGCCGCGAGCCGATCGACCGCGCGCGCGCGTTTTTCGATGCTGATGCCGCTGGAGCGCAGGACCCGCCCGGCTTCCACGCTGGTGAGCCGCTCGTCGTGGAAATCGACGGGAAGGCCGGTAGCGCTGCGGAGCCGGCGTGCGAAGTCGTCAACCCACGCCGTTTGACGGCCCTCGGCGCCGCTCATGTGCAGTGGCCGTCCGAGGAGAAACAGCGCAACTTCACGCTCGCGCGCGAGCGTGGCCAGCGCGTCGATATCTTCACGAATGTTCGTTCGCTCCAGTGTCTGGAGGCCCTGTGCGGTGATGCCCAGGCCATCGCTGATGGCCAGGCCGATCCGACGTTTCCCCAGGTCGAGCGCCAGCACGCGCCCCGGAAGCGCCGGCGCATGCTGGTTTGACTGATTGCCCGCCTCCACCCTTTCATCTCATTATAGAAAGGGGTCTCCGACAACCCGGTCATGTCCGCGCTGTTGCCCACGCTCCCGACGCGAAAGCCCTCCAACCCGGCTACGGCCGTGCTGGCCACGGCTGCGCTCATCGCTATTCTTTACTACGGCCGCGTGTTCCTGATTACGGTGGTGATCTCGCTGATCATTGCCTTTCTGCTGGACCCGCTGGTGGGGCTGTTCGTCCGGCTACGCCTGCCGAGAGGGCTGGCCGCCTTCGTCGTCTGTGCGGCGGCGATCGTGGGCCTCTATCTGGTGGGGCTGGGCGCCTATACAGAGATCGCCGGCCTGGCCGAGGACCTGCCGCGATACAGCGGGCGCATCAACGCCATGGTGGACAGCGTGGCGACTCGGGTCGACGACGCCGAGAATAAGACCATCCAGCTGGTCGTTCCGAAGCGATTCCGGGGCGAAGCGCAGCAGGGGCCCGCTCAGCCGACGCCCGGCATTACCACCGCCACGGGTCCGGTGACGCGCGGAAGGCGAAGAGCCGCGCCGCCAGTACAGCCGGTTACGACGGGCATCCCGGAGGTGCGCATCCACGAGGAGACGCCGCCCCTGTTCTCCTATCTGTACGGCTATCTGCGGAACTTCTACGACGTGCTCCTGATGGCCAGTTTCGTCCCATTTCTGGTCTATTTCATGCTGAGTTGGCGCGATCACCTGAGGCGCACATTCCTGTACCTGTTCAGCGGCGCGGAGCGCCAGGTGGCCGCGCGGACGTGGGAAGGGGTGGCCGACATCGCCCGCGCGTATGTTATCGGAAATTTTGTTCTCGGCGTAATGCTGAGCACCTTCAGCTCGGCATTCTTCTTCAGCATTGGCATGCCCTATTGGCTGCTCGTTGGCATACTCAGCGGCTTTCTGAGCCTCGTGCCTTACGTCGGGCTGCCTCTCGCCGTGCTGCCGCCGGTGCTGGCCGGCATCGCCATTTACAACGAACCGGCCATCTACCTGCTGATCGCCCTGATTATCGTCGTGCTGCACCTGATCGCCCTCAACCTGCTGTACCCCAAAATCGTGGGTGCGCGGGTGCATCTGAATCCGCTTGTGGTCACGGTGGCGCTCATGTTCTGGGGCACCATCTGGGGCGGTATCGGCCTGTTGCTCGCGGTGCCCATCACGGCGGGTATCAAGGCCGTTTGCGATAACGTGACCGGGTTGGAAGCGTACGGCAAGTTTCTGGGCGATTGACTCCGCGCGGACGGGGCGGATCCTGTACCGTGCCTTGCGACTCGGTGACCGCTGTGGCGCAGATCAGTGTCATTGATGTATAGTTAGTAGTTTGTCCAGAGTCTGTGTCAACGGTCCGCACGCGACACGGCAGGTGCTCGCGCGTGCGGCCAGAGTTCTGCGTCGTCGCCGCAACCCATGGCGGCGCTGATGCCGGACTCGATGCCGGCGCAGTGAAGACGCGGCTGCGTGCTCCACTTCTCGCCCGTAAGCATTAATGGATAGCGTTCGTCCGCGTGTAACCCGCGTTGAACCCCAGGAGCCGCTTGAGGAAACCACTGATTGAATGGACATACCTGCCTGTCCGCAAAATCTCCGCTGATTGATGGCTAAGCTACTTCTTTTATTTGAGGACGACTGGGAAATCGGCGGCGATGGCCGGGGGCAGGTCATCGAGCAGCAGCTCATGCCGGTCTTCTTCCTGCTGCGTCTGGCGCAGGAACTTCCGCTGCGTTTTAACTTCATGGCCGAGGCGATGCAGCAGGTGGCCATGTCGCGTTATAACAGCAAGCCGCTGCTGGCCGCCCAGGCCTCTTTCTGGACTTCGACCGTTCAGCTGATGCTGAAGTCCGGCCATGACGTCCAGTTGCACATTCACCCACAATGGCATGAGCTGTCCGAAAAGGGCGCGTTCCTTGTACCCAGCCGAAAATGGAATCTCGCGGCGTATCCGCCGGCTGACATCGAGTGTATTGTCTCCGAGGCGGAGCGGGTCATCGGCGAAGCGGCGCAGGCCGTAGCTCCGCAATTCCGGCTGAATGCCTACAAAGCCGGTTCGTGGGCGCTGCAACCCTCTCTCCCGCTGCTCGACGTTCTGCGCAATCACGGGATCCGGTACGTGATCGGCCCGGGCGCAGGCATTTGCTTTAACGGGCCCGAATTTCGCGCTGACTGGAGCAACCTGGAAGAACCAGTCGTCCCATACTACCCTCGGCTCGACGATGCCGCCCGCAAGTCGCCCACGGACTGCGGCGTTGTTATTTTTCCGATTCCGTACGTCCGCATGTCGCCGCGGATGCATTTGGCTCGGCTCACAAATGCGCTGCGTTCCCGAGTGGTCTCGCCGGCCGATTGGACGCCTCACCTTGGATACAGTTACCCGCCGGAACTGCAAGCCCCCGATCCGATGGGCCGTGTCTCCGCCTTTCGACCGCTGCGGACCTACGAGGTGTGCGATCGGGGGCTGACCTTCATGCGTGCGGCCCTCGATCAGGTCTTCGCTCGATACCTCAAACTCGATCGCAGCGAGGTTCCTGTCGTGCTGCAAATGCACACCAAGGGTTTCATCGGCAACTTCGGCGCCCTGCGCGCGTTGTTTCAGTACATGTGCGAGCGCTACCGCGGCCAGTTCGAGTGCCTCCTGTTTCGTGAACTCCCGGATATCGAAAAATCTCGCCCGTTCGTCCTTCCGAACTCATGATCGCCAGTGCGTCTCTCGCCGACCTGACGGCCGCCGACCCCGGAGCAGCGCCGCTAACCGCGGCCACCATCGAACAACTCGCCGCCGGCGATCGCACCTTCTGGTTGCGATTGAACGCCACATTCCGCCACAATCCCCGTGTGCTGGACAATCTCCTGCGCCGGGTGCATTTTGCGCGCCGGCGCATGCAGCCGCCGGAGATGGTGGCGGGAATTGCCCGATATCTTGCTGCTGGATATGCTCTCACCACTGACGTCCGCTATTACAACGAGTTCCTGTGGACGGCGGGGACGCTTTTTCCTGCCGTGGCCGATGAACTGCGGCAACAGTATCGGCATGCGCTGGCTGGCTACGGTGGATACTATCCATTTCCTGGTGTTCCGCGCGACGTCGTAGCGGCGTTTGTCAGGAGCCAACCGCCCATCCCGGCCGAGGTGTCCGGCAGCGGCAAGCGACTGTTCCTGCTGGGCCAACCGTTCCGATTCACACGCCTGGCGAGCCGCGCGAGGCGCGCCGGCTTCCACACTTCAGTCGATGTTTTCGTCGTGCGCAGACGCGGCAAAGGCGTGCGGGACCGACTCAAATCATCGCGTGCCGGACTCCGGGTTGCCAACCTGGCCAAAGGTGTTGTCCGCGGATATCGAATCGTGGATCGCGCACTCGACGATCCGGACCTCGGACGCTGGTATCAGCAGCAACGCGCGGACGTCGCGGTCCAGCGCATCGGCGAGATTCTCAGAGCGAATCTGCTGGCTGGATTCCCCCTCGGCGTGCTGAACGATCATCAGGCCGTCCTGCCGTGGGTCCGTGGGTGGCAGAGTTTGGAGTGGTCTGTGCTTTACGGCTTCCCCGGCGGCGCGACCGTGCACCTGATCGACGAGGGCCTCGATACAGGTCCCATTGTTCGTACGTGGGCTTATTCGCCGCTTTCGAACGAGACGCTCGCCGACTTCGGCGCCCGCATTCTGTCCCGGAGCGACGAGCGTTTTTTTGACGCCCTGGCCTTGCGCGTCCACGGTGTGGCGCTCCAGCCGAATCCCGCCGACGCCGGGTTGCAGCATTTCGAAATCCACCCGCAAATCATGGACGAGATCGCCGGCCCGATTATGGCCCGTTACACGGCCGACCAATCCGTCCGTGTGCACGGGGAATCAACGCGCCGTTCGGATTAGACAGTGGCGCTGTTCAGACGCCGCCGCGCGAGGCCGCGACTCAGGACAGACCGCGTTCGCTGGTCGGAAACCGCAAGCACGAACATCGCGGCTCCGAACCAAAGCGCTCCGGCCGCCACGATCGAAAGCCAGGAGTGAAGATGCGACCGCAATCCGCCAACTTCGGCAATTGACAGCATGACAACGCAAACCAAGGTCAGCTTCAGGAATTCCGGCCGTTCTGTTTTAGGGGTCGAAAGCTCGTTCAGCAGCGCCCGGTGATTATAGATGCCGGCTGCAATCGAAGTCAGAAGCGCCGCAAGTGGCGGGCCGGTGATCCCCACCACGGCAGTGAGTGAAAACACGAGCGCAATACGGCAGACCGCTTCCACGATCATGTAACCGCAGCCCCGAACGATGGGCCCGGAGGCGCGATACAGATAATTCGCCATGAAGGACCATCCCGTGGTCACCGACTGAATGGCAAGGACCAGAGTCAGGTACTGCCCGCCGTAAACGCTCGGATTCGTCCATCGTGAAACAAAGCTGCCGTTACATGCCAGGAAGGCAGTGGCGCCGGCGACACCCAAACTGATCCGAAATGCCAGCAGTTCAGAGTAAACACCCACCGCCCGGCGTGCCTCGGCGGAGGCTACCAGGTGCGAAAAGCTGCCGTAAGCGCTGAAGGTGATGCTGTCGCCGAGGGAACGAACCAGATCGATGAGCCGGCGGCTGGCGAGCATTACCGTAGCCATGCGCGGGCCGAGTATCAGTCCGACGGCAAGAAGGTCGGTCTGCATGAGCGCGGCATACGCCAGACCGGAAGCGGTCATCACCGGTGTCGAATGCTTCAATTCGTCGAGAACAGCGCGGTCGATTCGCAGGCTGCGCCTGATCTCGAGCGGCATCACCCGGAAGTAGAAGATGAAACTACCGATCCACACGACAGCGGAGCGCGCGCTCATTCCGATTGCCAGCCCCATTACGCCGTAACCGGTCAGTACGAGCACGAGGCTGACAACAAAACCCGCCAGGGACCCAAGCACCTGGAAAGCGTATAAGAGGCCCGTCTCCTGAATCCCTCGACCAACGGCCACCACCGCGTTGTTCAACAGTCCGATTGCTGTCGCGACGCCCCCGACCGCAAAGGCGAGCCGCAGTGCAGCCTGCTGGCCGGGATCGAGGGTCGGGAACCACGACGGCAGCAGCACCGCGATTACGGTGGTGATCGCCGCGACAAGGATCGAGACGGCGCTGAGGACGGCAAATCCCGTGCCGAACCAGGCTCCGGCATCGCGGGCATCCTGGCGCGCGTGGGCCGCGCCGATCCGCTGCACCACCTGGTTGGGCAAGCCAAGGTCGAAATTCTGCGCCCACACCAGCAGGTCCCCGGAACTGGACCATGCGCCAAGAAGCTTTGCGCCCAGTTGCCGGAGATTCACCGGCACCATCACCAGCGCCTGAACGGAACTCACCGCTGTCTGGCTGAGCAGCCCCAGGACGGCCTGGATCGTCGCCTTTCCGCGGCTGGGCGCCCGCGATTGGGTGCTCGCCTGCGTTGCTGCCGCTCCGTGCTCGGACTTCATGACCAATGGCGACGCGCTGCGTCCCGCTGCGTTCGCGACCTAACGCGTGCCGAGACGCAGAGCACATTCCGAAACTCGGGAGAGCCTGACATGGTTTTCGTCAACCTATAGAAGCGGCTGGAAGCGGCCCGCCTGCAACCTGTGCAAACGGCTTGAATACCCGGCGATGATTTACAGCCGGCAAATCTTCGTCGACTGCCGGCCTTTATACGCGTTGCGCGTATCGACGATGAGCTGCGCTCGTTCGAGGATACCGTCGTAGTCGAAATCGGTATGGTTGGTCACCACCACGCAGCAGTCCGCCGCCGCCGCGGCTTCGAGCGAATCCTGCGACTCCAGGTCGATGCCGTCCAGCCGCAGCTTCGGAACGTATGGGTCGCTGTAGCTGATCTTCGCTCCCCGGCGCTGCAGCAGCAGGATGATATCCAGCGCGGGCGACTCACGCATGTCGTCGATGTCCCGTTTGTAGGCTACGCCCAGGACATGCACGCGCGAGCCCTTCAGCGGCTTGGCCGCCTCGTTCAGCGCGTTCTGGATCTTGTCCACCACGAAATGCGGCATCTGCCCGTTGATGTAGCCGGCCAGTTCGATGAAGCGCGCTTCCACGCCGGCCTGCTTCGACTTCCAGGACAGGTAGAACGGGTCGATTGGAATGCAGTGGCCACCCAGCCCCGGTCCGGGATAGAAGGGCATAAAGCCGAACGGTTTCGTAGCCGCGGCGTCGATTACCTCCCAGATGTTGATGCCCATGCGGTCGCACATCAGCGCCAGTTCATTCACCAGGCCGATGTTGATCATGCGGAAGGTGTTCTCCAGCAGCTTGGCCATCTCCGCGGCAGTGGTGGAGCTGACCGGGACCACGTGCTCAAGCGCCTGGCGATAAAACAGGCTGCCCAGCCGCGTGCAGTCGGGCGTCACGCCGCCCACCACTTTGGGAATGTTCCTGGTCTGATATTTCGGGTTACCAGGATCCACGCGCTCAGGCGAAAAGCACAGGAAGAAATCCCGGCCCACCTTCAGCCCGTTCTTTTCCAGCAGGGGAAGCACCAGTTCGTCGGTGGTGCCGGGATACGTGGTGGATTCGAGAATGACCAGCGTCTCCGGGCGGAAGTGCGCGGCAATCTGCTCGCATGCCGACACGATGAAGCTCATGTCCGGGTCTTTTGTTTTCCGCAGCGGTGTGGGCACGCAGATGTTGATCGTATCCAGTTCGGAGCAGACGGAAAAATCCGTAGTGGCCCGGAACTTCTTCTCGGACACCAGCGGACCGAAGGTGCTGGTGGAAACATCCTGCACGTGGGAAATGCCGCGGTTCAGGGTGGCGACGCGCTCCTCCTGGACGTCGATGCCCGTGACCTGGAATCCGGCGCCGGCGAACTCAACCGCCAGGGGCAGGCCCACATAGCCGAGGCCCACGATGCCAACGCGCGCCGTGCGCGATTCGATTTTGGACTGCAGCGCTTCGGCCGCGGCCGCCGTTTGGGTTTTCATGCTGTTGCTCTGCTTTCTGGTGAACTTCTATTGTAGTCGGCTGCGGTTCACGACAGAAGCCCGCGAAACCAGGGACTGTATAGTTAAGGTACCTCTCGGTTTCGGGGCCTTCGGCCCAGTACGCGAGGTTACGATTCCAATGGCCAGAATACTCGTGACCGGCGGCGCCGGCTACATCGGAGCGCACACCGCGCACCTGTTGAAATCGCGCGGCTACGAGCCCGTTATCATCGACGATTTGTCGCGGGGGCATGAACATAACGTGCGCGGTCTGCCGTTCCATCGCCTCTCGATCGCGGACACCGCTGCGGTCGCATCAGTCATGAAAGCCGAGGGCGTGGAGGCGGTGATCCATTTTGCCGCCTATATCGCCGTCGGAGAGTCCACGAAGGTTCCCGAGCTTTACTTCCACAACAACGTGGGCGGCTCGATTTCCCTGCTCTCAGCGATGATGCAAGCCGGGGTTTCGCGAATCGTGTTCTCTTCCACCGCCGCGGTGTACGGCCTCCCCGCGGTCTCGCCCATTCCGGAGACATCGCCGTTTGCTCCCGTAAGCCCATACGGCGAATCGAAAGTAATGGTGGAAAAGATTCTCGCCTGGATGGACCAGTTCCGCGGGGTGCGCAGCATCGCGCTGCGGTATTTCAACGCCTGCGGGGCCGAGCCTGGCCTGGGCCTCGGCGAGGAGCATGAGCCTGAGACGCATCTTATTCCGCTGCTGATCCGGGCGGTGCGAACCGGCGACCCGATCACGCTGTTTGGGGACGATTATCCGACTCCCGACGGAACCTGCATCCGCGACTACGTTCACGTCAGCGATCTCGCCGACGCCCATATTTTGGCCCTGGAAGATCTGGCCCGTGGCGGCGCTTCGAACCAATTCAATGTCGGCACCGGCGCCGGGCATTCCGTAAGGCAGGTGCTGCAGGCGGTCGAGCAGGTCGCCGGCAAACCCGTGCCTTTCCGCATGGGGCCGCGTCGCGAGGGCGACGCGCCGGCGCTGGTGGCCAATTCCGACCGGCTGAAGCAGACGCTGGGCTGGCGTCCGCGCTACACGGACTTGCGGGAGATCGTCCAGACCGCCTGGGAATTCGCAGAACAACGCGCGTGAGCTGCGTGCACGCCATCACGCTGCCCGTCAGGTGCATTCGCCCGTCTCATATAGCTCGATCAGAAACCTGTACGCCTCGAGGTCGTCGCACTGCAAGCGCATGCGATTGGAGATCGCCGGCCGTCGCCTTCGATCGTGTATATGGCAAATCCCTGCGGCTCTGGACGCAAACCGGCTGTGATGCGCAGAATTGCCGCCGTCATCACCGGAGTTGTTGCGCTGGCCGGGGTGATCTGCGGACAAGGTTCAGCGCGGCGCTTCAGCAACTAAGTGATAGTGTGCCAAGGCAGGTTGATATGCTGCCTCTGCGTCAGACCTGTCAGCCTTCTGGTAATTCCCGGATGTATCCCGTGAACAGTGCCGGCCGCTCGCCCGGGATGCGCACGATTGTAAGTTCCACCGGAAACTCGTGTCCGTCCGACCGCATGCCGGTAATTCGGATCCGCCGGCCCAAAATCACTGCTTCGCCGGTCGCAAGGTATCGCCGCAGCCCGTTCCAGTGCGCTTCGCGAAACTGCGGTGGGATGATCAGGTTTGCCAGTTGCGACCCGAGCGCATTTGTGCGTTCGTAGCCAAACATCTTTTCAGCCGCCTGATTCCACTCGACGACGCGACCCGCCTCGTTCATCGCGACAATGGCGTCCAGCGCGGTCTCGAGCATTGCCGTCTTCAGCGATTCACTGCGCCGGAGCTCATCGAGCGCTCGCCGCCGATCCAGAAACTGCGCGATGATGTCCGCAATCGGAGCGAGTTCCTCGAGCACGAGTTGATCGAGTTCCTGCCTTGCAAACATTGCCATGACCCCAAGAACCCGATCTTCAATCAGCAGAGGATACCCGGCGAATGCCTGCATGCCTTCACGTTGCGCCCACGCGTGATCGGTCACGCGCGGGTCATCCGGAACATGATTGGTCAGATGCGGCTGTCGTTTCTCCGCGATCCACCCGATTTTGAAAGCCCCAACGGGAATGCGGCTGTGGGTGCCATTTATGTGCGTATACAGGCCTGAACTGGCCTGAAGCTCAAGCACGCGTTCTGAAGCGTTCAGGGTCCAGATACGCGCAAACGCGACTCCAAGATGCCGCACCAAAGCCTCGGTACATTGCGTCAGCAAGGTTCGGAGCTCGCCCGCCCTGGCCAGTGCGGCTGCCGTGTCTGCCCGCAGAGACGTCAAACGCGCGTGCCGCAGAAGCTCCTCTTCCGCGCGACGTCTTTCGAAAAAGATGCCGATCTGGTGCCCAAGGATAACCAGCATCTGAAGGAGGTTCTCATCGGGTTCACGGGTTTCACGGGTATAGAATTCAACCACGCCCGCCACTTCGTTTCCCGTCATAACCGGGAACGCGAATCCGCAGGTAATCCCGTCTGACGCGGCAGCGGCCGCTCGCGGGAAATTCGGATCAGCGTCGATCCGATCGATCCACGCCGGTTCCTTCGTGAGCAGGACTGTTCCGGGCAGTCCCACTCCGACCGCGAAAGTGTTCTGACGACGGATGGCAGTCTCGAAAGTCGGAAATGGTTCCGCTGTCCAATAGTGCGCGAGTCGAAGCACGGCCGATTTCTCCGGCACGAGCCACAGTACGCCGACCTGCCAGTGCAGCAGTTCTCCGATCGCGCGCAGAATTCGCGGGGCTGCATCCGCTACGGACACGGCTTCGGCAATGATCCGAGTCACTGCGTCGCGCGCTTCCAGGCGCGTGATCAGCGCCTCGTATCCCGCGGCTTTGCGCTGCCACTCACGCAAGCTCTGATCGGCTTCGCGGTTTGAGCCCATACAGGTCCAGGATACCAGGTCAAACCGCCGCGACACCGAGGCATCTGCCCCTGGATCTGGCCTGCGGGAAGGCGCGTTGCTTTTGCGGCCGGAGCGCCCGCGGCAGCGCTCCTTCCGGCAACGGCGATCCAGAGGCAGTTGGTACTCGCGAACTCTTCCAGGCTGGGGTGTTCGGGACGGTCTGGGAAACAGTTGGCGAGAAGCGCCCCGCACCCGCTGCTGATATCGTTTCTTCATCCCATGTCGCGCAGAATTGCACTTCTCCTGGCAGCGCTCACGGCTCTGCTGTCCGCCGCGCCCGCCTCGGTGTCCTTCTCGCAGCCGTCGCCGCCCGTTGAAGTCTACGACTTCATCGAAATCGCGGCCCGCGTTGCCTCGCCCGATGCCGCCAACTGCTTCACCGATGCGGCGCTGACCGGGTCCTTCGAACGCCCCGGCGCCCCGCCCGTTGACGTCGAAGGCTTCTGCGACGCGATGGACGGATCGGTGTATCGCATTCGCTACATGCCCTCCGGGCCCGGAGATTATCGTTATCGCCTCCGGTTCCGCCAGGGCAGCTACGAACAGACGCAATCGGGCGCCTTTCGCGCCGTTTCCGGCCATCGCCGCGGGCCGATTCGCGTGGATGCCGCCAATCCCTGGCACTTTGTCTGGGAAGGAAGCGGCGAGCATTATTTCTTTAACGGGACCACCGCCTTTTGGCTGATGGGCTGGAAAGACGAGCGCATCATTCGGTCGAGCATCGAGCGGCTGCATCGTCTGAAGGTGAATCGCATCCGCGTGGACATCTCCGGCCGCAGCAGCACGTTCTACGGCGAGCCGGTAATGAACGGGCCGGCCTGGAGCCTCTTCCTCGCCCCATACGTGGCCGAAAACTCCAGCGACTTCTCGCATCCCGGATTCGACTGGCGGCGCTTCAACGTGGACTACTGGCAGAAGTACGACCGCATGCTGCGCTTCGCGCGGGATCGCGACATGATCATGTCCCTCATCCTCGACATGAACGACAGCGGCGTACATCCAGCCGCCGGCAGCGAGGATGAGCGGCGGTACATCCGCTACGCCATAGCCCGCTTCGCCGCCTTCTCGAACATCACCTGGGACCTCGGGGACGACCTCGATGCGTTTCGTAATGACGCCTGGACGCACGCAACAGGCACGTTCATCAAGGAAGTCGATCCATACAAGCACCTGGCCACAAGCCATCCCGTCGATCCCGTCCACCAGGACCGCACTTCGGCCTGGTTCGATTTCACTTCCTTTCAGGAATGGTCGCGCGAGCAGCATCGCTTCATGCTCATGCAACGCAAAAAACAACAGGAGCTGGGCCGCCCGATACCGCAGACCAATGAAGAGTATGGCTACGAGGATCACTATCCGCTGTGGGCCAAAGGGCCAGGTTCGGAGTCGGCGGATGTGCTGCGCCGCACTGCCTGGGATATCTACATGGCCGGAGGCTATCAGACCGCCGGAGAAACGGCGCGCCGCGGCACGAATATCTGGCCGGACATGGGCGGCGGCTGGATGAACGGACGCGGCGATGACACCATGACCATGTTTCTGGGCTACGGGCACATCGTCGATTTCTTCACCGCCTTCGACTGGTGGAAGACCGAGCCGCACGACGAGCTGGTGACCAGCGGCGATTATTGCCTCGCCCAGCCCGGCCGCCTCTACGCCGTATATCTGCCCAACGGAGGGAAGGTTACGGTGAAGCTGGAGCCTGGCCGCTATCGCGCCGAATGGTTCGAAGCCGAGACAGGGGAACGCGTTCCCATCGAAGCTCCAGTTAACGATCCATCCTGGACTTCACCCGAGCCGCCGGGACGCAATGACTGGGCCCTGCTGATCAGCGCGTCGCAATAACAATGATCGCGATCGGCAGAGCGATTATGCCGCCCATGAGCGCCCAGCTCTGCCATCGCGCAAAGTTGAGCGTGTAGCCGACGCCAAACCGTTTCTCCACCATGATCGATGCGTCGTCGGGATTGTGGTAGAACATGCCCCACCTCCAGCACTCGTCCGGCGTGTTGTCCGGCGCCGTGTCATCTGGTTCCGAGCTGCTTCGATACACCAGCCAAATCGCCGCGGCCACCCCGGCCACCGGAATGGCAATCATGACCAGCGGCGGAATTGGAAAGCGCCCATTCACCAAAATGAGAGGCGTCAGCGCGGCAATAGCGAACATCGACGCAATCACCCACATGACCACCACCGGAACCGCCAGCAAGGCCCGATTTCGGCGGTAGACTCCGCTTGCCGCCGACGCCCGCCTGACCCCGCGCTTCTGGAACAAGACGAGACCGCACATGCCCGCCAGGATCACAGCGGCGATCAGCAGCGGACCGAATACGCCGGCCGCGGTGCGATCGCTCCAGCCGTTCGCCTGCCCCTGAATGTCCCAATGAATCGGAAACCGGGTCGGAATGGAGTTCCACTTGACCAGCAGCGCGATGCAGGCGCCGCCCACAACCAGAAACGGCCCGAGCAGCGCCGGCGCTCCTCCGGGCACGCGAAGCTCCGGAGCGATCAGCGTCGCCGTCCGCGTCGTGGGCGCTTCCACCCGCTGCCGCGCGGTCCTCCGCCATGCGCTGCGAAACGCGAGCATTGCCGCCCCCAGTTGGACCAGCGTTCCCACGACGAACAGCGCCAGCATCCCCACCGCGAACGCCAACACCGCCAACACAACAGCAGCGGCGGTTGCGGCCCACACCGCGATCAGGAACCTCCGCCGCGTTTCCCGCGCCTCCGCACTGCTCGGGTACTCCGCCGCAACGCGCACCCCAAAAAACGTCCCCGGCCGCATCCACACTGTTGTCAGGCTCAGCGCCACACCCGCCAGCACGACCGCCGCTACGGGCGCAATCACCGCCACGGACGAAATCACTTCAGCCCTCCCGCCAGCGCGTTCAATTCCCTGGCCACTACATGGCTCGTCATACCCTGCGCCCGCGCCTCCGCAATCAGCCTGCGGATGCGCGTTCGAAACTGCTCCACTGCCGCTTCATCGTTCTCCCGCGGAGCCTCACGCTCAATCACCCTGACCGACTTGCCGTGCGAGACGTCCAGCCACCCCTCTTCCGCCAGCTCGCGATAGGCCTGCGCCACCGTATTGAAGTGAATTCCCAGATCCCCGGCCAGCGACCGCACCGAGGGCAGCACGTCGCCCGGCACGAGCGTCCCTTCCACCAGATAAGTCCGCAGCGCCTCCACGATCTGCCGGTAAACCGGGACCGGCGAAGCCAGTTCAATCCGAAGCTGAACGTCCCGTTCCACTGTATACTGTCTATGTACAGAATACAGTTCGCGCCGCCCTCTGTCAATCGCGCGCGTTCAGGCACAATAGGACTGGACTGCTTTTCGTTTCATGAGCAGCGACTTTCATTTCATCGAGCTTCGCGTCCCCGAGCGGCGCTTCGAAAACTGGGACCATTTCGTCCGGGAAACACCGGAGTACTCCATCGGCCTGGAGGTTATGGACGATACCCCGGGTCACCGCGGCCACTGGGTCCACTTCGACCATCATGCCGGCGTAATTCGCGAAGTTACAATGAGCGCCGCCATGCAGGCCTACCTCGCCATTCGCCAGGGCCGGCTCATGGAGAAATGGCTGTGCCACCGGCGGCCGGTTCCCGTGTACGTCTGGAACGCCGACCAGGACGTCTGCCTCGCCGCCTTCATCCTCGAATACCACGAGCTGCTGGAAACGCTCCATGCCGATCCGCTGCTGCGCTGGATCGTCCAGTACAACAATAAGATCGACGTCTGCGGCGGGCTGTACCCCGTGGACCTGGACGAACTGGTTCGTAACCACGTCACCTGGGTCTTCGAGCCCTATCGCCAGCAGCGCATGCGCGGCAAAGCGCAGGGTGACGAAGGGCTGGTGAAAGACACCATTCGCCAGGTATGTAACCGCCTGGAGGATCTGCTGCGGGGCAGGGCGGGCGTTTCGCCAATCACCGTCGAGCCCGAGATTCTCTACGAATCGCCCCACGATTTCGTCATCGTCGACGAGAAAGGCGACCCGAATTCCCGGCTCGTGCTGGCCTCGCGAGGCCACCGCAATCTCATCAGCCTCATCTGCACTCGCAACACCGGCCGCTACACGTACAGCATCATCCGCGGCTCGCCCTACGATGAGGATCTCTTTCCGGTGGACAAACTGATCGAGGCGTTTCAGGCGGCCGAAGATCGTCCGAAGACCTGGGGCGGCTCGAACATGGCCGCTGGCTCCGACAGCGAACTCGGCAGCAGCCTGCACTGGACGAAGCTGCGCGACATTGCCGAGAGCGTCCTTCAGGAAGCGTGGCTGGAGAAGGAGGCGCCGCTTGCATCATGCGCGTCCGGCGACCGGCCACGAGTCATGGTGGTTGCCGGCTCGAAGCAGCGCGAAGAGCTGCAACCCACGCTGCGCGCCTGCGGCGCGGATGTGTTCGCGGTTCGTTCCTGCCAGGAGGCCCGCCGCGCCCTGGAGCGCGGCGTTCCCGTCGATGCCATCTTCACCTGCCTCGCCCTTCCCGACGGCGGATTCCGCGATCTGGTGCGCATGGCCGGTCAACTGGTCGGGCACATTCCAGTCATCGTGTGCGTTCCCCGCGCCGATGGCGGCTGGACAGACCTGCTGGAATCGGGCGCATTCGGGCTGCTCGTGGAACCGTACACTCAGGAGGACGTCGAGCGGTTGCTCGCGTCCATCCGCTGGTCGCATGACACTGACCTACACGTTACGGAAGGGCATTCGCTCGTCTGAAGTCGGGGCAGCGTCGGCATCTGCAAAGTCAGGTGACTTACTGCTGTCTGCACGGTAGACGAACCGCGGGATAGTAAATTGCCGCCCCTGCTCCCTAACATGGGATTGTGAGTCCGGCTTCAGGAGCATGCGTCGCGGAACGTTATCTGTACCGCGTTGCGCTCGGCCGGGCGGACTGGAGCGAGCTTCAACTGGTCGAATCTCACACAGCCGATTGCTGGAGCTGCCGCCGCCGTCTGCGAGAGCTCCGGGATCACGTCGAGGCAGCCCGTTTTGCCGTAAACCTCATATCGCCGGCCGTGAGCTTCTGCCAGCTTCACGAGACAGCCGATGGCCTGGTTCGCCTGTGGGCCGAGGCGGTCGAACCCCGAGCCTGGCAGGCGGGTTGTCACGGTCCGGGCGTCAACTTTGCCGGGAAATTCCCGTCCGCGTCGGAGGCCGTCCGCCGTACCGCCGAGACCTTCGCCGCGCTCTTTCCGAATCACGCCTGCTCCAGAATCTGCTACAACGGCCTCTCGGATAACGACACTCCCTGTTAAAACACGACGCGCGTGGCGTCTAATGGTGAACTGCGGGTCATCGCCCGCTCGCCATGAAAGGCGTTCACGGTTTCGGAACACTGAGCGGCATCGTTCTTTCCACCAACGGCTATTGGCTGGCGCGATTCGTCTACCAGCGCGGCATCGCGCTCGTATACCTGATCGCATTCCTCGTGGCCGTGAATCAGTTTCGGCCGCTCCTCGGCGAGCGAGGGCTGCTTCCCGCTCCCGTGTTCATGAAGCAGGTCCCCTTCCGTAACGCTCCCAGCCTCTTCTACCTGTTTCCCAACGATGCCGCGTTTGCCACACTGGCATGGCTCGGGGTCGTGCTCTCGTGCGTCGCGCTTAGCGGCTTGTCCGAGCGCTGGAACACCGGGTTCTCCATGCTGATATGGTTCGCACTCTGGGTGCTCTACCTGTCCTTCGTGAACGTCGGCCAGATCTTTTACGCCTTCGGCTGGGAATCGATTCTGCTCGAGGCCGGATTCTTCACCATCTTTCTGGGGAGCCGGCGTGTCGCCACCTCGATGGTTGCTTTGTGGCTGCTGCGCTGGCTGGAGTTCCGCCTGATGTTCGGGGCCGGCCTGATCAAGCTGCGCGGGGATCCGTGCTGGCGCAATTACACCTGTCTCGAATATCACTACGAAACGCAGCCCATGCCCAACCCGCTGAGCTGGTATTTCCACTGGGGGCCGCGCTGGACGCAGATCGCGGGCGTCGGCTTCAACCACTTCTGCGAGTTGATCGTGCCGTTCGGCTACTTTCTGCCCCAGCCGATTGCGTCCATCGCCGGCATTCTGACCATCATTTTCCAGGCAACCATCATGGCCAGCGGCAATCTGTCATGGCTGAATTTCATGACCATCGTTCTCGCTGTACCCATGCTCGACGACCGCCTGTTCTCGTTCCTGGCGCCACTCAGGCCGGCATCCCTGCACGAAGCGCACCTCGCGCATCGCGTCGCCATTCTGGCCATTGCCGCCCTTGTGGTTTACCTCAGCATCAATCCGGTGCGGAACATGCTTTCCCCCGGCCAGGTAATGAACACCGAATACAATCCGTTTCATTTGGTCGGCACATATGGCGCCTTCGGCAGCATCACGCGAACCCGATACGAAGTCGTGGTGGAGGGCGCCGCCGATGCTTCGCCCGGCCCGGCGACGCAATGGCGCGAATACGAATTCAAGGGCAAGCCAGGCGATCCCGCGCGCATGCCGCCGCAGATCGCGCCTTATCATCTGCGGCTCGACTGGCTCATGTGGTTCGCCGCCATGTCGGATTATTACGACCATCCCTGGTTCATTCACTTTGTCGGCAAACTGCTCCAGGGCGATGCGGCGACTCTCTCCCTTATTCGCAGCAATCCGTTTCCGGATCATCCGCCGCGCTTCATCCGCGCCGAACTGTACGAGTATCACTTCACCACGCCCGCTGAACACAGGAAGACCGGGATGTGGTGGAAGCGCAGTCTGAGCGGGACGTACTTCCCCACGGTGTCCCTGGACACTCCGTCTTTCCGCGGCATCCTCCAGCAGCAGGGCTGGCAATGAGCATCCTTGTGGGGCAGGCACTCTGCCCGGCGGCGGGCTCCCAGCGCGCCCCTCGACTCTCGGGCTGATCCATGACCCGCCACGCGTACGTCATCGGCTCCGGCCCCAACGGCCTCACCGCCGCGATTGTGCTGGCGCACGCCGGGCTTTCCGTCACCGTCCTCGAAGCTCAGCCGACCATCGGCGGCGGGACCCGCTCGGCGGCGCTCACCCTGCCCGGCTTCGTGCACGACGTGTGCTCGGCCGTGCATCCGCTCGCCGTCTGCTCGCCGGCATTCGCATCTTTCCCTCTGGCCGCATTCGGCCTGGAATGGATCCAGCCCCCGATCCCGTTGGCGCACGCGCTGGACGGGGGCACGTGCGCGCGTCTCGATCAATGCATCGAAAGGACGGCCCGCGGCCTGGGCATCGACGGGCCGGCGTGGACACGCCTCGCAACGCCGCTTGTGAACCAATGGGGCAATCTCATCCCCGAAGTCCTCGGGCCGCCCCACATCCCGCGCCACCCGTTTCTGCTGGCGCGATTCGGCGCCCTCGCGCTTTGGCCGGCAACGGTGGCCGCCCGCTCCCTGTTTCGCACGCCGGAAGCGCGCGCCTTGTTCGCCGGCATCGCGGCGCATTCCATGATCTCGCTCGATAAATTCAGCGCGGCGGCGTTCGCCTGGATGCTCGGGCTGGCCGGCAACGCGGTCGGCTGGCCGATCCCTCGCGGCGGCTCACAAACCATTGCCAACGCGCTCGCAGGTTATCTCCAGTCGCTCGGCGGCCGAATCGTCGCGAATGCGAATGTCTCGTCCCTCAACGAGCTCCGCGATGCCGATGCGGTGCTGTGCGACGTCACGCCGCGGCAGTTCCTGCGCCTCGCCGGCGATCGCCTGCCGGACTCGTACCGTCGCAGCCTGGAAAACTGGCGTTACGGTCCGGGAGTCTTCAAGATCGACTGGGCGCTGAACAGCCCCATTCCCTGGAGCGCGGGCGACTGCGCGCGCGCCGGAACCGTGCACCTTGGGGGCACACTGGAGGAAATCGCCGAGTCAGAACGCAAGGCCTGGGACGGCATTGTCTCCGATCGCCCCTTCGTACTCCTTGCGCAGCAAAGCCTCTTCGACCGCTCCCGCGCGCCGCAGGGAAAGCACACCGGCTGGGGCTATTGCCACGTACCCAACGGCTCGACCGAAGATATGACGGAACGCATCGAAGCGCAGGTGGAGAGGTTCGCGCCGGGTTTTCGCGCCACCATCCTGGCGCGCCATACCATGAACACCGCGGACGCCGAGCGCCACAATGCGAACCTGATCGGCGGCGACATCGGCGGCGGCGCGGCCCATCTTCCGCAGTTGTTCCGGCGGCCGACCTGGAGCTTCTACAACACCCCTCTTCGGGGCGTCTATCTCTGCTCTGCCTCCACTCCGCCCGGGGCCGGCGTTCACGGCATGTGTGGCTGGCATGCGGCTCGCACTGCCCTGGCGCATCTCCGCCTCTGAATGGGCCAAAACTCCCGCCGCGAAAAGATTCTTGCCGTCGTGCGCGTCTCCAGCGGAAATTTCCTGGAGATGTACGACTTCATGGTCGTCGGCTACTACGCCTCCGACATCGCCCGTGTGTTCTTTCCCGAAGCGAGCGCCTTCGCGTCCCTGATGCTCGCCTTCGCCACCTTCGGCGCCGGCTTTCTCATGCGGCCTCTGGGCGCGGTCGTGCTCGGCGCCTATATCGATCGGCATGGCCGCCGCAAAGGCCTCATCCTGACGCTCGGCCTCATGTGCGCCGGGATTCTCTCCGTGGCCTGCGTTCCGGGATACGCCCGGATCGGACTGCTGGCGCCCATCCTGGTCCTGGTCGGCCGCCTCATTCAGGGCTTTTCGGCGGGCGTCGAACTCGGTGGCGTTTCCGTTTATCTCGCTGAAATCGCCACGCCGGGACATCGCGGTTTTTACGTGAGCTGGCAATCCGCAAGCCAGCAGGTGGCCGTCATCTTCGCGGCCGTGCTCGGCGTCGTGCTTCGCGCCATGCTGCCGAGCCGCGAAATGGACGCATGGGGCTGGCGCATTCCGCTTCTCATCGGCTGCGCCATTATTCCGGCGCTGCTCGTCCTGCGGCGCTCGCTGAGCGAAACCCAGGATTTCCTGTCGCGCGCACATCCCGGTTTCCGCGAAATTCTGCTTTCGATCACCGCCAATGTGCGCGTCGTGCTGCTGGGAATGATGCTGGCCACCATGACCACCGTCTCGTTCTACACCATAACCGCATACACGCCCACATTCGGCCATGTGGCGCTGCACCTCGCGGCCATGGACAGCTTCATCGTCACGCTCTGCGTTGGCGCGTCGAACCTGTTCTGGCTTCCCATAATGGGCGCACTGTCCGACCGCATCGGCCGGCCGCCGCTGCTCATCGCCTGCACCGTGCTGGCGCTCCTGACCGCGTATGCGTCGCTGGCCTGGCTGGCTGCGGCGCCGTCATTCACCAGGCTCCTGGCCGTGGAGTTGTGGTTGTCGTTTCTTTATGCCAGCTACAACGGCGCGATGGTGGTCTTTCTCACCGAGCTGATGCCGCCCGCGGTGCGCGCCACCGGTTTCTCGATCGCGTACAGCCTGGCGACGGCTGTTTTCGGCGGCTTCACGCCCGCGATATCGACGTGGCTGATTCACGCCACGGGAAACCGAGCCGCGCCCGGGGCGTGGCTGACCTTCGCCGCCGCGATGGGGCTTTCGGCGGTGCTGCTGGCCAGACGGCAGTACCGCGCCTCTATTGACTGACACGATCGAAGTGTTGTAATTTAATTAGGCATCAGTTGTAGATAACCTGGGCATCTTACATGAGCAAGCCATCCGACCTCATCCAGGGCACCCTGGATCTCCTGATCCTCAAGACCATTTCGCTCGAGCCGATGCATGGCTGGGCGATCGCCAAACGCATCCAGCAGGTCACCAATGAAGTGCTCCAGGTGACCCAGGGCGCGCTGTATCCGGCGCTGCACCGGCTGGAGCAACAGGGCTGGATTCGAGCCGAGTGGCGCGCTTCGGAAACCGGCCGCGAGGCGAAATTCTATTCACTGACGCGCGCCGGGCGCACCCAGCTGGCCAAAGAGCTGGAACAGTGGGACCGCCTTTCGGGCGCCGTCGGGCTGGTTATCTCCATGGGCTGAAAGCGCCAATGTCCCGCCTGCTCGATATCGTTCGCCTGCGCCTGCGCTCGTTGCTTCGACGCAACCGCGTCGAGCGCGAACTCGACCGCGAGCTCCAGTTTCATCTCGAGCGCCAGACCGCCGAGAACATCTCCCGTGGAATGCCCCCTGCCGAGGCGCTGCGCGCGGCGCTGCGCAGCCTCGGCGGGTTCACCCAAATTGAAGAGGAGTGCCGCGACATGCGCCGAACCAATCTGCTCGAGAACTTCCTGAACGATTTGCGTTATACCCTGCGCGCGCTGGGCCGCAGTCCCGGCTTCACCGCGATTATCGTGCTGACCCTGGCCCTCAGCATCGGCGCCAACAGCGCGATTTTCAGCGTAATCGACGGCGTGCTGCTGCGTCGCCTGCCCTACCCGGGGCAGGACCGTATCGTGCGCATCTTCACCAGCAGTCACGAGTATCCGAAGTTCCCGATCAACGCCTTCGATTTCCTCGACTTTCGCGCGCGCAACCATTCCTTCGCCTGCATGGCCATCATGACCCACTACGACATGCAGCTGTCCGGTCATGGCCAACCGGTGCGACTGACGGGTTATCAGATCAGCGCGGGTTATTTCCGCGTGCTCGGCCTGCGCCCCTCGCGCGGACGCGAGTTCACCACCCGCGACGAGTTGCAGGGCAACCAGTACAGCGTCATCCTGAGCGACACGGCGTGGCGCAGCCGCTTCGCCGCCGATCCGGATGTCCTTGGTCGAAAGGTCATTCTCGACAATCACCCCTACACTGTGGTCGGCGTGATGCCTCCCGGCACGGCGCATCCCGGCAACACGTATCGCGCCATGCCGTACGGGGAAACGGTCGATTTCTGGGCGCCGTTTACGTTCGTTGGCGATCCAAACCAGCGCGGCTCGCACTACATCGAAGGCATCGGCCGTCTGAAGAACGGCGTCAGCGCCTCCCAGGCGCAGGCGGAGATGAATGGCATCATGGCGCAGCTGGCGCGTGAGCATCCCAACAATGACACGGGATGGCATGTGCTCGTCATTCCGCTGTATCAGGAGATCGTGGGCCCCAGCCGCCGCATGCTTCTGGTCCTGCTCGGCGCCGTTGGTCTGGTGCTGCTGATCGCCTGCGCGAATGCCGCGAACCTGCTTCTGGCGCGCGCCACGGCGCGGCAGCGCGAAATCGCGGTTCGCTCCGCACTGGGCGCTTCGCAATCGCGGATCGTTCGCCAGTTGCTGACCGAGAGCTCGGTCATCGCCCTGATCGGGGCCGCCGCGGGCCTGCTGGTTGCACTCGGAGGAGTAAAGGTCCTGGTGCACCTGCTTCCGGCGGGTTTCCCCCGCGCGCACGACATCCACGTCAACGCCGCGGTGTTCGGCTTCACGCTGCTGGTCGCCCTGGGCACGGGCTTCCTGTTCGGGCTCGCCCCCGCCCTTCAGGCCGCGCGCTCCGATGTCCAGCAGGGCCTGCGCGAAGGAACCCGCGGATCGGGCGCCAGCCGGCGCCATCTGCGCCTGCGCAATTCGCTCGTCATCGGAGAGGTGAGCCTCGCCTGCGTCCTGCTCATCGCCGCCGGTCTCATGCTGCGCAGCTTCGTCAACCTGCTTCAGACCGATCCGGGTTTCCGGCCGGAGCACGTCCTCACCGCCTCCATATCCCTTCCGTCCGACTACTACAAGGACCCCTCCAGCTTCGTGCGCTTTTATCTGCGCCTCGATCGCAACCTCCAGACCATCCCCGGCGCAGTCGCCGCGGGCATTGGAAGCGACCTTCCGTGGACCGGCTATGACGATAATGTCGGAGGCTTCGACATCGAAGGCCGCAAGCCGCCGCCGCATGATGAATTCCATACCCGGTATCACCTGGCGACCGCGGACTACTTCAAGGCCGTAGGCATTCCGCTCTTGCGCGGCCGTTTCTTCGATGAACGTGACAGCGCGCCGAAGGCGCCGCTGGTGCTCATCGTCAACCAGGCGTTTGCCCGCGAGTGCTGGCCCGGGGAAGACCCCATCGGCAAGCGCATCAATTTCTTCAACGACCATCCCAAAGATACCGATTGGACGACGGTTATCGGTGTGGTCGGCGATGTGAAAGACACGCCGCAAACAGCCGGGGCGGAGCCCGCGGCCTGGTGGCCGCCCTCCCAGACCCCATTTGGATTCGCCGCCACTCCCATCGCTGTGCGCACGAATGGTGATCCGGCCGCCGTTGCCGATGCTGTCCGCCGCGCCGTGCATGATGTGGATCCCACCCTCGCCGTCGCCGATATTAAGCTTCTCGATCAAATCGCCGATGCGTCTGTAGCCACCCCGCGGTTCGCGCTGTTCCTCGTGGGTCTGTTTGCCGCCCTGGCCATCGCTCTGGCTGCGATCGGGACCTATGGAGTGATCTCGTACTCGGTAAGCCAGCGCGCCTCCGAGTTCGGCATGCGCGTGGCGCTGGGGGCCACACCGGGGGACGTGCTGCGTCTCGTTGTTGGCCAGGCTCTGCGGCTCGCGGTCACTGGCGTCGCCATCGGCTTCGTCGCCGCGCTGGCGCTGGCCCGCCTTCTGCGCACGATGCTGTATGAGGTCAGCTCCGCCGATCCGCTCACATTCGCCCTCGTGCCCCTGCTGGCCCTCGCCGTCGCCGTCGTGGCGTGCTGGCTCCCGGCCCGCCGCGCCACCCACGCCGACCCGGCGGTCGCCCTGCGCGCCGAGTAGCCTCCACCGATTCCCCAATCTGCCCTTTGTGGGGCAGGCTCCCTGGCGGTGCGTTGGTGGCCCCCGTTCGCCGAGAGGCCCGGCGCGAACCCCAATCCGCCCTTTGTGGGGCAGGCTCTCAGCCTGCGGCGGGCACTCTGCCCGCGCGTTGGCGCCCCCATTCGCCGACAGACTCCGCGCGAACCCCAATCTGCTCTTTGTGGGGCAGTCTCTCAGCCTGCGGCGGGCACTCTGCCCGCCTGGTCCGGCCGATTTCAATCCCCGAGGTGTTGCGTGCGCCCCCGTTCGCCGACAGACTCCGCGCGAACCCCAACCCGCTTTCTGTGAAGCAAGGCAGCGTGAGCACGACCTACTTCAACGGCAGGCTGGAAAAGATACGCTCCCGGCGATAAAATCCCAGCCATGAGGGCCGCGCGACTCGTTTGCGCATTCATAATCATCGCCGCCGCCGCCTTTTCCCAGGAACTCTTTGCCTGGGAAGCTTCCACCGGCCAGGATGACCTCAGGGGCAAACCGAAAACGGTGAAAGTGGAGCGCGAGGCGGACGGCAAGCGGCGCCCCGAACAGCAGACCGATTACCGCCCGGACGGCAAGACCGCCGAGCATCGCGTCTGGAAAGAAGACGGCACGCTGAGCACGCATGAGGTGTACGCGTACGACAAGGACGGCAGGCGATCGACCATCACTTACTTCGACGACAAGGGAAACAAGGTGCGGACCCAAACCTTCCGTCACCCCGACGCGAATACCGAGGAAGAAACCGACGACTTCGGCGGTACGACTCCCGGCACGCATACGACCCGCCGGTTCGATGACCACGGCCGCATGATCGAGATGAACGACGGTGACATGTCGGCCACCATGACTTACGACGAGCAGGGGCGTCCGACAGAGGCCGTGCTCAAACCCACCGGCCACCCCGGTATCCTCGTCCGAAACGGCAACGTCGCCGGACCCGCCCCAGAAGGCGCGGCCATGCGCGTCCAGATTCATTACGAAACCGGCAACAAGGCGCTCGTCACCATGTACGGAGCCGATGGCAATATCGCCCTTCAGGTGGAGAGCACCGAAGACGGCGCTGGAGGCCAGATGGCCCGGCTGCTGTTTTCCGAAACCGAAACGCCAGGCCAGACGGGAATGACTCAGGACAACGAGCGCGACGCCCAGGGCAACTGGACGCGCCGCACCGAGCTCAGGCGCAACCCCAATACGCAAGTCGACGAGCCCGTCGCCGTGCTCTATCGCACCATCACCTACTACTGACGATTGACCACGCCTCCCGGCGTGTGATATTCGTTGGTTCTGTTTCCAGGGTGCTCGCCACCGCGGCGAGTGAAAAGGGAAGCGGGTGGAATTCCCGCACGGTCCCGCCACTGTGAGCAGCGAGCGACCCGGCGTTTGGACGCCACTGTCCGTTCCGCGGATGGGAAGGCAGCCGGTATCGTGATGACCTGCGAGTCAGGAGACCTGCCCTGGATGTTGCTGCGTCATGCAGCCAAATCGAGGCGAGGACCTCAATGCGTACATCCATCATCGCTGTGTTGCTACCCGCCGTCAGCTGCGCGCTGTTCGGCCATACCCTGATC